>JALWEG010000001.1 GCA_027014155.1 Aquificaceae bacterium
GGGTGAGCCAAAGGATTATAACGAGTATAAGGAACGCAAAAAGGCTAAAGAGGTAAGGTTCATAAATGAAAGCGTTCTCAAAAAGGTACTTGAGGGTGAAATAAAAACAGAAAGAGAACTCTGGGAAGAGGTTAAGGGAAAAGAGGAGACAAAGCCTGCCGTTGAGTCCGTGAACCAGCCGCATGCGAGTATAAACCGCATCACCTGGACTACCGAAGGCGGAGAGTTATACAACGAGGAGGCTGTCTATATCGGCTCTCCTTTTTCCGTCTTTATCCACTTCAGGAACGAGAATTACATATCTATGGTGAAATCCGCTCTCAGGTTCACCCAGATAGGCGGGAATAAAACCACGGGAATGGGATACGCTGAGGTCAGCTTTGAGGAGGATAGAGGTTGGCTAAAGGACTACGTTGAGGATAAAACCAGTAAGATGGTATCCCTGTCTCCCACCTTTAAAGATGATTCTTTTTTGCTGGAGAGCAGTTATTACGACCTCTTTCCTGTGCTATCTGCGGTTGATAATTACTACGGCCGTATATCGGGACAGATATGGAAGAGAAGGTGCATTTATCTGACAAAAGGCTCAAGCCTAACTCTTAAAGAACCGAAGGATTTTTACGGCGAGCTTAAACCGGCACTCTCCGCCGGAGATAGAATCATATACCATTACGGCTTTGCCTTTCCGCTGTATGTGAGGGAGTAATTATGAAGCTGAGGACAATAACACCCGTTCATATCGGTGACGGTGAAGAGATAATCCCTTGGGAGTATCAGAAAGATACGGGAAAAGTGGGTATATTCCCGGTTGAGCACATCGTAAAGGAGCTTACAAATTCTTACTTCGGTCAGAGGCTCAGAAACATACTTCTGAGCCTACGGAATGATGTCCGCGACTTTGGCTTTTCAAGGCACCTTGGGGATTTTGTCAGAGATAACAGATTGAATTTAAACCCTTTATATTCCCTTGAATGTAAAACTTCCCTCAGGGATAGAGAGTTCAAATCAATAAAGTCCCATATCAAGAGTGTGGAAGGTGTTTACATACCAGGTTCGGAAGTTAAGGGAGCGCTCAGGACGATATTTATCTTTGGAGTTTTTTTAGACAGTATAAAAAGGGACGACGATAAATATTTGAGAGGAATAATACAGTCTATCAAATACGCTCTCACTCTTGAGTCAAAGGATAAGGACCCGTGGAAGACCGCAATGGAAAGGATTGAAAACCTGTTTTTCAGATACACCGGGTTGGAGGACGCCAAGTATGACCTCTTTAAAGCTGTTGTTGTCAGCGATTCTAAACCGATATCTCCGGAGGAGGTTCTTTATATTGATAGCATAGGTCTCGTTGGTTCTAACCGCGGTTTCTCTGAACCGCACGAGCTTATAAAGCCGGGTTCTGAATTTGATATAAACATACAGATAGACGAGGAACATAAAAAAGCTCTAAAAAAGGTCAGCCAGAACCCTTACATTGATAAGCTGACCCTTGAGTTTTTGCAAGAGAGCGCGAGCACCTTTTACGGGTTTCTCTTGGAAGAGGACGCCGGATTTTTCCAAAGGCACGGCATAAACGGGGCTATAAACGACCTGTCAAAGATTAACGCTTTAAGAAAGAAGGGAAGTTTTCTGCTCAGGATTGGGAAACATCAGGGTTTTCTTAGCATAACGGTTATGCTCCTTCTTAAAAAGGTGAACCCCAAGCTATACGAGAAGGTCTATAGAGAGGTAGTTCCAATGGCACGGAACGAGCTGAACAAAACGAGAAAGATAACCGGAGAAGGAAGCGTCTTGGGTTGGTGCGCAGTAGAGTTCTAACTATGGTTTCTTAGGTCAAGCTCTTTGTCAGAACCCTGCACCTAACAAGGTTATTAAATGATTGTGAAGTATTTGGTTGCCTACGATGTTTCCGACACCGGCAGGAGGAGTAAACTCTCAAGGTTGCTGAGCAAATACGGATACCGTATTCAATTGAGCGTCTTCTATCTTCCGGATATAAGCCGTGGTGAACTGGACAGGCTTTACATGGAAGCAAAAAGGTTGGTAAATCCAAGGCAGGACAGGGTGTTTTTCTATCCGGTGGAGGAGATAGAGGTTTTTGAAGGCTATCCCATAGAGTTTTGGAATATAGAGATAATATGAGCCACAGGCGTTTTCTCGTGGCCTTCGGAAGAGCGAACGTAAACAAGAAGGGTGAACGGCTGAGGGTGTCCAACGGTTCGGGTTCAACGGAGGTGCCGGTGCGATATTTAGAGGCTCTCGTGTGTGTAGGTTCGGCCAATATGAGTGCCGAGGCAATCAACCTTTTGACTTTGAACAGAGTTCCTGTGTACTTTATGTCAAAGTTTGGCACACTTAAAGGTTCACTTCTCCCTCAGACCATCTCAAGCAGAAACAAAAATAGGTTAAATCAATACGGTGCCTTTAAAAACAAAAGGCTTAAGGTTGCCTGCCGCATAGTAATAGAGAAAATACTTTCAGTTGAGAGACTCTATGAACTTAATCTTAGCGCTGCAAAGAGGAGAGTTTCTAAAGCAAGAAGTATTGAGGAGCTTATGGGTATTGAGGGTGAAGTATCCAGAAAGATGTTTGATAAGTTCAGGGAAAATATAGCCGGCAGTAGCCTGGACTTTAAAGGCAGGTCTTACAGACCACCTACAGACCCCGTAAACGCTTTGCTCAGCTTGTCTTATACACTTGCATACTCACTTGCACTTCCGTTGGTTCTGTTTCTCGGATACGACCCCTATATTTCATTCTTACACTCAAAGAGAGGAACCCATGCATCTTTTTGCTCGGACGTTATAGAACCCGTGAGACCCATTATCACAAAGAGGTTGGAGGAACCTATAAACTTGAAAACTTTCTCAGAGAAGGATTTTCTCAAGTCCGGAAAGGGATTCTATCTTAAAAAAGACAGCTACAACAAGTTTTTAAACTGGTTTGAAGGTATAAAGGACGAAGTCTTAGAGGGTATAAAGGCCTCGCTCGTAGGTATAGGAGATAGTATGAGATGAAAAGATATGTAGCTTGTTATGATGTTTCTTCCAATTCAAAGCGGACAAAGATTATGAAACGTTTGAAGAACAAAGGCTTTCACGCACAGTTTAGCTTCTTTGAGCTGGAAGGAGACGTGTCTGTAGATGAAATAAAGGAGTTGCTTGATACCGCAGACAGGTTTGCACTCATAAGGTTGAGTTCTAAAAGTGAGATAAGGCGCATAGGCAGTCTATCTGAAGATACAAACTGGGTGCTGTAAAGAACAGCAATCCCTTTCTTTCTAGGGATAACTTCAACAAAGCTCTACAGGCTAAAAGCCAGACTGGAAAGAAAACAGTCGCAATCCCTTCCTTTGCAGGGATAACTGCAACAAAGATTAAAAAAGAATTTGTCAGGGAGGCAAGCAAGTCCAGTCGCAATCCCTTCCTTTGCAGGGATAACTGCAACCTTCTTTTCTAGAGACGTATAGGACCTCTTGCCTGTCGCAATCCCTTCCTTTGCAGGGATAACTGCAACGAAACAAGATATGGTTAACACGACGGTTGCCAATAGGAAAGGTCGCAATCCCTTCCTTTGCAGGGATAACTGCAACGATATGTAATTACCCCAACAACCGGGATCTGCTATGCTATGGTCGCAATCCCTTCCTTTGCAGGGATAACTGCAACAAAATACCGGACTGGCACTTGAAGCGGCTACGCTTTGTCGCAATCCCTTCCTTTGCAGGGATAACTGCAACCCTTCTTCTGGACATATTGAGGCACAAGGGTTTCAGAAGGCGGGAAGGCAAGTTTTTACCATAAAGTTCAAATTTTAACGCTCTATGAGCGACTTCCTTCCCGAGTGCATGGCTCTAAGCTCAGAGCCGTTTTTAGCCCTATTCAGTTGCCAAGGTAGCTGGGCGCTCCTGCGTCGCCCCTTACTGGCTCTTATTATACACGCATTTCCAGAAAGTCAAATTATGATATTCCTCAGGTTAATTTTTGAACTTTCGGATTCTGTGTCAGGAATTAGGATTTAATCCCGTTATTCAATAGTATGATGAGAAAGCTCGGGAAGAAAAAACTCACGGCTGTAATTATAGTCTTGGCATTACTGATTAGGTTCCTACCCCAGGAGCTGCCTCTCTTAGACAAATACGGCGACGAGTACTTTAACTCGGCGATAGTCAAAGCCGTCACTACATACGCGGCTGCCAGAATCATTAACGCCATAGTGTCGGTGGCAAAGGAAACGGAGGTGGAGGTCGGTTTTTCCTTCCTATTCTCGGGCTCCTCTACCATCCATGTAGGTCAGTTTCTTGACCCCGTTGACGATGCGGTAGAGCGCCTATCAACGGTTCTTACGACTTCCATAGCCTCTTTGGGACTGATGAAGATATCCAAAGAGATACTCCAGTTCTACACACCCAAGCTCATCTCTTACATGCTGCTGCTTCTGATACCCGGTATATGGTGGTTGAGGTTCAGGAAGTTCTCAAGGTTCTTGATGAATCTCATGGTACTGCTTCTCGCTTTGCGATTGGCTCTACCGGTAAGCGGCATCGTGAACAACACTATATATGCAGATGTATTTGAGCCTCAGATTCAGGAGTCCCTTGAAATCCTCAGCCTTGTGGGAGATGACGAGGAGCTTTCGGCCGACGAGGATAAGGGATTTATAGATAACTTGAAGGATAAGGCAGATGCATTGAAAGAGGGAGCCAAGCGTCTG
The DNA here is from genome assembly GCA_027014155.1 of Aquificaceae bacterium. Taxonomy (GTDB): domain Bacteria; phylum Aquificota; class Aquificia; order Aquificales; family Aquificaceae; genus WFYI01. The sequence goes on from JALWEG010000001.1 coordinate 4,714, forward strand.
TGGCAAAATAAGGGAGAAATAGTTAACGCCTTGGTTGGCCTCTTGTTGCTTTACATAAGCATGGTAGTCGTGCAGGTTATACTGATACCCCTTATCGTAATCTGGGTCTTGATAAAGCTGGTGAATACCCTCTTTGAGAAACGGCTCTCCATAGAGGACGTTATGGAAGCTCTGGGAAGAGAAAGGCAAAAGGAGGGAAGCGATGTCAAGTGAGAAGAAGAAGTTTTTCATAATCCAAGTGATACTTATACTCGTTTCCCTCTTCATAATGGTTGCGTTCGGCGTAGAAGAAAAGAGGATTTTCTTCATATTCAAGTACGAGAAATATACCACTCAGTTTTTCGCTTCCGTAGCCTTCATCGTGGCCTCAATCTATATGCTACTGCTCACCTATTGGTATAACAACGAGGACAACTCCTTCAGATGGAGATTGTCCCTTGAGCTTCTGTTTATTTCAGGAACGCTGTCCGTGCTGTTTTCTTTAATCTTGTACCGAATCCTTACCCCAATATTGATGATGGACCCAACTTTAAAGCTTTTAACCTCAGCCGGTGCACATGCAGGGTTGGTTGAGGAAGCGGGCAAGTTGCTTGCAGTGCTTGCCTTACCGACCGTCAGGAGATTCATAAGAGACGGCAGGACGGGGCTTTATGCGGCAACGCTCTGCGCACTCGGCTTTGCCTTTATAGAGAACATAAGCTATTTCACAAGGTTTGAGTCAGTTCTATATACACGCTTTAATCCCGGACATGCGGTTTTTTCCTCTATATGGGGCTACGCTCTTGGCAGGCTGTATGCCGGGGAGATAAGGCTTTCCGACTTCGCGAAATACATGGCGCTGGGCATGCTCCTGCATGCAAGCTGGAACTATTTAGCCAGCCTCCACCAGTTGGCTTTCTGGATTTTATACATACTCGTCTCCGTATACGGACTTGTGTACATAAAGAGAAGGCTGAGTGAGAGTCCGAGGACAGCGGCAGCGAATTGAAAGTGGAAGTTAGGGTGGTATAATCTTCATGGGGTTATGTTCAAGTTTGAGGAGAGCGTTTGGGAACGTGTATCCTTCCCGGAACTTTCTCTGGGCCAGTACGATGAAGAGAGGGTATGGTATCACATAGAACCCAAGGGGCGTGCGTGGAACATTAAGAAGAAAAGGCCTTTTATAGTGGTCAAATGCACTCAAAAACACGTTTATCTGCTTCTTTTGACCACCCTGGAGCTTAACGTGTACAGGTGCAAGCTTGATAGAGCCTACGGAATAGGCACCTTTTTACCTGAGGTGCTATTAAAAGAGTGCAAGATTAAGGAAAGAAGATGCCGCTGGATGGGTGAAAGGTCTCGCATATTTAAAAGAAGGTTGGGTAAAAACGAGTGCAGGATAGTGGTTAGAATCTCCAAAAAGCTGCTTGCCAAGAATTCTACCCTGTGCGGGGAGTGTAAGGAAAGCGTATTTGATGACCAGGTTAGGTTTATAGTAGAGGAGGAGCTTGAGGGTTGGAAGCTAAGGAATTCGGGGAGCTTGTAAAAGCTCTATTTGATGGCACGATAGACAACAGAAGGTATCAGAAGCTATTTAGCTACCTTGCGGGCATAATAAATAGAAAGAGCAAGGGAAACCTGAACTACCAAGACATCAAGGACCTAACGAGCGCCTTCATCCTTAAGCTTTTAGAGAATAAAGAGAGGGTTTCAACTTTGCTAAGTGAGCCTTCGGAGCTGAGGGCGTATATATCCACCTCCGCCCGCAACTTCTTAATAGATTTCTTAAAGAAGGACAAGAGCAGGAAGTTTGAGATAGCGGAATCGGACATGTCGCAGGAAGAAGAAGAAAAAACACCCTTTATGGATAGGGTGGCGGCACCTGAGATTGTTAGAACCTACGAGCTCATGGAGCTTAAGGAAACATTCAAAAAGAAGGTAAAGACCGAGAACGTTAAGTATTTTTGCTACATGCTGGATTCAAAGAGGTATAAGTGTCTGTGGGGCAATAAATCCGATGATGCTATCTACAAGGACGTATCGCGCAAAAGGCGGGTAGTTGAGGAATTCGGAGACGAGCTTAAGAGACTTGGGATTACGAGAGAGCTTATGTTGGAGTTTACCAAGGTAGTGCTGTCAGAAACCTGCGAAAAACTTCGTTTAGAGTTATGTAAGGAGGTGGAATAAAGATGTCCCCCCTGCATGAAATACTGGAGCTTTATAAAAGCGCTCTGAAACCCGAAGAGGACTACGAGGAGATACAAGGGCTGGACATAGAAGCTCCACCGCTACCGAAGGACGTATCTCCCAAAGAGGTAGAACCGGTAGAAGAACCCGAGGAGGGAGATGTGATAGAGATTTTCCCCAGCCCGGACGGAATGGAGATGTATCTTCTCGTATTCAGAATATACGTAAACGGCTACGTTGAGTTGCTTCCGCTCTCAAAGTTTTGGGAATTGGCAACGCCCGACGACGTTCTCGTGAGCGTGAACGGGGAACATTTCATCGTAGAGACAGACCTTGGCTTTGAGGTTCCTTTGGAGAACTTCCCAAAAAGGTTCGGAAACAGGCGGATATTTAAGGTTGCACAGCTTACCCCTGAGCAGATGCAGGAGGTAGACGATGTCTATGAAGGGAGGAAGAGGGGAGTTGGGGGTATGTGGGGAGGGGTTAAGGTGGAGTTTAAGACCCTTGAGAGCAAGAGTTACTTCTCTATTTTCGTAGAAACGGTCGTGGAAGATGAAAGCCTTGCGGAGCTTAGTGCCTTCTTTGAAGAGCACAGAAGGCTTGCCTCCGTCGCAGGTGAGAAGGAACAGACTTGGGGTAGGAAGGGGGAAATAGAGTGGTTTTACGACTCTGAGACCCAAAGGCTAATTCTTCTCCCGGACAAAAGCCTTGTAGGAAAGGAGAAGAGGATTTTGCTTGAGGCAGGGGAGGATAGGATAGTCCTTTTTGAGGGTAAGCTTCCCGAAAAGATAGAACTCCCCCTTGCTCCCGAAAGCTACGACTACTCTCTGCTTGAAGAATCACTGAGGATTGAAGATGTTTAAAGTTCTAAACGAGTCCCAAAAGATAGCTCTGCTTAAGGATTTCCTCAGAAAACCATCGGCTATATCCGCTCGGGACATTGATAGGCTTTTGGAGAGCTTCCCCTTTGAGAGCGCTCGGCTCAATTACCTGAGCCTTCAGGTCTTCAGAGCGAGGAAGGACATAGTCCCTCCGGAAAAGCTTTCTTCCAAGCTGGGGATTAATACGGAGACTGCCAAAGAAATCCTCGGTTCTGAGGAGAGGTATGCCGTATTTCCGGTGGTTAATCCGGGGAATAGAAAGGCGCAGCTGGTGAAAGCTCTCCTGGTACCAATAAGAGGGGAGAGGGTTATTCTTATAGGTGGTGAGCCACCTGAGAACCTAAGCCTCTTGGCTAAGCTCTCCGGAACCGGATTCGCAATAGCCTTTAGCTCGGAGTTTGACTGGAAGGGAAGCAGCTCTTACATGCTTTCCGTATATGCGTCTTTGGCCTTTCACGGCAAGTTTAGAGATTTGGCCTTCACGGGGGTTATAACTCCGGAAGGAGAGCTTGAAGAGGTGAGCTTTCTCAGAGAGAAGAGAGAGTTTTGCAAAAAAGAGGGAATCCCTCTCGTTTACCCCTCAAGTTGTATGAAAGACCTGAGGGACCTTGAAGGCTTTATCTTATCTCTTTCAATACCGCTCGCCTCTTTACCTTCAACAGATCCCTCTCCGTTCTTGAGGGAGTTCAAGTTTGAAGAGGCTTACATAAGAGATGTCTTTCATCTGTCTTACCCTCTGATTTACGGAGAATCCTTTGAGGAAACTGTAGAATCCTTCGGCAACTTTGCAGATTGGCTTGAAGTTGTATCTACCCGGCTCAAGAGCATAAATGAGAACTACCTACCGATTAAGGTGGGAATAACCAGCAAGGTTCTGGCAATGACATTTTACTTGGGTTCCGTGCTGGCAAAGTCAAGGCTTCCGGTTGATTTCTACCAGTACGACAGGGGAACCTATCGGGTAGCGTTTTCGCTTTCCAGCGACAGAGATGTGCCCGATACGCAAGCCGTGGAGAAGCTCGTTAGCGTCAGCAGACCTAAAGATGTTAAGGAGATATTCGTCAATCTCAAAACCAAGATAGAGGGAAGGGAAGATGCTCTTGAAATAAAGCTACCGGAGGGGGAACATCATGACGATAACCTCCTTGAGCTTGCCTTCTACGTGAGCAGGGAGATAAAGTCGGTGGGAAGAGGATGCAAAAAGCTGCACCTGGAGGTTTCCAATCCCTTCTCCTTCGCACTGGGGTATTTCTTGGAAGATTATGTCTGTCTTGAGCTTGTTCATAAAGGTAAAGTGGTCTATGCTCTCGCTCCTTCGGAAGACGGACATTTATACCTGCTGAACGCTTTCTCTCTCAATATGCTTGAAAAGGGTAAAGCGTTGGTGGATATAGAGGAGCTATCTATGCAAGAGGCGGTTAGAGTTCTTGATGGCGGATATGAGTCTTATATATCCCACGGTGCTACAGCTCAGGTGCTATCTAAGATGCTCAGAAGGGAGGTTCAATTGAGGAGGGAGCCGATAAAGCTCAAAGCCGGGGACAGAGCTTTGGTGTTCCAGATAAAAAAACGACCCGCGGAGGGACAGGTGTTCACCGAGGAAGAGATTGAAGACATAGTAAAAGCCAACAGGTTCAGCTTTTTCCTGATAAAGGTTTTCTACTGAGAGGCTCGCATAGGAAAGGCTCTTCTTTCCTGAATGGATTGAAGGGGGTAATGCATAGGTCATAACCCAAAACTCTGAGTATGTGTTCCATCTTCACGAACCTTATGCTTCCAAGCCTTCCGTTCTCAAGGTTGCTGATGACCTGCCTTGAGAGTCCGACCTTTCTTGCAAACTCTTCCTGAGTCCACCCCTTTTCCTTTCGCCTCTGCCTTATGAGCTTCCCGAGTCTTTCGTAGTCCATAGCTCACGCCTCCTTTACTCTTTTTAAGCGTGTGTGAGTGCCTTTTCCCACTCCTTGAGCATCTTGTTTCCTATCTCCCTAAAGCTCGGCTCTTCCTTCACGTATTCCTTTACTTCTTCCATCTCTTCCCTTACGGCGACCTCGCACTCTTGGTAAAGCTCCTCAGCCTCTTCCTTGGACAGTCCGCAGAACCTCATGCCGAAATCCGTGAGTTTATCTCTACCGTGCCACCTCTTTGTGCCGTGCATAAAGAGTGCAGGCCTATCGTCGGGAACGTAAACTGTAGTGCACACCACATCGTAGGCGGGAGCGAGCCTTATCTCTGAAAAGTCGTCCCTGTATATAAGTCCAAAATTCTTTAAGTGAGCGTCTCCGTTTCTCAAGAGGAAGTTCATGACCATGAGCTTGTAGTAAGCCTTGAGGTCTTCCTCCGGAAAGGTGGAAAACAGTTTTATGACCTTTGCTATCTGCTCGTAGCTCCCTTCATACTTGGACTCCCTTACCTTACCGAGTAAGGAGGCTGTCTCCTCAAATCCGAGGTATTCTCTGCCTGTTCTGTCGTAGGTGAATCTCTCTACCACGAGAAACTTACCACCCTTGGAAAGGTGTGTAGTGGGAGTCTTTATTCCCGCTCTCTTTACAGCTTTCATGCAAAGGTATTCATTCCTTGCAAGCTCAGGGTATTCGTTCCCGAAGGTTTTGATTATGTATTCCCTAATTTCAAGTGCGACCTTATTCTCAAGAGAGGCTATGGTCTTGGGTTGAACTCCCGAGATTGCGTTCTTGTAGAGGAAGATACTTAGCAAGAGTTTAAATGTATCCCATGTATCGTTCTCAAGCACTTCTTCAAGGGAAAGGACTTTATCTTCTTTGAGTCCTTCTTTGCCCTCAAGCATTATTCTTCCTTCCACTCCTGCGGCGAGGTAGTAGAGCATGATAAAGTCGTCAGCCTTTCCCTCTCTCTTGTTTATCAGGTTTCTGAGAAGCTCAAATAGATAGCCTTCGGGAATGAAGGAATCAAAGAAAGGGTGTAGGTGAAAGCTGCTAAGGTAGATACGCTGTGTGTTTGGCATGGATAGGCAAAGGTGTGTATCCGCTTTGTCCGAGTATTCAAAGACATACTCTCTGCTTGAGTTCTCAAAGAGTATACCTATCAAATTTCCTCTGTGGAAAGCTTTTATGTCCATTTCAGTTTACAAAAATGATAAACAATCGGAAAATGTCAAGTTATATAGACAATCCTACGGCTTTGGGGATAAGTCCTCAGCAGGGAGTAAACCTGACCAATTTTATCAGTCTCAGTGTGTTGGTCAACTTACCTACTAACTCTTTAAGCTCTTCCAGGTCCATGGGGTCTATGTATCTTAGAAGTTTGCTTATGCGCCTTATCTGTTCTTCACTGAGGTTGAACTTGGATTTAATTATGATTTTCAAAGCTTCCCTGGATACAGCTCTTTGAACTTTGCGCCTTTCCCAATAGGAGAGCTTGAAGGATACAGACCTGCAGTACCCGCTCTTGTATAGAGGACATATAGTTATTCTGTAGGTTGAGGTGTCAACGTGGTTTACTCTAAAGAGGAGGGTGTGCACGTTTTCAGAGGTTATGGTTGGGCAGGAGTAGTCTATGCTATCTTTGTATATTCTTATATTTCTGCTTAAGTAGCCGGAATCCTTCTGTCTTGCAGACAACATAGCACTTCCGAACTTTACTTCCACGAAGTATATGTCGCTATCCGAACAGGCGAGCACGTCAAAACCGCTGTTGTTCACTTGTTTGGAGTAGGTGAGTATCTGCAAGTTTTTGACCGAATCCGTATCCAATCCCAGCACATCTCCGATGTATTCTGCAAATCTATCGTTGCGAGATGCCTTCTCTAAAAAGATTTCCGCTATCTTTTCACCTATTATTCCCTTTATGTTCCTGTCGTGGCCGGAATACCCGAACCTACCGTTCACGACCATGTCGTAGGTTAAATCCTCTATCAATCCTAATACCTCGCTGGCTATGCTCTCTATAATTTTGTCCTCTATTACAGAGGTGGCTATAAAGGTCAGTGCCTTTTTTGCTATACAACCTGCGGTTCCTGCAAGGAAGGGGATGGCAGGTATTGCAAAGGGAAAAGCCTGCGCGCTTGAGGTAAATAGCAGGCTTCCTATGAGTCCGAGGGAAACTAACCTTTTCCTCATCATAGTATATGAGAACTTCTATGGGGACCGGTTTCTGACATGTGAGGGTTAACATACAGATTGAACGTTGTGAAGAGATGCAATCCCTTAGTTTCCAGGGATAACTTCAACCCAGACTCTCAAACGGCAAACATAAGTTCGACACAATCTATATGCCGAAAGAATGGCTAGAAGGGTCGCAATCCCTTTCTTTGCAGGGATAACTGCAACTTTCCCCCTCAGCTTGAGGGGAATGATCGAGATTCTGTCGCAATCCCTTTCTTTCCAGGGATAACTGCAACCGGCAAGAAGACGGAGTACTACCAGCTTCCTAACGGAAACGTGTCGCAATCCCTTCCTTTGCAGGGATAACTGCAACCCTTCTTCTGAGAATATTGAGGCACAACGGCCTCAGAAGGCGGGAAGGCAAGTTTTTACCATAAAGTTCAAATTTTAACGCTCTATGAGCGATTTCCTTCCCGAGCGCATGGCTCTAAGCTCAGAGCCGTTTTTAGCCCTATTCAGTTGCCAAGGTAGCTGGGCGCTCCTGCGTCGCCCTTTACTGGCTCTTATTATACACGCGTTTCCAGAAAATCAAATTATGATATTCCTCAAGGTAAAAAAGGAAAAGGAAAGCAGCTTGCTGGTTTATCAAAAGAAAGTGCCGATTAATCTTTGATTTCTAAAATAGCTTCTTCGTAGTACGTTATTTTCTCCGCATCGTGGTATATCTGTAGGTATTGTTCAACGGCTTCCTTACTACAATCTATCAAAATATCCATTAAAGCTTCCGGTATAAAGGTATCTACGATAACTATTATCCCTTTACCGTCGTACATATCCGGTATGACGAAAGCTGAATTGAAGATTGTGTCATCGGCCTTGTTTATTTTATCTTTATACTCAGCGTAGTAGCATTTATCAACGTCAAAATTAAAGCGTGATATGTCCAGGCGCCTTCTTTCGGCAAGTTCAAAAAGCATATCCTTAGATAGTGATGCAATACTTTGGTTTTCCCGTTCCTTACCCATACCAATTATTTATAACTGCTCACTTCAGCTATTTCTGACATATCTTTACTCAACGGCGTGAAAAGAGAGGTCAAGCTTGCAGTTGTCGTATCTCTTGAGGTCGTTGGCCAATATCAGCCTTTTTATCTTTCTGACGTATCTCTCCCTTTGCACCGAGTAGAACCTCATGGTATCGGCAAGCTCAAGGGAGTCCTGTGTATAAAAACGCTTCTGCCTGAAGCCTCTATAAGCCCAACCCACGTTTAGGGTATAGATGTAGTTCTCCACGGACTCCAATAGGTTCTCAAAGCTTCTTAGCTTAATGTTGGTTCCCACAACCCTTATGTGTTTTGCGTTCTCTTTGAAAGTCCACATTCCGAAGGAGTTGTTGGCCACCCTGAAGGCTCTTGACCTTCCCCAACCGCTCTCTATGGCAGCCTGAGCCAGCAGCAGGCTGACGGGAACAGGCATAACCTTGTCCAGTAGCTCTTCTACGCTCTGCGCTCTGTATTTGGAGAGCAGATACTCAAGATATCCCTTCTCAAGCTCGGTAATCTGCTCTCCCTTTTCTATCTTGCCCAGTATCCTCAGAAGGTTCTCCCTCTCCTGGGACACCCTGTAGTTGGCTATCAAAGCTGAAGGAAGCAGGGCGTTTATAAAGAGTCTCTTTCTGTCTTCGGGCTTTACCTCGCTCAGGTCAAGGTTTGAATAGACGACCGGCTTTACCCTCTCGCACTCTATCTCTTCCACCTCTCGGGGCGTGGCAAAGTCCCTGTAGAGTATGTTCACATCGCTCAGTTCAAGGGTGCTTAGGCTGTGCTCTCCCAAGGTGGATACCTTCTTAACGTTCAGGGAGAGGAATGCCACGCCGAAAACTGCGAAGGTTAGAAGTGCTAAGGCCAAGATGAGTTTGTGTCGCATGGTCAAATTAGACTATTAATATATTCTAAATTGCTAAATTTGCCAATCAGAACCAAGAAGGACTCTCCCTCGTAATCGGTTGCCGGCTCGCCTATTTCATAGTCTCCAAAGACGTAGTGGACGTATACGGGATGCTCCAGCTCCTTTAGCTTGACTATGCCTTTGGCTCTGTAAACCTGCTCGGGGAGGCTTTTCAGGTAGCTTTCCAGGCTCTCGTAAGGCATCTCGTCTTTAAACCTCACTACCCTCTGGGAAAGGCCGTGCCCGTGGCCGCTCTCCACGGAACGAAGGACTTCCATAGGACTGCCTACACCTTCAAACACCTCTTTGGGCACCTTACCCCTCACTGCTCTGTAAATTACGTAAGGATTATCTTTATCGTCCTTTGCGAACATATTTTTAAGTTTGTATTTGGCCTTTATGCTCTTTACCTCTTTCTCAAGCTCCTCAAGCTCCCTTTGCGATACGAGGTCGGTCTTGTTGAGGACTACGATGTTGGAAGAGGCAAGCTGGTACTTGGCGGTCTCTTCATCTTTGTATCTGTGGAAGTTCTTGCTGTCTATAACGCACAGCACCCCTTCTAAGGAACACCCCACGGTTTTTAGGCTGAACATTATGGGAAAAGGCTCGGAAGTTCCTGATGTTTCCACTACGACCACCTGCGGTGAGTATTCTTGTATCAGCTTAACCATGGAGCTTTCAAACTCCTGACTCAGCTTGCAGCATATACAGCCCTCGGATATCTCAAGAACCTGAGAGTAAACCTTCTCAATTATGCTCCCGTCCAGTCCCACCTCACCGAACTCGTTGACCACCACGGCCACCCTTTTGTCTCTCAGGTGTTCCTTAACGGAGTTCAGTATCAGGGTCGTCTTTCCGCTACCGAGGAAGCCGGTGATGACAAAGGCGGACACTTTCATTTCACAAACCTGTCAACTATCTTTGCTCCGTTCAGGTCTCCCCAGACGTTCGTGGCAGTCCTTAGCATGTCAAGGAATCTGTCCACGGCTATTATCAGGCCTATACCCTCTAAGGGTATGCCCACCGAACTCAGAACCAGCGTCATCATAACGAGCCCGGCACCCGGTATTGCGGCGGCGCCTATGGAGGCGAGGGTGGCCGTTAGGAATATGGTTATCATCTGTCCCAGAGACAGGTCTATCCCGTAAACGTTGGCTATAAAGACCGCCGCCACGGACTCGTACAGAGCCGTCCCGTCCATGTTTATGGTGGCTCCTAAGGGCAGAACGAAGCCGGCGGTCTCCTTCTTCACTCCCGCCTTCTCCTCGGCCACCTGCATGGAGACGGGCAGGGTTGCCGCACTTGAGGCGGTAGAGAAGGCCAGCAGGGGCGCTTCTCTAACCTGAAGGAAGTACTTATAGGGGTTGTATCTCCCTATCAAAAAGCCCAAGATGGGTAGAGTTATAAAGGCGTGAATGGCCAGTCCCAGCACCACGGCAAGGGCATACTTCCACAGGGACAGGAAGGCCTCTATACCGACGCTGGCCACCATGAAGGAGACCAACGCGAATACCCCGATAGGGGTCAGCTTTATAATCCACTTGGTCAGGTTTATGAGAGCCTCATTTATACCCTCAAAGAAGTCCTTCACGTGAGTGAGGTACTCCCTCTTTACCGTCAGCATAGCCAGCCCCAGCATCACGGCGAAGAAGATTATCTGCAGAACGTTCCCCTGAGCCATGCTTTGAAGGGGGTTGGAGGGAATCAGGTTAAAGATTATGTCCCTGAGGGTGAGCTCCTTCACCTCGGGCGCCTCTGGCTTGGAGCTTATCTCAAATCCCTTGCCCGGCTCAAGCAGGTTTACTACCACGAGGCCCACCAGAACGGACAGAGCGGTGGTGCAAAAGTAGTAGAGCATGGTCTTTATCCCCACGTCCCTGAACTTGCCCATGTTCCCCAGTCCCAGCATGGCTATGAAGACGGAGGTAAAGACCAAGGGGACTATAATCATCTTCAATAGGCTTAGGAATATGTCTCCCAGTATCTTTATAGACAGACCTGCCTGCGGCAGGTATATTCCCACTATCGCCCCCGCCACTATGGCCAGAATCGTTAGATTCTCTATGCTGAGAAGCCTTTTCATACCGACTCCTTAGGATTATAACCAATTCCCCACCCGCTACCATGAGCCACGTCGGGGCTTATAATAAAAGCCTTCCGTCTGCAATGCTCAGGGTAGGTAAGGTTAAGTACTTGAACACGCTACCCCTCTTTTACAGGCTTGAGGGGTTTGAGATAGTAGAGGGGCACCCTTCGGAGCTGGTTGAGAAGCTAAGAGCGGGGGAGATAGATGCGGGGATAGTTTCTTCCGTGGAGTATCTTTTGGGCAAGGACAGGTATCTGCCCCTGCCCGACGTTTCCATAACCTCAAGGGGTAGGGTCTGTTCCGTCCTCCTGCTCTCCAACAAGAGGTTGGAAGATATAAAGAAAGTCAAGCTGACACCCAGCTCTCTGACCTCCAGGCTCTTGCTGAGGTTTGTGCTGAAGGAGGGCTACGGGAGGGAGTTTGAGGAAGTTGAGGGTGGAGAGGACGCACTCCTGTCCATAGGCGATGAGGCTCTTGAGCTTAGAGACCGCTACAGGTTCTACTGGGATTTGGGAGAGGAGTGGTTTAAATTAACGAATCTGCCCTTCGTTTTCGCTCTATTCTTGGTTAGAAAGGAGGTCCCCAAGTTCTGGGTCAACCTCCTGCGCTCAGAAATCTGGAGGTCAAGGACCGAGTTCTACAGGGACCTGCGAGCGGGACGGGTGTCCGTAGAGGGCTTTAGCGAGGACTTTATAAAGACCTACTTTAGCTCCTGCATATCCTACTCTCTAAGAGCCGAAGAGGTTGAGGGCCTGAGATTGTTCTTCAGGTTCGTTAAAGCTTATAATACTAATCCAAAATGACAAGAATAAAGGGGATTCTGATACTCCTGCTGACGGGCCTTCTCTTTGTCCACGCCTCCGAGAAGCAGTTAGAAAAGCTGATAGAGCAGTATAAGAAAGAGGGAAAGATAGTTCTCAACTTTGAGTCCGTTGAGGTGTCCACGGTAGCCAAGCTGATGTCCGAGCTTACGGGAAAGAACATAGTCCTGCCCGGCAACATAAGGGGCAAAATCTCTATAAGCTCCACCAAGCCCGTCAGCGTGCAGCAGGCGTGGGACATATTCACCTCCATGCTGTCCACCATGGGTTTCGCCATAACGGAGGACGGGGGGGTGGTTAAGGTTCTCCCCTCTTCCAACGTTCCCACCGTGGCCACCTTAGGTGAGCCCGAATCGGGGGGGGACGTAAAGGTGTTCGTATATACGGCGGCTTACTCCAACGCTCAGCAATTGATAAACGTTATAAGGCCATTCCTGTCTCCCTTCGCGAGGGTGGCGGTTCATACCCAGACCAACACCCTCATCTTGGCGGACATCGGCGATAACATAAAAAAGGCTAGACAGATTCTCAAGATAATAGATACCAAGGATAACTCCCTTGAGATAAAGGTGTACAGGCTCAAATACCTTAGCGTTCAGGACGCTACGAGAACCCTGAGCGTGCTGGCATCTTCCTTCGGCAAGGTGGGGGTGCAGGTGCAAATTACCTCCAGCCAGGAGGCGGGTAGCGTAATAGTTATAGCACCCCGCAAGGTTCACGAGGTAATCGCCGATGTGCTGTCCCAGATAGACACGGAGGACATACTGGACGAGCAGAGGAACTTCTACGTTATACCCCTGAGATACACCTCAGCAAAGGAGATAGCAAAGACTTTGGGAGGGATACTTAAATCTCAAGGTAGTAGAGGAAGGATTCTGCAAAGAGTCTTAAAGAAGGGTAAGAAGAATAAGAAAGCAACCCGCAAGGGAGGGATATTTCTCTCCACCTCTTCGGGAATGAGGATAAGCTTTGACGAGGGCACCAACTCGGTTCTGGTTTACGCAACCCGTGAAGAGTACGAGGAACTTAAGGAGCTTATACAGAAGTTGGATACCCGCAGGAAGCAGGTGCTCATAGCCGCCACCATAGTAGAGACCTCTACCCGTAAGCTCCTTGATATAGGCGTTAGGTGGCAGATTTTGGGAACCCAGGGAGCCGCCACCTTCAGGGGAGGCTCCGAGAACGACATCTACAGCTCCTTCCTCAGCGGGAACTTTCTCGTGGGCGTGTTCACTCCCTCGGGGGAGAAGGTCTCCGTAGGCGGAACGGAACTCTTCTTTCCTGAGCTTGCCATACTCTTTTCTCTGATAGAACAGGGGAGCGGTTTCAATATCCTTTCCAACCCCAAGGTTCTAACCTTAGACAACAAGGAGGCGAGCATAAAGGTGGGGCAGGTGATACCCTTCGCCTCGGGCGTCAAATTTGACGTAAACGGACAGCCGATAATAACCTATGACTACAAGGAGGTGGGCTTAGACCTTCAGGTAGTCCCTCACATATCCGAGGAGAACCTCAGACTCTCCATAACCCTCAAGCTTCAGGAGATAATAGACTTCATAAACCCTCAGGTGGGAGGGCTCAGCTACACGGTGCCTGTGACCTCCAACAGAGAGATAAACTCCGACGTATTCATAGAGAACGGAGAGACCATAATCTTGGGCGGACTCGTTAGCTCCAAAACCCTGCGAACCTCCGACGGCGTGCCCAAACTCAAGGAGGTGCCCATACTGGGCAACCTCTTCAAAAAGGAGGTCAAGCAGAGCGATAAGACCACTCTATTTATCTTTATAACCCCCTATGTCATAAGCTCACCCCAGGAGCTAAGCCGACTCACCGAAAGGCACAAGGAGATGGCCAACAAGCTCAGGGAGCTATCCAGGAGAAGGAACGCGGATAAAGAAGGTGATGAAGAAGATTTCTAAGTATCTGCTCTACCTCTTTATCATCTTGGTCTTGGTTCCCCTCACCTTTCTCTTTACGCTGCCCAAGTTCTTTCTCCTGAACGAGCTTCTGGAGAGAAGCGGCATCTTCCTTTTGAACGGCAAGGTTGAAGAGGGATTTACCTACTTAAGGGTTAAGGATATGCGACTCTTTGCCGGCTCTCGGGAGGTGGCTCGGTTTCGGGAGGGCTACCTTAGGCTATCTCCCATCGGTATTGAGGCAGGGGCAAGGTGTGAAGGGAAGGGAAGCCTCAGCCTCAGCAGAAGCCTTTTTGGGACTTTGACCCTTGAGCTTAAAGGGCTTTCCTGCCTTGAGGGTGTGGATTTGGCATCGGGTAAGGTCAGGCTCAAGGAGGGAGCCGAGGGCAGGCTGAGCGTCAAAGGCGTAAAGATTGAGAATCTGAGCTTGGACGAGGTTATTTTGAAGTTCAATGGCTCAAAGGTAGATGTGGTGGTTAAGACGGCCGGCTCGGAGTTCAGAGGCAAGCTCAAGGTTGACTGGAAGCCCAATCTATTGGACTCTCGCGTGTCGGGAACGCTCAAAAGCCGGATTATGAGCTTGTCCGTTGGCGGAACCTTGGGAGGTTTGCACGTTAAGGGGCCCTAAATCATACTCTTGGCCAGCTGGGTGAACTTCCTTATGGAGTTTACAGACCTCAGGAACTCCCTCTTCTCGTAGCCCGAAAGGTTTATCAGTTCATAGTCCCTTATCCCCTCTTTACCCAAAACCACCGGGACGCCTATACATATGTCCTCTGCCTCGTAGTGTTTTGCCACCTCGCCGGCTAAGTATGCGGAGCAGGGCAGAACCCTTCCCCTATCGTTTATTATCGCCTCCAGCATGAGAACTACCGACGCGGCCGGCGCGTAGTAGGCGGAGGTTCCCATAAGCTTGACTATGCTGCCTCCTCCCAATCGGGTCTCCTCTATGACCTCGTCAATCTCCTTGGCGCTGAGAACTTCCTCAAGGGGCTTGTTGCCTATAAAGCTGTTAGACATCACGGGCACCATGAAGTCTCCGTGGGTTCCCAAAACCAGAGCCCTTATGTCGGAGTAGGATATATCCACGGTGCGCCGGACGTAGGTCTTGAATCTGGCGGAGTCAAGAACTCCGGCCATACCCACCACCTTGCGGTGGTCAAAGCCCGTAAGCTGTATGGTGGTGTAAGTCAATATGTCAACGGGGTTGGACACCACTATAACTACGGAGTGGGGCGCATACTCCCTTATAGCGTCCGTGAACTTTCTGAGGATTTTTATGTTCTCGCTAAGCAGCTCCTCTCTACTCATGGAACCCCTGCGGGGTATTCCTGCGGTTATAACCACCACGGAGGAATCCTCAAGGGCTCTGAAGCCCTCCACATCGTAGGATACGCCCTCTATATGTATATCCCGTCCCATCAGGACGGCCATCTGCTTCAGGTCTATGGCCTTGGCCTTGGCCGGTTCAAGGCCTCCCTTGTGCCTTCCGAAGAGGCACATGTCTCCCAGTCCCAGAACGGCACTCAGGTAGGCCACGTTCTCGCCCACCTTGCCGACACCTATGATGGAGATTTTCTGCCTTCTCATTGGGGTCTCAGGTGAGGAAAGAGGATAACCTCCCTTATGGAGTCCGTGTTGGCCAAGAGCATCAAAAGCCTATCTATTCCTATGCCCTCTCCCGCCGTGGGCGGTAGTCCGTATTCCAACGCTCTTATGAAGTCCTCGTCCATGTCCATGGCCTCCTCGTCCCCCATCTCCTTTTCCTTCAGCTGTTCTAAGAACCTCTCCTTCTGGTCAAAGGGGTCGTTCAGCTCCGTGTAGGCGTTGGCCAGCTCGTAGGTGGCCACTATAAACTCAAACCTCTCCACGAGGTCGGGGTCCTGCCTGTGGGTCTTTGCGAGGGGAGATATAAGTTTGGGGAAGTCAAGCACGAAGGTGGGCTGCAGTAGGTCTCCCTCGGCCACCTTCTCAAAAATCTTATCTATGAGCTTTGCGTGGGTCAATCTCTCGGCGTGCTTTACCTCCAGCTCCATGGCCAGCTTCCTGACCTCTTCCACGTTGCCTAAGAAAAACTCCTTACCTCTGCCCGTCTTCTCCTCCAACAGCTCAAAGTACCTTACCCTTTTGAAGGGGGGAGTAAAGTCCAGCTCAATCTCTCCGTAGCGGAGCTTTAAGGTCCCCAACGTGTTTTCCAGCAGGAAGACGAACATCTCCTCGGTAAACTCTATCAGGTCGTTGTAGTCCCAATAGGAGGCGTAGAACTCCACCATCGTGAACTCGGGATTGTGGGTTCTGTCCACACCCTCGTTTCTGAAGTTCTTTCCTATCTCGTAAACTCTGGGAAAGCCTCCCACGATTAGTTTCTTCAGGTAGAGTTCCGGAGCTATCCTCAGAAAGAGGTTCATGTCCAAGTAGTTGTGATAGGTTATGAAGGGCTTGGCGGCGGCGCCGCTGGCTATCGGTTGGAGTATGGGCGTTTCCACCTCCACAAAGCCGTATCTATCAAAGAACTGCCGCATCAGAGAGATGACCTTGCTCCTGAGCAGGAAGATACTTCTGGCCTCCTCGTTTGCTATCAGGTCTAAGTATCTCTGTCTGTATCTAAGCTCTACGTCCCTTAGGCCGTGCCACTTTTCGGGCAGCGGGTGCAGGCACTTGGACAGAAGCTCAAACTCCTCCACCTCTACCGTCAGCTCCCCGGTTTGGGTTCTGAAGAGTCTGCCTTTAACTCCCAGTATGTCTCCTAAGTCTATGTAATCTTTGAAGAACTTAAACCTCTCTTCCCCTAAGATGTCCTTGCGCAGGTATATCTGGATTTTACCGCTCAGGTCTTGAATGTGTCCGAATATGGCTCTTCCCATCTCCCTTATGGCCACCACCCTGCCGCCTAAGGACACTTTCTCGTCCTGTGGCTCTCTGTCGTATCTCTCCTTAAGCTCTCTGATACTGTTTTCCGCCTCAGAGCCGAGCTTGGCATCTACTATGCTGAGTTTGCCCTCCACCCGCAGGAGTTTGCCTTCAAAGATGTACTCCTTTTTCGGCTCCACCTGCTCCTGAGTAAACACAAAAATTTCCAGGTTCTCGTCGGAGAGGCGAATCAAAAAGCCCTCTTCCACATTGGAAACCCGCTTCGCCACCCCTTTGACGCTGACTCTTTCACCTTTTGGCTCGTCCTCAAACCTGCTCCTGACGTTCCCTATGAAGTCGGTAATCTCAAATCTGTAGGGGTAGGGGTTTATTCCTTTATCTCTGAGTTCCTTTAGTTTTTTTAGCCTCAGCTCTTCCATGGGAGTAGATAATTTTACTTGATTTCAATCACGCAAATCCTCTTGCCTTTCCTGACCACCTCTCTGAAGGAATCTATCTTAAGACGGCCGCCCCTTTGCAGAAGTCGCCTGACCATCTCTATCTTCCTAAAGTCCGAAAGCCCCAGCCACATGCCTATCACCCTCCTCTGGATAGCGAGGGGCTGTGAGCACAGAGCCTCTACTGAGAGGCAGCCTTTTTCAATCTCGGCTCTTTCTAATGCCTCCTGAGCAAGCCGCTTCAGAAGTTGGTTCTCCGCTCTGAGAATCTCCCTCGTTCTTAGGAAGGTTTCCTCAGGTTAGGGTTTATCTCCCTCATGAGGGGGAGTATTCGGTGTCTTACTTTATTTCGGTATAGGGAGAGGTCCGCGTTGGTGCTGTCCTCCACCCAGCCGAGGTTTTTGGCCTTAGCGTAGCTCAGAATCTCCTCTCTCTTAGCCAGATACAGCGGCCTGACTATGTCTGCGCTCCTCGGCTCAAAGCCCAGAAGGCCCTCAAGGGCGGCTCCCCTGGTGAGCCATATAATAGAGGTCTCTAAGAGGTCGTTAAGATGGTGAGCGGTGGCTATAAGCTCAAAGCCTTGGGAATCTTTGATCTTTCTTAAGAACCCGTATCGCAGCTTCCTTGCCGTCTCTTCAAGGTTTCCCCCGCTCCGGAGTGCCTCTTGCTTCACATCGCCCCTTTCTACAAAGATTTTTAAACCCCTCTGGCGAGCGAACTCTACGGAAAACTCTTCGTCTCTGAGTGCCTCTTGTCCCCGCAAACCGTGGTTGTAATGGGCTAAGGCTAAATCCTCAATGCCGAGGAATTCTCTCAGCTCAAGGAGTGCGTCGCACAGAACTACCGAGTCCACCCCTCCGGAGAAGGCTATCAGGAGCTTGCTCCCCTTCGGAATTACCCTCTCCTGCCGTTGGAGCTTTATGATTTTCCTCAAAAGGCGACTGACTTCTTTCATTGGTAAATTAGAAATCTTACCTTCTATCAGCCATTATGCAACCTGCAGCCTTATTAAGCAACTTTTGCTTACTTATAAGCAATTTTTGTTTATATTGTTCACCAGACTTGCCTTAGGTGGGCCAATGTGTGAGATAATACTTTAGATAAAGAGGGAAGGTGGGCGAGGGAGAGGTCGCTTGGGTGTCCAAAAGCCGCCTGCCGGGGATATGGACACCTGTATTTTGGCGGGATACAAATGCCCCGGCACTTGGCCGCGTGTGGGCGGTTTAAGTAAAAAGGGAGTTTTATGCGAAAGTTTGGAGCTATCTTTTTGGCGGGAGCGTTGGCCTTGGGAGCGCAAGGTTTGGCTAACGCAAAGGCGTGTCCTTCGGAGAAGGAGATAAAGGAAAAGGTAAAGGAGCTGGTGCCGAGGAACTTTCAGGTTGCCGATATAAAGGAGCTTTCCCAGGTTAGGGGATTGTGTCAGGTGGTAATAAAGATGGGCATCAAGCCCGTGGTGTTCTATACGGACAAAAAGGCGGACTATATACTCGTCGGGAATCTCTTAGACCTCAAGGAGAAGAAGAACCTAACGGCAGAGGAAACCCAGAAGTACGCCAAGCTGGACAAGGCAACGCTGAGAAAGCTGGAAAAGCACGTAAACATAGTCTATAACGGCAAGGCAAAGAAGTACATATACTTTATCTCCGACCCGGATTGTCCCTTCTGTAAGAAGGCGGAGCCTGTTCTGAAAGAGTGGGCCGATAAAAACAACGTAGCCCTTAAGGTGATTCTATTCCCTCTACCTATACACCCTCAGGCCAAGGATAAGGCGGTGGCTCTTATATGCGACAAGAAGGGTTTAGAGGACGTTCATAACAATTACACCTCAAAGAACATGTGCGAGAAAGGAAAAAAGGCGGTTGAAGCTAACTTGAAGTTCCTCAACGAGTTGGGTGTTAGCGGCACTCCTACACTCATAGGAATGAACGGCAACGTTATACAGGGTCTTCCCCGCTCTGAAAGCGAGCTGGACTCCCTGGTAGATTGAAAAGCCTCCGGAGGAGCTTTGCTCCTCCTTTAACTCTCCCCAAGCTTATTTTGATAAGTATTTCCTTTGGTGTATATTAAACTTCTGTATGAGACAGGTAGGGATAGTCTTGGGTATCAAGCCCTCCAATCCTTTAGAGTTCTGGGTGGGGGTTGAGGAGGGGAAATACCTGCAGCTGGACGATGTGGTCGTTGCCCTCAGTCGGATTGACGGCTCTTCACAGGATATAAAATTCTACGGCATAGTCCAGGAGGTTGAGAAGTTCCTTGAGGGCGTTGAGTTGGTTTACGAGAACAGGCTCGCCAAGGAGGGGGTTCTACCGGCGAACATGGCTTACATGGCGAAGGTCTTCATCACGAGGATAGAGCCGGAGGTCTTCATTCCCCCTACTCCCGGAGATGCCGTCTTCAGAGCCGAAGGGGAAGAGCTGGAAAAGGCCATGTATTACGACGGCATGAGGACTAAGATTCCCGCAGGTATCTCCAGAGGGGGAGACGTCGTATATCTGAACTACGACTTTATAAACGGAAGGGAGGGCGCCCACGTTTCCATATCTGGCATGTCGGGTATAGCTACCAAGACCTCTTACGCTCTCTTCTTGATAAACTCCATCTTTCAGACGGCGGACGACCGGGAGAGGATTCACGGCTTGATATTCAACGTTAAGGGGAAAGACCTGCTCTGGATTGACAAAAGGAGTAAGAAGTTCAGCCAGATCCACAGAGAGGCCTTCCTCAAGATGGGCTTAAAGCCGGAGCCGTTTACCAACGTGAGCTTCTACGCTCCTCCGGCTGAAGAGGGTTCTACCGTTCCCCGAAGCAAGGAGAGACTTAAAGATGTGGAGGTTTACTCTTGGAGCATGAGAGAGTTCGCCTATCAGGGATTGATACGCTTCATGTTCGCGGAAGGGGAGGAGGGAACTTCCAATTTGCACTACGTCATAGACAGGGTGGCCGATAGGCTCTTTTACCTATCCGCTGACAGTCCGGAGGAGGTCCTCCTTGACGAGAGTGGCCACGAGATAGAGAGCTTGGACGGACTTTACCGCCTGATGCAGGAGATTTTAGAGAATAAAGACGACGATAAAGAGAGCTACAGGAATTGGTTCGGAACGGCCGCGCCGGCCACCGTGTACGCCTTTCTCAGAAGGTTTCATCACGCTGCCAATCACTGCAGGAGTCTCGTATCCCCTACGAGGGGTTCGGGTATAGATTGGAAGCGGAGGCAGTTGAACGTAATAGATATATCCGACCTGCACGGCGTTGCCAAGATGTTTGTGGTGGGCGCTGTTCTCAAGAGGATATTCAAGGAGAAGGAAGAGAGCGGAAATCCGTATCCTAAAATCTTCGTAGTTCTTGACGAACTTAACAAGTATGCTCCCAAGGAGAGATGGAGTCCCATAAAGGAGATTCTTCTTGATATAGCCGAGCGGGGCAGAAGCTTGGGAGTGATACTTATAGGTGCACAGCAGACGGCCAGCGAGGTGGAGAAGAGGGTGGTGGCGAACGCCGCCGTTAAGGTAACGGGAAGGCTTGACAGCAGTGAGGTGATGAGCAAGGAGTATGAATTCCTAACCGGAAACTTCAGACAAAGGGCCATAATGCTCAAGAAGGGAAGTATGATTCTCTATCAGCCTGACGTTCCCAACCCGGTGATGATTAGTTTCCCCTTGGCTCCCTGGGCTACCAAAAAGGAGGAGGTGGAGGAAGAGGCCCATGTTCCTGAGGAGTTTGACCACTTTTAGCTTCATACTTTTGCTTCTGCTTGAGCTTGTCTTTGCGGGGATACCTTTAAGCTCCCGCTACGGCGTGTACGATGGCAAGGTCAGAGTGGTTTTTGAGCTTCCTGAAGGAGCAAAGTTCCGCATATACTCTCAGGACGAGGAAGGTGTCGTTTTCGTAGAGATAAGAGGTGTCAAGGATACGGGGAAGCTGGTACTTCCCGCCTTCTGGAACTGGCACATATCCAAACACGACTGGGGTGTTCGTGTAGGGCTGCACCATAGGGGCAACATACGCGTGAAATATCTATTCTTAAGAAACCCCAACAGGCTCGTTATAGACATATACAGGGAGAAGAGGGTGTTCCCGTCTCCCGAGCGAAGGCAGGAGGTAGAACTTGCGGCTACGCACGGCGAAAAAGACCCCCTCAAGGACTTCATAGTTAGGCTGCTCGCCACGCCGGTGATAGACGAGACCAAGGTAATCGTGATTGATGCGGGGCACGGAGGAAAAGACCCCGGAGCGATAGGCTACGGGGGTTTGAAGGAAAAATACATAAACCTCTCCATAGCCAAGCTCCTTGCTCAATACCTGCGCAAAGATGGGAGGTTTAAGGTAATCCTGACGAGGCGCGGAGACTACTTCGTTCCGCTTCACAAGAGGGCAAAGATAGCTCTGCTCAACAGAGCAGACCTCTTTATAAGCATACATTCGGACGCCGCACCCAAGGGGAGAAGGCGCGCTAAGGGAACCCAGATATTCGCCCTCTCTTACAAAAGAGCCATAGAAAAGAAAAGGCAGATAGTCAGGAACGACAGCTACGCAAAGCTGGTTCTGGGCAAGGCGGTGAACAGCGGCTCCCCCGTGGTGAAGAAGATTCTCGCAGACCTTGCCATAGACGTCACCCTCTACGAGAGCGTCCAGTTCGGTAAGACCGTTGCCTTAGAGCTAAAGAGCGTTCTCAAGCGGGAGGTCCACTTTAAGGGAATAAGACGTGCGGGCTTTGCGGTTCTGAAAACCCCCGGCATACCTTCGGTTCTGATAGAAACGGCCTTCATAACCAACCCCGAGGAAGCTAAGCGCTTGGCGAATCCTGAATTTAGAAAGAAGCTGGCGTGGGCCATATATAGAGCGGTTGTCAGATACTTCTACGGTGAGGACTACAACTTCAAGCTGGTCAAGTATTGATGGAGGACTTCCTCAAGGAATTGGAAAGGGAAAGCCTCAGGATAAAGGGGGAGTTCTTCCTATCACCGCGGGAGCGGTTGTTCTTGGATTTCATAAGGGAAAAGGGAATTCCCAAGGAGATAGCCCTCGCAGGTATAAGGAAGTGCTACGGAGAGATTCCACCTCGCAGGCGTTCCAGGTATCCCCTCTTTCTGTGCCTAAGACAAGTGATGGAAACCTACGAGGAGTTTTTAAGGAAAAGGGCCCAGGAGATGGAAATAGATTGGGAGAGGATATTCAAACTCAAGCTGGAAGCGGTCAAGGAACTCTTAGAAAGTGAACCGCCCATGCCAGGAAGCGAAGAGGAGGCCGAAGAAATATTGAAGGAGGTAGAGAAGGAAGTTTTCAACCGGCTCTGGGGGCAGCTAAACGAGGAGCTCAAGAGGGAGATAGTTAGAAAATTCCGAAAGTTTAGGAGGGAAGAGGAGCTTTTTAAGGAGCTTGTAAAGGAAGAGCTGAGAAAGATTTACCGTATTCCTGTCCTATCCCTTTACGTGGATTCCTTATAATCTTACGAGGATATGAGGGTAAAGATAGGAACCAGAAAGAGCAAGCTGGCTTTGTGGCAGGCCAACTTTGTCAAGGACTTCCTGGAAAGGCACCACGGCATTGAGGTGGAGCTGGTAAAGATTACCACCAAAGGGGACAAGATGCTTGACTCCCCGCTTGCCAAGATAGGTGGAAAAGGCCTGTTTGTGAAAGAGATAGAGGAGGCTCTGCTCAGGGGAGATATAGACCTTGCGGTTCATTCACTCAAAGATGTCCCCATGGCTCTGCCCGAGGGCCTGAAGCTGGGAGCCATAACCCGCCGCGAGAGTCCCTACGACGTTCTCCTCTCAAGGGAGAACTTGACCTTGGAGGAGCTACCTGCGGGAGCTAAGGTGGGAACCTCATCTCTGAGAAGGCAGGTGCAGCTGAAGAGACTGAGGGGAGACCTGAAGGTTGAGGTTCTGAGGGGGAATGTGGACACGCGCGTCAGGAAGCTCAAAGAGGGGATATACGATGCGATAATCCTCGCCCACGCCGGCGTGAAGAGAATGGGCTACGAAGGGGAGATAACCCAGATACTTGAGGACTTTATCCCCGCCGTAGGACAGGGGAGCTTGGCCATAGAGATAAGGGAAGGGGATTCGGATATAGAAAGATTGATAGAGGGACTAAACCACCGGGAGAGCTACATATCCGCCCTTTGTGAGAGAGCATTTCTTAGGGAGCTTGAGGGAGGCTGTCAAGTTCCCATAGGAGCCTTCGCACGGGTGAAGGGGGAAAGGATAAACCTGAGGGGATTTTTGGCCGATTTGGAAGGCTCCAGGTTCATAGAGGGAGAGGTTCAAGGTAGTATCCGCGATGCTCAGGAGATAGGCAAGAGGCTTGCACAAGACATTCTGGTGAAGGGAGGTAGAGAAATTCTAAAAGAGATTTACGGAGGTTAAAGGAAAACCCCACCCGTCCGTAAGGACGGGTAAGGGCAGGGAGGTAGTGGTGTTAAAACTTCCAGTTCAATCCTACGGATAGAGAGTTTTGAGCGTTCTTGGCACCTACCATGACAGCACCGCCGGCGGCTTTGGTTTCAACCTTCTTTTCAAAGGCTCTTACGTAAGAGAACTCCACGCTGAAGTTCTGAGATACCTGATAGCCTATACCCAAGGTAAGATGATGCTCGGATATGGCGGGAAATCCTACAAGGTTGAACCACTCAACGTTGTAATCTGGAAAAGGAGCGGCAAAGTTAGGAATGTTGTTTAGACCGGCAGTGGGATCTTGTATGTTTTTGGACTTTATGGGAGTTTTTCCGTAGTTCCAACCGGCTCTGAGAGCAAGCTTGGGAGTGGGCTTAAACTCGGCACCCAGGCCGAAGACCCACTGGTTCTTCCAGTTAAAGTCCCCGTATCCGTCGGCACCGGACCAATCTATCCACCTTAAATCCACACCTACCTTCAGGTTGTCCGTAGGGGTTATACCGAAACCGAAGGCAAGCTCCTGAGGTTGCTGGAGCTTCATATCTTCAAGGACCCCGTCGTCGTTGGAGTCAAACACCCTCTTGTAGGTCATAGACACGGGAGACTGGTAGGTTATACCGGCGTAGGCCATGCCACCTATGTTGAAGCTGGCACCCAGCTGGAATCCCAAGCCTAAATCCTGGGCCTGTCCACCGCCCGCGTTCCAACAGGTGTCGGGGTTTAAGGGGTTGGCACACATAAGAGCTCCTATGTCCAGAGAACCCCAAGCTATGTGCAGAGCACCCGATAGGGTAATCATCTCGTTCACCTTAACGGCCACGGCGGGAATCATTCTCATGAACTGGAAAGTGGTGTGCATCTGAGAAAGCATAGGGTCTTTATTCCTGTAATCAACACCCATACCGGAAACACCGAAGGCACCTATACCTACGGCTACCTTGTTATTTAGCTTGTGAACTATTCCTATCTCGGGAACCAGGAAAGTATCCGCAGCGCTCTTCACATAGCCCCTTGTTTGGAGGGTTGGTCCACCCATAAAGGAAAAGTCCATCTTTGAGTATGCCTTAACCGTAGGCATGAAAAGGATTCCACCGAAGCTTACGTTAAAGCCATCGTAGTTGGCCATCCATGCGGGGTTTCTGAATATCGCATCTGCCGCACCTACGGGCATACCGACACCTATTCCACCCATAGCTCTTGAAGCCGGAGTCAGACCTATAAGGTTGTCTCCGTTGGTGGCAAAGGCAGCAGTCATACTTGAAAGTATTACCGCTCCTGCAAGTATAGATTTCCTCATCTTACTTACCCCCTTCCGAGTTTTTTCCTAACTTACCATCATAAGTTTTATCTCCTTAGCTCTTTATTTAAATTTCTTATAGGCTGTTAAACGAGGATTATTTACTACACTTCCCACCAAATCGTATCCCTCAACCCTATCTACCTTAATCTGCAACATCTCTCCTTCCCTAACAGGTTCCTCACTCTGGACGTATATAACCCCATCGACCTCGGGTGCCTGAGCGTAGCTTCTGCCCAGGGGAACGGGAAACTCCTCCGAAAAGCCGTCTATTAACACCTGTAGTTCTTTGCCTAAAAAGCTTTCATTTTTCTTTTCCGTTATCTTGCGCTGAACCCGTAAAACCTCTTCTTGCCTTCTTAGCTTTTCTTCTTGGGATACGGAATCCTTTAAACTGAAGGCGTGCGTTCCCTCCTCGTGGGAGTAGGTAAACACCCCGAGCCAATGGATATACCCTTCTTCAACAAAAGACAGGAGTTTATCAAAATCTTCCTTTCCTTCTGTCGGATAGCCTACGATGAGGGTGCTCCTGATTACGGCATCGGGAACCCTCGTGTGTATTCTATCGATAAGCCCCCTTACGAACTTTTCCCCGTAGCCTCTCCTCATACTCTTGAGAACCTTGTCGGATACGTGCTGGAAGGGTATATCAAAGTAAGGCAGAACCTTCTCGGAGCCGGCGATGAACTCTATAAGCTCCAGGCTGACCTCGGTAGGATACAGGTAAAGGAGCCTAATCCACCTTATACCCTCTACCTTTTCCAGCTCCTCAAGGAGTTTAATCAGGTAGCCCTTGCCGTAGAGGTCTCTGCCGTAGTAGGTGGTATCCTGAGAGACCACGTTTATCTCCTTTACTCCCAGGGAGGCTAAGTGTTTGGCTTCCTCTATCAGGTCTTCAATTCTCCTTGAGATGTGCCTGCCCCTTATTTGGGGTATGGAACAGAAAGAACAGAGTCTATTGCAACCTTCCGCTATCTTTAGGTAGGTGTAAGACTTAGGTGTGCTAACCCACCTTTTGACCTTTTGGGTGGGCGGCTCAAATCCCAGATACTTTATCACCTCGTCCCAGCTGTTTACGCCAAAGAGAGCCTGAGCCTCGTGAAGCTCCTCCTCAAGCTCCCTCCTATACCTTTCAACCAAGCAACCCATGGCCACCACCCTCTTGCCGGAGCCGGCCAGCTCTATTATGGTCTCCACCGACTCGCGTTTGGCCTCCTCTATAAAGCCACAGGTGTTCACTATCACCGTATCGGCTTCCTCAACGCTACCCACAAGCTCTACTCCGCAGGCCTTGAGCTTACTTACCAGTATCTCGCTGTCAACCAAGTTTTTAGAACACCCTAAGCTTACCAACGCCAGCTTCATGAGGCTTATAGTTTAACTAAACTTACACCCTAAGTCCCCTTCCGTAAGGGAGGGTTGTGCAGAGCGTCGCCCGCAAGGGCGTTCTGGGGTTGCACGTAGTGGGGTGAAGAACTAAAATAATTTATGCATGTGGAGAGCTAAAGGGGTGTGATGCCAGCCTCCACCTTGGTGGTAAAAGGTTTGTAGTAGATTAAAAACAAAAGGATTTAGGGTTCACCCACCTGACGGGTGGTAGGGTCGGAGCGACCCGAACTAACGCCTGTGGGGAGAGCTCTGGCGGGATACTCTCAGAGGAGGGTGTTAGCCATCTCTCGTTGAAGCAGGAATCCCCATGCGGGTCTTCCGGGTGGGAGTAATCTCTACCGGAAGCTCCGTCCGTAAGGGCGGAGAGGTTCACGATAAAAGTAATGAAATCCGTAGGGGTTGATACCGGAGGCACGTTTACGGATTTCGTTTGGATTGAGAACGGTGAGCTTAAGGTTTTCAAGGTTCCCTCTACCCCTGCTGACCCCTCTAAGGCGGTTCTGGAGGGTCTAAGGGCGATAGGCGGCGAGGGCAGACGGGTACTTCACGGGACCACCGTGGCTACGAACGCTCTCTTGGAAAGGAAGGGAGCCAGAACGGCTTTCATAACCAACAGGGGTTTTGAGGACATAATAGAGATAGGCAGACAAAACAGGGAAGAGCTTTACAACCTCAAATACCGCAGACCTGAACCCCTCGTAGGTAGGGAGCTGAGGTTCGGTCTTTCCTGTAGAGTGGACTACAAGGGTGAGATTCTACAGGAGCTGAGCGACGAGGAACTAAGGGAGCTGGTAAACTCCCTAAGGAAAGCCAGAGTTGAGTCGGTAGCGGTATGTTTTCTGCACTCTTACGCAAACCCCGTTCACGAACAGATTGTAGGAGAGGTGCTCGGAGGGGAGGGTTTTTACGTTTCCTTATCGCACGAGGTCCTTAGGGAGTTCAGGGAGTACGAGAGAAGCTCCACCACTGTAATAAACGCTTACGTATCTCCTAAGATGGAACGCTACCTAAGGAATATCCAAAGTTCCTTGAGCGAAAGGGACAGGATAAGCGTAATGCAGTCTAACGGAGGACTTATCTCCGTTGAGGAGGCCTCAAGGTATGCGGTAAGAACCATACTTTCGGGCCCCGCGGGGGGCGTTATAGGCGCTCTGAACGTAGCCAAACTGTCGGGCTACGAGAGGCTAATAACCTTTGATATGGGCGGCACTTCCACCGATGTATCTCTGGTGGATACGAAGCCCTTGGTAAGCTCCTCTTCAAAGATAGAGGGCCTTCCGGTGGGCATAACCATGATAGACATACACACCGTGGGAGCTGGAGGAGGTTCTTTGGCATACGTGGACGAGGGTGGTGCCCTCAGGGTAGGTCCCCAGAGCGCGGGTGCGGACCCGGGTCCCGTTTGCTACGGTAGGGGAGAGGGTATAACCACAACGGACGCCAACCTCTTTTTGGGCAGGCTGAGGGCGGAGTTCTTTCTGGGCGGGAGCATGAAGGTTTACCCAGATAGGGTGAAGGAGTATATGGAGAGGTTCGCCGCAGACGCAGGCTTGAGTGCGATGGAGCTTGCGGAGGGCATAATTGAGGTGGCCAACACCAACATGGAGAAGGCCATAAGGAAGGTTTCCATAGAGAGGGGATACGACCCGAAAGAGTTCGTTCTGGTCTCCTTCGGCGGTGCGGGAGGGCTTCATGCGGCGGAGCTGGCCAAGATGGTGGGGGTGAAGAGAGTCCTGATTCCCCAAAACCCGGGAACCCTGTCAGCCTTAGGCATGCTCATGGCGGACGTGGTCAAAGACTACTCTTACACGGTGATGCTACCCCAAGAGAGCGCAAGCTACGAAGAGATGCTCAAGCTCTTTGAGGGTTTAGAAAAAAGAGCTCTGGAAGAGATGGCCGCAGAGGGCTTTCCGAATCCCGTGATAGAGAGGGAGCTTGACCTTCGCTACAGAGGTCAGTCCTTTGAGATTCGAGTGCCCTTTACGCCGGACTACAGGCAGGCCTTTGAGGAGCACCACAGGAGGCTTTACGGCTACAGCTTTGAGGACAGAGAGGTAGAGGTGGTAAACCTCAGACTCAGAGCCGTAGGGATAACCGACAAGCCCCGGATAAAGGGCTTTCAGAGCAAGAGAGAAACCGTGGTCGACGAGGCGTTTCTGGGCTACGAACGGTTGATTTATCACGGTGAGATTCTAAAGGCCGGTGTATACCTGCGGGATAAACTGGTATGGGGCAACAGGATTGAGGGGCCAGCGGTCGTGGTGGAGTATTCCTCTACCACCTTTTTACCTCCGGAGAGCCTCGCTTACGTGGACAGGGTAGGAAACCTCGTGGTGGAAGTATGTTCTTAGTTTGGGGATTGGGCATCAGCGGGAAAGCGGCCCTTAAGCTTTTAAAAAGTAAGGGGTTTAAGGCGGTAGCCGGAGACGACCGTGAAAATCCGCACCTGTGGAAGGAGATGCTCGGTGAAGTTGATTGCGTAGTTCTATCGCCGGGTGTGCCACCCAATCACCCTTTATGGAAAGAGGCTATCAGGAGGGACATAGAGGTAATCGGAGAGACGGAGCTCGCTTACAGGTTCTTTAGTGGAAAACTGGTGGCAATAACCGGAACGGACGGAAAATCTACAACCACCGAGCTGACCTACAGAATGCTCAAAGCCTCCGGTCTGGAAGTTTACAAGGGTGGAAACATAGGGCTGCCCTTCTCAAGCGTGGTGTTGGAATCCCCAAACTCCACCGTGGTTCTGGAGGTTTCCTCTTTTCAGGGTAAAACCTTGAAGGACTTTAGGCCGGACGTAGGTGTCTTCTTGAACTTTTCCAGAGACCACTTGGACTGGCATCCCTCTTTGGAAGACTATCTGGAAAGCAAGTACAGGATTTTTTCCAACCAGGAGCGTGGAGATTCTCTTATCTTAGGAAGGAACCAGCCGGAGCTTCTGGCTACTCCCTCAAGGGCAAGACGTATTTTCCTTTGGAGAGAGACCTTACCCTTTGATGAAAACAAAGTCAAGCTCCCCGGAAGGCACAACTTGGAGAACCTCGCTGGCGCGGCTCATGCGGCCATGAGCTTGGGAGCGACCTGCGAAGCCGTTGAGGAAGTGGCCTACACCTTCGGCGGACTGCCCTACCGGCTTGAGTTCTTGGGAGAGTTCTGCGGACTCAAAGTTTATAACGACTCTAAATCCACCACCGTGAACGCCCTTAAGGCGGCCTTGGAAAGCTTTGGGGACGGGAGCGTAATACTTATAGCCGGGGGAAAGGACAAGGGAGACGACTTTTCCCTCGCTAGGGAGTTGGTCAAAAGAAAGGTGGTGTACGCTTTTTTGATAGGTGAGACGGCAGGCAAGATAGCAAAAAGCTGGGAAGACGCAACCGAGTGTGAGCTGTGTAAAGACCTTAAAGAGGCCGTTGGCAAAGCCTTTGAAAGAGCTAAGGAGGCGAAGGTTCTTCTCTTTTCTCCTGCATGCTCTTCCTTTGATATGTTTGAGAGCTATGCGGACAGGGGAAGAAGCTTTAATGAGCTGGTTCAGCAATCGGCAGGTAAAAGCGCCTGCGGATAGCCACCTATCTATCTGTTATATAATAAGAAAGCATTATGAGTGGAAAGATTGTTTACGATGGGGCAGAGCACAAAGTTTTCGTCTTTGAGGAGCTTACTCCCGCGAGCGCCGTCCAAGCGAACCAATACCTCATAATTCACGGCGATACGGGGGTGCTGTTAGACCCGGGGGGACATAAGGTATATTCAAAACTGCTTTCCGACATATCACTACTTATACCGCCCAACAACATAAAGGCCATATTTCTATCCCATCAAGACCCAGACATAGTGGCCTCAATAAACGGCTGGCTCATGACCACCAAGGCCGAAGCGTGGATATCCAAGCTGTGGACGAGATTCCTTCCTCACTTTGGACTTGACAGCCAATTGGAAGGGAGAGTTAACTCCATAGACGACAGGGGTACCAAACTCATAATAGAAGGTTGTGAACTGGTAGTTCTGCCGGCACACTTCCTACACTCACCGGGCAACTTCCAGATATACGACCCCTGCTCTAAGATTCTCTTTTCGGGAGACTTGGGCGCTTCTCTGGGACAGGATTATATCTTCGTTGAGGACTTTGATAAGCACGTGCAGTATATGGAGGCCTTCCACAAGAGATATATGGCCTCTAACAAGATTATGAGGCTCTGGGCAAACATGGTAAGGCAGCTGGATATAGATATAATAGCTCCCCAGCACGGAGCCATATTTAAGGGAAAGGATATGGTTGAGAGATTCATAACTTGGATTGAGAACCTTGAGTGTGGCGTGGACTTGATGACCCAGGAGCATTACAGGGTGCCATGAGGAAGTTAGCGGCTTTATTGATACCTTTGGTAATCTTTCTCTTCTCCTGTGAAAGCAAACCTAAGGAAGAAGCCACACCCAAAAGTGAGTTCAACGGTGTGCTTTTGGAAGAACCCGCCTACGACTTTGAACTGACCACCGTCGGTGGCAAAAGGGTAAAACTTTCGGACTTTAAAGGCAAGCTGGTCTTTATATTCTTCGGATATACCCACTGTCCGGACGTATGTCCCGCGGCACTCCAGAACTTGGCCAAGATGATGGAGCTCCTTGACCCAAAGGAAAGGGAGCAGGTTCAGGTGATAATGATTAGCGTGGACCCAGAGAGGGATAAACCCAACGTGGTTGACGAGTATGCCAAGTACTTTTATCCCACCTTCGTAGGACTGACGGGAAGCCTTGATGAGATTAAGGAGGTTGCAAAGAGGTATAAGGCCTTCTTCAAGAAGGCTGAAGGAGAGTCGGCGTCGGGCTATCTGGTTGACCACACGGCTTACGTGTATCTGATAGACAAGGCGGGCAACCTGAAGCTGCTTTACTCCTCTTCTAAGCAAAAGCCCCAGCTTATGGCCGAGGACGTTAAGAAACTTTTGGAGGAATGATATGAGACTGCTTATTTCCTTAATGCTTCTGGTGTCGCTGTCCTTTGCGAAGCCTAAGATAGTTGTGGAAGAGCCTTGGGTCAGAGCCGTACCACCTGTATCCACCATGAGCGCGGCCTTCTTTGAGATAGAGAACGAGGGCGACGAGGCGGATACCCTTCTGGGCGTCAGCTCTCCCGTGGCGGAGATTGTTGAGATGCATGCCACCGTGGAGGAAGACGGCGTTATGAAGATGAGGCGCATGGAGAAGGTGGTGATTCCGGCCAAGGAGAGCGTGGAGTTCAGGCCGGGTGGCAAGCACATAATGCTCATAAACCTAAAAAGGCACCTGAGGCCCGGGGACAAGGTGAAGCTAATTCTCAACTTTGAGAAGAGCGGCAAGGTAGAAGTGATGGCACCCGTCAAGGGCATGCACATGGACATGGAGGAGCACCATAAGGGGCATCACTGAATTAGCTCTCGTAGTTATCCTCTCCGTGCTTCTGCTCTCCTGCAGCTCTCAAGAGATAGGCCTGCCCGACCTTAAGCTTGAAAGCACGAGCGGTGAAAGAGTAAGCCTCAGGAGTTTGCTGGGCAAGCCGGTGCTCCTATATATCTGGAGCGGCACCTGTGTGGGACATACCAAGGACCTGAAGAGACTCGCAAAGATGAACCTGCAGGGCGTTGAGGTTGTGTCTGTGGCCATAGGTATGGAAAAGAAGGACGTGGAAGGCACCTACTCCCAGATAGGTATAAGCTCTCCCAACTTCAGAACCTTGCTTGACAAGAAGATAGAGATTTCGGACTACATAACGCTGGTGTTCCTGCCCTACACTCTCATATACGATGAGAGGGGAAGGCTCACCAAGAGGCTGGCGAAGCTCCCCGATGAGGAAACCCTTAGAAAGCTCTTGGCTTCCCACTGATTGGCATACCTTTTGCATATAGAGGTTTATGGAGGAGAAGACCTTCCAGTGTCCTTACTGCGGAGTTGGGTGTGGACTTTATATAGATGACAGAGGTAGGATAAAGGGGGACTTCCAACACCCTGCCAACTTAGGAGACCTGTGCAAGAAGCCTATCTACCTACCCAAAGTTTTGGACGAAGGAAGGCTGGGAAAACCACTTTATAGGGAGAGCAAAGACAGACCTTTTAGTGAGGTAAGCTGGGAGGAAGCTTTCACAATTTTGAAGTCCAAACTTACAGAATTGTCCCCGAAGGAGACCTACTTCTACATCTCCGGACAACTGCTTACCGAGGACTCTTACGTCATAAACAAGTTCGTAAAGGGGCTCTTGGGTGTCAACAACATAGATGCCAACTCAAGGCTCTGCATGGCTTCGGCCGTGTCCGCCTACAAGTACGCCTTCGGCTCGGACGGGGTTCCCTGTACTTACGAGGATATAGATGACGCCGATGCCTTTATCTTTGTTGGCTCCAACGCCGCCGTGTCTCACCCTGTCCTATTCAAGAGGGTCCTAAGGAGGAGAAGGAAGACCGACCAGATGGTCGTGATTACTATAGACCCCCTTGAGACGGAGACGGCAAGAAAGAGCGACCTGCACATACAGATAAGGGCGGGCACGGATACAGTGCTACTTAACTCGGTTCTCTACGTGCTCCATCGGGAAGGTTGGCTTGACTTTAGATTCATAGATACCTACACCGAGGGCTTTGATGAGGCTCTGAGGGTGGCTCAGGACTTTCCGCCGGAAACGGCCGCCCAGATTTGCCAGATTAAAGAGGAGGACATATACATACTTGCCAAAATCTTCGCCCAGAGCAGGAAACTTATATCCTTCTGGTGTCAAGGGCTGAACCAATCGGTGAATGCGGTCTCCAAGAACCTTGCGCTGATAAATCTGCACCTGGCAACGGGAAGGTTGAACGCCAAAGGTTGTCCCTTCTCCCTTACGGGACAACCCAACGCGATGGGTGGCAGGGAAGTGGGCTACCTTTCCAACGGCCTACCCGGCTACAGGGACGTTAGAAATGCCGAGGATAGGAGGTTTATGGAGCATTTCTGGAATGTGGATAGGATAGAGCCCCGGCCCGGAAGGACGATAACCGAGGCCATAGACGCTATCCTGTCGGGTGATGTAAGGTTGCTCTGGGTGGTCTGCACAAATCCGGCCGTGTCCTTGCCCGAGCTGGATAAGGTGAAGAAAGCTCTATCTAAGGTCTTCCTCGTGGTTCAGGACGCTTACTGGAACGACACCTGCCGATTTGCGAACCTTATACTGCCCGCCTCTCAGGTGGGGGAGAAGGAAGGGGTGATGACCGGCTCGGATAGAACCTTAACCCTCTGCAGAGCTTTCAAAGAGCCTTACGGCGACTCAAAGCCCGATTGGCTCATATTCGCGCAGCTCGCTCAAAGTATGGGAAGAGGTGATATGTTTCCCTACGAAGAGTCCAGAGATGTATTTGATGAGTTCAAACTCACGACCGAAGGTCGTCTGTGCGATATATCAAAGCTCAGCTACGAGGAGCTTCCCGCTCGTTGGGGCAAAAGGTGGCTATACGAGGAGCTTAAGTTTCCAACTCAAAGCTCAAGAGCCAGGTTTTACCCGGCCAAGTTCACCGTAGCGAGCGAGAGGGGACGCTTCATACTCATAACGGGCAGGTTGAAAAACAACTGGCACACCATGACACGAACGGGTAAGAGTCCGGAACTTCTGAAGAGGGAGATTCCACCTTACGTAATCATGAACCCAAAAGATGCGCTGGAGCTGGGTATAGGGGAAAGAGACCTTGTGAAGCTGAGTTCCGACAGGGGTAGCGTAGAGAGGGTTGTGGTTTTTGGAAACATAAAGAGGGGACACGTGTTCGCACCCTTCGGTTACCCTTACGAGCTTGCCGAGCCTATTAACCTGCTCATCAGCGACCGCTACGACCCAATATCCAAAGAACCCGACCTCAAGTTCGCAGGGGTTGACGTAATCAAGCTCAAAGGCGCAGAAGAGATAGGGAAGGGAGACCTATAGGCTTCTTAGGGTAAAATTTGCGTCTAAATAAGAAGAAACACACGCTTGCATTGCATAGGTTCTCTTCCAAGACTAAGATTATTAGTTAGGAGACTGGGAACGTAGAGATGGCTCAGGAGAATAAAACAGAAAAGGCCACGCCACATAGGCGGAGAAAGCTAAGGCAAGAGGGAAACGTAGCCAAGAGTCCGGAGATAGCAAGCTCCCTTACGGTCCTTATCTCTTCAATAATCATATTCTTTACCGGTGCTCTGGTTTTTAGAGAGGTTATCTACTACCTCGCCAGCGTTTCCCACATAACGCCGGGTAGCTTTCAGCCTACGGTTCGGGAGATATTCAGAGATACCTTCACGAGCATAACTAAGCTGCTGATACCTCTGTTCATAACCACGTTGTTTATAGTTATACTCTCCCACATCGCTCAGTTCGGTTTTATCTTCACCCTTAAACCTCTTCAGTTTAAGCCGGAGAGATTGAACCCCTTAGAGGGTATAAAGAAGATGCTCTCTTTAACCACCCTATTTGAGCTGGTGAAGAACTCCCTAAAGGTGGTTCTTCTCTTGGGTGTAGCTTTGTTCGTGCTTAAAGGCAGCTTTGAGATGGTGGTAAGCTCCAGTCAACTACCCCTAAGAGAGGGGCTGATATCCTTTATAAACCTGCTCTTTAAGGTAGTAATCATCCTGGGCGTCGTAGCCTTCTTCATAGCTCTAATGGACTTAGCCTACAAGAAGTGGGATTACGAGAAGAGGATAAGAATGTCCAAGCAGGAGGTTAAAGAGGAGTACAAACAATTGGAAGGTAATCCTCACATAAAGGCAAAGCTCAGAAGCAGAATGAGGGAAATCTCCCGCGGTCGTATGATGGAGGAGGTGCCCAAGGCCAGCGTAGTAATTACCAACCCTACCCACATAGCGATAGCTCTCAAGTACGACCCGGAAGAGGATAAAGCTCCCAAAGTTGTAGCAAAGGGAAAGGGAGACATAGCTCAAAGGATAGTTAACATCGCCAAGGACAACGATATCCCAGTTTTGGAGAGAAAAGAGCTTGCAAGAGCCCTTTACCCTGCGGTAGAGGTAGGTCAGGAGATACCCCCCCAGTTTTACAGGGCCGTGGCCGAGATAATCGCCTTCGTTATGTTCAGACGCAAGAGAGCTTACGCTTAAGGAAGAAGTTGCAGTAGGGTTTCTTTTAGGTCTTTCCTGTGAACCACCATATCTATCTGGCCCTTTTCAAGGAGAAACTCGGCACGCTGGAAACCTTCGGGAAGCTTCTGCTTTATGGTTTGCTCTACGACTCTGGGCCCTGCGAAGCCTATAAGTGCTTTGGGCTCTGCCAAGATCACATCTCCCAAAAAGGCGTAGCTGGCCGACACGCCACCCATGGTAGGGTCGGTTAAAACGGTTATGAAGGGGATTCCCTTTTCTCTGAGGAGTCCCACGCCCAGGGCGGTTTTAGCCATCTGCATCAGGGAAAGGATACCCTCCTGCATTCTCGCTCCGCCGGAACTGGTTATGGACACGTGGGGAATACCCCTTTCTAAAGCCCTCTCACAGGCTCTAAAGAATCTCTCCCCTACCACCGAGCCCATACTTCCGCCTATAAATTTGAAGTCTAATACGGACAGGATAAGCCTTTTCGCTCCCAGCTTGCCCTCCACCACGTAGAGGGCCTCTGTCAGACCGGAGCTTTCCTGCGCCTTCTTCAGCCTATCCTTGTAGCTCTTGGTATCTTTGAAGTTGAGGGGGTCTGTGGGCAGTATGTTCTCAAAGAGAACTTCCCTATCCTCCTGCTCAAGCAGAGAGTCAACCCGTTCTTTGGCTCCCATAGGAAAGTGGTAGTTGCATTTGGGACATACCTTCAGGTTCTTTTTAAGGTCGGGAACGTAGAGCAAGGTTTTGCAGTCGGGACACTTGGTCCAGAGGTTCTCTTGCTCTTTCTTCTTAAAGAACCTATCAAGGATACCCATGACCTTATAAAGTATGGTATCACCACTGCCTTCTTCTTCGCTTAACTACGGTCGCCATAGGTTATGCTACTCATGTTGGAGAGCCATGGAAGAATCCCTTGCTCTTTTGATAGGCGTGCTCTCGGGCTTTCTGTACACGGAGCACATCTACAGACAGGCGAGAGCTTTTCCAAAAAAGAATCCTTTGCTGTCCTTCTGGATAAGGTTTGTAGCAGTTGCCATTTTAAGTATATTGCTGCTCAAAAGTTTACACCTGGAGGCATTCCTATTTTTCTCCCTCGGGTTTATCATGGCTTTATTTACGAACACTTTGAGACGGGGGCTCTTACATAGAGGCGGACTTCTGTAAGACAGGTAAAGTCGTGTATAATGAATACCTCAAGTACGCGAGGGCCCGTAGCTCAGATGGATAGAGCAGGGGATTTCTAATCCCCAGGTCGGAGGTT
The DNA here is from genome assembly GCA_027014155.1 of Aquificaceae bacterium. GTDB lineage: Bacteria > Aquificota > Aquificia > Aquificales > Aquificaceae > WFYI01. The sequence goes on from JALWEG010000001.1 coordinate 41,329, forward strand.
CGAGTCCTCCCGGGCCCGCCATCAGCATTATCCCGCGAATCGCACCCGGAGAAAGTAATTGTTTACTCTTATTCTATAAGAATTATTTTCATTTCTTAATGCGCCTATAAATAATATTTATTATCTGAACAAGACAGTTGTTATATGCTAACCTTTCTGAAAGAAAAGCATATAAAGCCTTAAGGAGGTCCAAGGCATGGCGCACGAAGTTGCTCACCACGGAGAGCACGAGGTCAGTATTTGGCCTCTGCCGGTAGGTGTAGGCGTTCTCTTAATTCCCTTAGCCATCACCGCCTTCTTTGCATGGAAGGCTCCCCTTGCAGCTCTACTTGCGGGAGGCGTAGGCTTAGCCTTGATAATCGTAGGTGCTACGGGCTGGGCTTACGAGTTCTTCACCAAGGGCCACGACGAGGGCCACGGCTGGATAGCCATATTCTTCTTTATCATCTCCGAGATAATCATCTTCGGAACCATGTTCGTCGCCTTCTGGATGGCGAGGGTAAACCATGCGGAGGTTTGGGTAAACAGCTGGATTCCCGAAGGTTTGAGCCTCAGTATTCCGGCGTTCCTGACGCTCGTTCTCTGGGCTTCAAGCTTTACTATATGGAGGGCAGAGGTCGCGCTGGAACAAGGAAGCAGGTCTAAGGCTACCACTTACATACTCATAACCATGGCTCTGGGGATACTCTTTACCGTTATGCACGTAAGCGAGTGGGTCCACCTGTGGCATCAGGGCTTTACACTCATGTCCAACATGTACGGCACGGGCTTTTACGCTCTCACCGGGATACATACCTCCCACGTTATAGTGGGCCTGATACTCCAAGCCTACGCTCTCATGTTCATACTCTCGGGCAAGATGAACGAGAAGAAGATGACCATGTTCAGCGCCACCGTAGCTTACTGGCACTTCGTTGACATAATGTGGCTCTTGGTGGCAAGCACCGCTTACGTAGTAGGTGGACTCCACATCTGAGGTGCCATGGGCAAGATACTGGTATTTCTCCTTATGACCCTCTGTCTGGGTATGGCCAATCCGTCCTCCTACAGGACTATTCAGGAGGACTTCTTTGACGCTCGCTATCTGAGAATAGACGAGGCCGGCCATCTGGGCAAAAGGATAGAGGACATAACCCTCTTGCTTCCGGAAGGCAAAAGGAGGCTCAGCTCCTTCTTGGGCTCAAAGCCTCTGGTGCTGATTCCTGCTTACTACACCTGCAACGGCTCGTGCCCCGTTCTGCTGAGTAAGCTGACGGATAAACTGAGCGAGCTTAAAGACGATTTCACGGTTCTGGTTCTTTCCTTTGACAGAAAGGATACTCTTCAAACCCTGAAAAGCTTCGCCGACAAGCTCCGGCAGGCTAAGGTCTCAAGGTGGAAGTTCGCCCTAATAGACCCGAAGGACATAGAGAGCTTCTCCCGCTCAACCGGATTTAGGTTCTTTTACTCTGAAAGGGACAAGAGTTTTATCCACCCTACGACTATGATATTCGTATCTCCCGACGGGATAATAACGAGATACCTGTACGGCGTAAACCCCTCTACCGCAGACCTCAAGCTCGCCCTTTTGGACGCCAAAAGGGAGCATATAAAGCCGAGCGAGATAGTGGACATGGCGCTGCTCATGTGCTACACCTACGACCCGAGCCGCAGTAAGTACGTAATAAATCCCCTGCTGATGTTCGGAGGGCTCGGCTTTGCCCTGGTGGGCGTGGTAGGTGCGATAGTCTTCTCTTACGGCAGAACAAATAAAGGAGGTGTTTAAGCATGGCGCGTTTAACGGCTCTACTTTTGGGCTTGATAACCGCAGCGCTGGCCGAGGAGGTCTCTGCAAAGGATATGCCCGCGGCGCTGTGGGATACCCTGAACGAGATATGGCTTGCTCTCTCGGTGGTCATATACCTGATCGTCGCGGTCCCCTCTCTGATTTTCATGATTAAGTACAGATATAAAAGGGGAGAAAGGGAAATGGGAGACCAGGAGCACGAGGGACACTGGGGGCTTGAGGCTCTGTGGACCATAGTCCCCTTAATAGTGGTCATCTATCTGGCAACCCACGGCTTTGCCATATTCAAGGAGATGAGAACTCCCCCAAAGGACGCCTTGGAGATTAAGGTAACGGCCTTCATGTGGGGTTGGGAGTTTGAGTATCCCAACGGCAAGAAGGTTTACGCCTTCTTCAAGCAGGACAAAGATGCGGTCAAAGGCTATCGGGCGCAGGAATTTGAGAAGCCCTTGCTGCCCGTAGGCAGGCCCATAAAGGTGAACCTGACTTCCAAGGACGTGATTCACGCCTTCTATCTAAGGCCCGCCAAGGTGGTTCAGGACGCCGTTCCCGGCAGAAATACCTATCTGTGGTTTCAGGTAAACGAGGCCGGAGAGTACTGGGTGTTCTGCAGAGAATACTGCGGCACATGGCACTCAAGGATGTTTGCCAAGATAAAGTTCGTGCCCGAGACCGAGTTCAATAACTGGCTCGGGGGCAAAACCGCCTTGAAAAAAACCGATGAAGGAGGTGCGCTCTGATGAGAGAGGCGATTCACATAGAGAAGCCTTGGTTTTCAGCGTCGCTTAAGGAGTGGATATTCACCACCGACCACAAGAAGATAGGAATCATGTACGGGATTACCTCTTTAGTGTTCTTTATCGTAGGTGGAATAATGGCTCTGGGTATGAGAGTGGAGCTATTTAACCCCGGCACCCAGCACGTTTCTCCCGATACCTACAACTACTTCTTGACGGTTCACGGAGCGCTCATGCTCTTGTGGTGGGCTATAGGAATCTGGGGAGCCTTCGCCAACTTCCTCATACCTCTGATGATAGGAGCCAGAGATGTGGCCTTTCCGAGATTAAACGCCTTGGGCTACTGGACCTTTTTCGCCGCAAGCGTGATAGCTCTGATAACGTTGATACCGGGCAATCAAATAATGCACATGTGGACGGGATACCCGCCCTACTCTGCCAACCCCAACTCCGGGCTTACCGCTCTCTTCGTCTTTATATGGCACCTGACGGGTGCGGCCTCCATAATGGGTGCCATAAACTTCCTGACCACCGTAGTGAGAATGAGGGCTCCCGGCATAGGCTTCTTTAATATGAACCTGTTCCTGCACGGCGTATCGTCCATGAACCTCATACAGCTCTTGGGAATACCCTCCATCGCTGGCGCCGTCACCATGCTGTTCCTTGACACCTACGTTGGCACCAACTTCTTCAACCCCGCCAAAGGAGGGGACCCAATCCTTTATCAAAACCTCTTCTGGTTTTACTCCCACCCGGCGGTTTACGTCATGGTTCTGCCCGCCTTTGGGGTAATATCCGAGATAGTGTCCACCTTTGCCAGAAAACCCATATTCGGCTACAAGTCCATGGTGGTCGCTATATGGGCGATAGCTCTCGTGGGCTTCATGGTTTGGACTCACCACATGTTCGTCTCGGGAATTCCCGACTGGGTGAAGATACTCATGTCCTACACCACGGTGTTGATAGGAGTTCCCACCGGAATCAAGATATTCAACTGGGTAGGGACCCTCTACAGGGGAGCCGTGGTCTATAAAACTCCCATGCTCTACGCTCTGGGAGCCATACTCATGTTCCTGATAGGTGGACTTACGGGAATACCCCTCGGACTACCGGCCTTTGACATAGCGGTTCACGACTCTTACTTCGTGGTGGGACACTTCCATTACGTTCTGGGTATGGCTGTTACCCTCGCAGCCTTCGGGGGGTTCTTCTACTGGTGGCCTAAGGTGACGGGTAGAATGTATTCAGAAGCCTTGGGCAAGTTGAGCTTCTGGACTATAATCGTCGGTTCCAACGTTCTATACTTCCCCCAGCTGATAGTAGGTCTCAGCGGCATGCCCAGGAGGTATTACGACTACCCCGTGATAGGCGAGTGGATAACCCTCCACCAGATTCAGACGGTGGGAGCCTTCGTACTCGCCTTCGGAATTCTTTTGGGGATTATAGCTCTCATAAAAGGTACCTTAAGCGGAGAGAAGGCGCCTGCCAACCCGTGGATGAGCAACTCTTTGGAATGGAGGCTCCCTTCACCACCACCACCCCACAACTTTGACGAACCTCCCAAGGTAGAGAAGGACTACTGCCCCCACGGATACTGTAAGTTTTAATTTCAGGTTAATTTAAACTGAGCCCCCTTCGGGGGCTTTTTCTTTGATATACTTTTTTGACGATTTTTATCCTTTCTTTAATCGCTATAGGAGTTTGAAATGGCCAGAAAGCTTCTGCTCGCCACCGTAATCATAACTTACATACTCATGGTGTTCGGAGGAATAGTCACCTCTACCGGTTCGGGTTTGGGCTGTCCGGACTGGCCCCTATGCCACGGCCAGCTGCTCCCCTTCCAGATGAAGGAGGAAATTCCCACTCCACCGGCTCCCATGGTGGTGAAGACGGAACTCCAACCCTGGATAGAGCAGACCCACAGGATACTGGGAGGGCTTGCGGGACTGCTCATGATAGCCTCGCTGGTTTCGGTCTGGAGGTTGGGGGGCTTTCCCAAGAAGGCTATGCTCTGGGTCTTCTTCATGTTAATCTTAGAAGCCCTTTTGGGCATGAGGGTGGTTATAACCGAGTCCCCACTCCTTAAGGAGTTTCTCCACTACGTCTATACGACCTCACACTTAATTCTCTCCGTAATAATCCTCTCAGGACTCGTTTTGGCGCACTACGCCGCCTCCGCCAAGGAAGCAAAGAGCAGGATTCCCTTCTCGGAGGCCTTCTACCTTCTGATAATGCTTCAGGTGCTCATAGGGATACTGGTCAGGTACGTGAAGGCCGCCGACTTCAACACCTTCGCATACTTTCTCCACGTAGTTTATGCCATGGGGCTGGTGATATTCACCCTCTACCTGATGGTAAAGAGCTTCAGCAGATACACTCTAATCACCTTCCTGCTGGTATCCGCCCAAATTGTCGCAGGAGTTGCCACGATAATAACCAAGTTCTTCCTCCCGGTTCTATTCTTCCACATAGCCATAGGATTCCTATTGGTTATATGGGCCTCCTACATGGTTGCACCCGAGCTTTTAAAGGGTAAGATATTAGAGGGTGGTGAAGAAGCTCAGGGAGAGGAAGTAAAGGCATGGTAAGTAAAACCGCAACCTACACCTCACTCCTCAGAGAGTATCTGCTCCTTACAAAGCCCGGCGTGGTGATGCTGGTTTTGATTACAACCTTGGGCGGTATGTATATAGGTGCCAAAGGCAATTTAGACCCTCAATTGGTGCCTTGGACCTTGATAGGAACGGGGCTCGCGGCCGCCGGTTCTGCGGTTCTCAACATGGTGTTTGACAGGGACATAGACAAGGTTATGGAGAGGACCTCAGAGCGTCCCCTTCCCAAGGGAACCGTTAACACCCAGGTGGCGGTGGTTTTCGGCTTAGGGTTAATCCTTCTTTCCTTCATAGTGTTGATAACCTTTGTAAACCTGCTTTCGGCCTTCCTTGCCATGCTGGCCTCCTTCTCCTACGTGGTGATTTATACCATGCTCCTCAAGAGGAGAACTCCCATAGCTACGGAGATAGGAGGCATATCGGGAGCATTGCCCCCGGTGATAGGCTACGCTGCCGCCACGGGACAGATAGACCTGAAGGCTCTGGTACTATTTCTGATAATGTTCATGTGGCAACCACCCCACTTCTGGGCTTTGGCGATAAAGTACAAGGACGACTACAGAAAGGCCGGCGTGCCTACGCTGCCGGTATCAAGGGGCGTGTTCATTACCAAGGTAAAGACCTTACTTTACACAGCCTCTTTACTCCCCTTAAGCGTTCTACCCTATGTTCTGGGAATGGTAGGGCACGTATACCTCGTGGTGGCTTCTGCCTTGAGCGTGGTTTACATACTTCTTACCTTAAAGTTTCTCTTCTCCAAAAGGGAAGAGGGGATAAAGCTCTTTCTCTTCTCCATAATCTACCTTTCTGCTATTTTCGGGCTCTTCATAGTGGACCTGGTAAAAGCTTGAGATGAGAGCGTGGTTTCTACTCTTCGTCCTATCCATAGGTGCGGGGGGTTCCTTCGCCCTACTGGTGGCTTTGAGTAGAACTCCGGTTCTTGAAAGATTCTTCCCTCCCAACTACTTTTACCACGCCCTCGTTGGACACGTAGATTTGGCGCTCATAATGGGCCTCATATCCTTCCTGATAGCTCTGTGGCACTGGGTCTTTGAAGAGGAAGGCGGCCTGTCAGAAAAGCTCCTTGCCTACGCGGGAACATTTTTAGTATTTATCACCGCTCTGCTCGCTCTGGGACAGCCCGTTCATAACAACTACGTTCCCACCATAGTCTATCCCACCTTCTTTCTCGGACTGCTTTTGTATCTCATGGCTATGCTCTTGGTCTCTTTGAGATTCTCCAGCTACATGCCGGAGACGTTTTCCACCACCTCCGCGGGTAGGTTCTTCCTCTCGGTTTCCGTACTCGTATCCTTTATAACGGTCATAACCTTCCTGCTCTCTGTGGTGAAGATAAAGTATATGGAAGAGCTGTATCTCTTCTTTGAGAAGCTCTTCTGGATTCCCGGCCACGTTCACCAGTTCGTAAACGCCCTTCTTCTCTTGAGCTGTTGGTATCTGATTCTGAAGGTTTCCGGCAGGGATACAGAGTTGAGATTCAGGTACCTAAACTACCTGCTGGTACTCTTCCCACTTTTGCTGGCTCTAACTCAGCTGATAATCTCAGACCCCATATCGCCGCAGGCGAAGTTCATAACTACGGTCGCTTACGCCGTAGGCATAGGTATTCCCACCTTGGTCAACGGAGGCTTTATCCTCTACAGGCTGGGGAAGGAGACGGGATTTTACGAGAACACCTTAAGGATATCAATACTACTCTACTTCATCGGAGCCGGCATGGGATACTTGGGCGTGGGCACAGACCTGCGGGTCCCGGCACACTATCACACGGTAATAGGCAGCATACTGCTGAGCGTGATGGTGCTTACCTACCACCTGCTAAGGGAGCTTGGTTACAGAAGGGGGGAGCTGCCCAAGGTGGTCAAGCTCCAGCCTTACCTCTACGGTCTGGGTATGTTCCTGTTCGTTATGGGTCTCTTCTGGGCAGGGGTGCTCGGAGCGCCGAGGAAGACGCCCGGTGTGGCTTACATAGACTCTCCTCTCCTCATGGCCTACATGGCGCTTATGGGACTGGGTTCGGTGCTTTCCGTGCTCGGAGGTGTCATATTTGTTTTATACTCTTTGTATTCGGTTCTCAGGAGGTAGAAGATGGCCGACGTAGCTCACAAAGACGACGCTTACGAGGCTCTGAAAGAGGCGAAAGTGGTAGCGGTGATAGGTATATCTCCCAAGAAAGAGAGGCCTTCTTACTGGACTACCGAAAAGGTAATAAACAAGGGCAAGCATAAGGTATATCTCGTAAATCCCAGATACGCCGGAGAGAAGATATTCGGCATAGAAGTCCTTCCCTCTTTGAAGGACGTCCCGGAACCGATAGACATAGTCAACGTATACAGAAATCCGGCCCATGCCGAACCCATAGTCCAGGAGGCCATAGAGGTGGGTGCAAAGGTGGTGTGGTTCCAGCCCGGAGCAGAGAACTACGAGGTGATAGAGAAATATAAGGACAAGATAAAGTTCGTTTACGAAGCCTGCATAGGTGTGGAATCCAGCTACCTTTAGCGGGCCTCAGGAGGAGCCGTTGTCCTTTTCTCTTAAGTAGAACTCCTCAACCACCGTGTAGGCGGGCCCTACGCTGGACAGGGAGCTGGATATTAGAGCTATCCTGTCAACCCTCTCTTCGCCGAACACGAAGTTCTTGTATCTGTCAAGTATCCCCCTGAAAGGCCGATGCTCTACGAACTTGAGACGGCAGACCGTAACGTGGGGATAGAAGGGCTTGCCTTCGGGATTAATTCCCACCCTCTTGTTTGCTCTCGTAATCTCGGCAGAGACCCTCTTTAGCATGTTTGCGCCTCTGCCCACGCCTATCCACAGGATTCTCGGCCTCCTTCTGTCGGGGAACACGCCCAACGCCTTGTACTGAACGCTGAAGGGTTTCAACCTCTCCGCGAGCATCTGAAGGTTCTTTATTACGTCTATAGCCTTATCTCTGGATATATCTCCCAGGAATTGATAGGTTATGTGTAGGTTCTGGGGCTCAACCCACTTGCCGTGTACTATCTCTTTCGTGTCCTGCTTGAGTTTTTCCACTCCTTCGTAAATCCTTTGGGTGGTAAAGAATCCAACGAAGGCTCTCATGACTCACTTATTGTATCAGTGTATCATTTATCATAGACCCCCTTTGTGCAGGCTGTTATCTTGGTTTTCCATGATAGACAAGGAGAAAATCAGGAAGGCAATTAGATTGTTCCTTGAGGGTATAGGAGAAGACCCCGACAGGGAAGGGCTGAAAGAGACCCCCGATAGGATAGCCCGTATGTGGGAAGAGTTTGAGAGCTTGCGCTCCTTTGATATGAAGCTGTTTGAGGAGTTCGGCAACTACAACGAGATGGTGCTGGTTAAAGACGTCAGGTTCTACTCCCTATGCGAGCATCACCTCTTGCCCTTTTTCGGAAAAGTGCATATAGCTTACATACCCGACGGCGTTATATGTGGACTTTCCAAACTGGTAAGGACCGTCAGAGCCTTTGCTCTGCGTCCCCAGGTTCAGGAGAGGCTCACAGACGAAATCGCCGACTTCCTTCAAGAGCAGTTAAAGCCCAAGGGCGTGGGCGTAGTTATAGAAGCCGAACACCTGTGCATGTCCATGAGGGGAGCCATGTCTCCGGGGCATACTACCACCACCTCCGCTTTGAGGGGAGTCTTCCTTGAGGACATAAAGACGAGAGAGGAATTCCTCAAGCTCATCAAGGGTGTGTAGGGTAGAATAATTAATCCCATGTATTACGCGGTGCTCGTTCTCTTCGTCGTGGTATCACTGCTCCTTATAGGTATAACCCTCCTCCAGAAGGGAAGCGGGGGTATGGGAGCCGCCTTTGGTAGCGGCATGGGACAGTCCGTGTTCGGTGCCGGGGGTATGGACACCATACTGACCAAGATTACCTACTGGCTGGGAGCCGCCTTCTTGATATTGGCCATAATCCTTTCGGTTATGCCCAAAGGTCAAAAGGAGTCGGTAATAAAGCGTGTAGAACCCGCGCCACAATCCAAGCCTGTAGAGCAAAAAGAACCTGAGCCTCAACAAAAGACCCTCGGACAGGATAACGGAGAGCGGGCACCCAAAAAGGAACCTTGAGGCTTTCTCAGCTGCTCAAAAGCTTCAGCGACAGAGATTCCCAGATAATCCTTGCACATCTGTTGGGACTAAAGAGTTCAGAGCTTTATCTGGCGCAGGACAGGGAACTGGAGGAGGAAACGGTAAAGGGCTTTTATCGCTTAATGGAAGAGAGGAGAAAGGGTGTACCTGCCGCTTACCTTATAGGCGAGTGGGAGTGCTTGGGCAGAGTATTCAAGCTCAGAGAGGGCATACTGGTGCCCAGACCGGAAACGGAAATCTTGATAGAGAAGGTTTTAAAGCTCTTACCTGAGAAAGGAGAGGTTTCAGGCTACGAGATAGGTTTGGGGAGCGGATGCATATCGGTAAACCTATTGGCCGAGAGAGAGAACCTAAAGATGTGGGCCTGCGATGTGAATCCCGACGCCGTAGAGCTGAGCCTGGAGAATGCAGAACTTCATGGGGTTAGGGACAGACTCATGGCGCTGGTGGGAAGAGACTTTGAGCCGGTAAAGGGAAAGAAGTTTAGCTTCGTGGTCTCAAACCCCCCCTACATACCGGAGGCTGCATGGAGGAACCTGCCGCCGGAGGTTAAGATGGAGGCCAAGGAGGCTCTGATAGGTGGCGAAAGGGGCTACGAGTTTTACGAGAGGATAGCTCCGCAGCTATCTGAATATATAACTGATAGAGGGTTTGCCGCCTTTGAGATCGGACACGACCAGGCTCAGATTGTCAAGGAGCTGCTCGGCAGGGAGAGCTTTAAGGTTAATATATATAAAGACTACAGCGGACAGGACAGAGTAGCCATAGCATGGAAGTATTAGGCCTATTGATAGGCGTCTTCTTCTTTATCCTCTTGGAGGGCTTCTTCGCCGGTTCGGAGATAGCTCTTCTGAGTGCGGACAAGGGACTTCTCAAGAGCGTTGCGAAGAAGAAGAACTTGGGTTTCGTCCTGCGCTTTCTGGACAATCAGGAGGAGTACATCACCCTTACTATGCTGGGCTACACGGTCAGCATAGTGTTCGCCGCCACCCTTTACACCCTATCCCTCATGAGCTTGGCAAGGAACTTTCCCCAGATAGAGGGTTTTGAGGTCCTACTGGCCGAGACCTTGGTTGTCTTCACCATAATATTCGGTGAAATCATACCCAAGAGCCTCTTTCAGCACAACGCCAACAGGATAATCATTCCCAGCCTCTTTCTGCTTGACAAGCTCAGGGTTCCTGTAAAACCCCTCCTCCTTCTCTCCAAGGTGATAAGTAGAACCATATCAAAAAGATTTACCAGAGGAAGCAGCTACCAAATTAGGAGAAGGGACGTAATAGAGCTTCTCAGAGAGGAGGCCTCGCTGCCCGATTACGAAAGGCTCATGGTATCCAACATACTCTCCTTCAGGGACAGGAGGGTGGGAGAGATAGTCAAGCCCCTGTACGAGGTAGTCATGATTTCTGAAAACGCCAGCGTCAAACAGGCGGTTGAGAAGATAAAGGAGAGCGGATACTCAAGGATACCCGTTTACAGGGTCAGAGTTGATGACATAGTTGGCTACATAAGCGCCTATGACCTGATAGACAGAAGGAACCACGAGCCCATAAAGAGGTTCGTGAGGGAGATAATAGTGTTTTCCGAATACACTCCCCTGCCCCAGGTGATAGAGAGGTTTAACGAGAAAAAGGAGCACATGGGTATAGTGGTGGACGAAAGGGGTGCGATAGTGGGGATAATAACCCTTGAAGATATAGTGAAGGAGATTATCGGAGAGATACACGACAACAAGTCCAACGGAGAGATCATAAAGGAGATAAGCAAGGACAAGTGGATAGTTGACGGCAAACTGGAGCTGAGCGAGTTTGTCAGAATAACCGGTATTAGAGTTCCCGAGGGCAACTACAGCACCGTGGGCGGATACATAGCTTACCTTAAGGGAGGAATCCCGGCCAAAGGGGAGACTTTAAGAGAAAACAGCTACACCTTTAAGGTTATAGACTCAGACAGCAGGAGGGTTAAAAAGGTCTTGGTGGAGAAGACCCACCAATGAGATACAGAGGCAAACCCATAAGAGAGCTTCCGGAAAACCTGAGACCCAGGGAGAAGCTCCTGCAGAAGGGAGAGAAGGTACTATCGGACGAGGAGCTGCTGGCTATCCTGCTGAGTTCCGGCACCAAGGGCACCGATGTGGTATCCCTCTCAAAGGAAGTTCTCAAGCTGGGCTGGGATAGACTGAGGGAGATGCCGGTGGACGAACTTATGAGCTACAGAGGCATAGGCAAGGTGAAAGCTTTGAAGATAAAGGCGCTGATAGAGCTGGCGGACAGAATGAACAATCCCTTTTCGGGCGCATGCATCACTTCGCCTTCGGAAGCTTATGAATTCCTTAAAGACAAGTTTGATGGTAGGAAGGAGAGCCTTATCGCTCTATACCTTGACACGAGCCACAGGCTCGTGGGACTTGAAGTGGTGGCGGTGGGAACCTTTAACACGGTGCACGCCCTTCCCAAGGACATACTCTACAGAGCCGTGGAGCTTTCGGCTTACGGCATAATAGTGTCCCATAACCACCCCGGCGGTGATGCTCGGCCCTCAAAGCAGGACGAGCTTTTCACTCAGCGCTTGAAGGAGGCCTGTAAGCTTCTGGGTTTTGAGCTCATAGACCACATAATCTTGGACGGAAGGTGTGAGCACTACTCCTCTATGAGAGAAGTGGGGTTGATATGAGCCCCCGGAGGGGCTCACGTATTCAGTGGGATTTTGATTTGCTTACGCCTTGAGCTGCCTCGGGTTTGGGTGTCTTATCGGTGCTGGGTGGCAGGAGGGGATACTCAACCTTGGGTCTTTCCCCGGTCAGGGTTTTCAGGAAGGCGGTAATCTTATCTACCTCTTCCTTGGATAGCTTTATACCCAGCTGGGTGGAGGCCATTATCTCCACAGCGTCCCTCAAGTTCCAAACTACGCCGGAGTGGAAGTAAGGGTAGGTTAGCTCTACGTTCCTGAGAGAGGGAACCTTAAAGACGTACTTGTCGCTGGCCGTTTTGGTTATCTGGTACCTACCCTTATCCCCCGGAGGCAGTATGTCGGCTCCGGGCTTTTCCGCCAGGCCGAAGGGTGCGTAAGAGCTTCCACCTACGTTTATGCCGTTATGACAGCTGGCACAGCCCTTTTCTATAAAGAGCTTGAGCCCCTCCTTCTCGGTTTTATTGAGAGCCTTCAGGTCTCCCTTCAGGAACTTATCAAACCTTGAGTTGGGTGTCAGAAGCGTAGCCTCAAAGGCTTCTATGGCCTTGGCCACGTTATCAAAGGTGACGGGGTCCTTATCCCCCTTAAAGGCCTTCTTGAAGAGCTTAACGTATTCGGGAATGCTCTTTAAGGTTTTAACCACCCTGTCGGGTGAGTTGTTCATCTCCACCGAAGCCTGTATAGGTCCCTTTGCCTGCTCTTCCAAGTCCTTAGCCCTTCCGTCCCAGAACTGTGCCGTATTGAACACGGCGTTGAATACGGTCGGTGCGTTTCTGGGCCCCTTCTGCCAACCGTGGCCGATGGAGGTCTCCACGTTATCCGTTCCCCCTAAGCCTACGTTGTGGCAGGTGTTGCAGCTTATCAGATGCGAGCGGGAAAGCCTGGGCTCAAAGTAGAGCATCTTGCCCAGATGTACCAGCTCCGGGGTGAGCTTAACGTTCTTGCCGGGAATCTTGTCCACCTTTTCAGGTATGGGCTTGAATAACTTCTTAGCCTTCTCTAAAAGCTCTTTGTCTTCCGCACTTCCTCCGAAAGCCACCACGGCTCCCAACAGAACACCGGCCACTATCGTCCTTTTCTTTCCCATTTCCTATCACCTCCTTGAAACTTATCTTACATAGAGATTATACCATAATTTAATTAATTATCAAGTGCAAATTTATTTCAATAAGTAAACGGTTGATTTCCCCATCGCCGGGTAATAAATCAAGTAAGATAATAGCCTTATGGAGGGAAGAGAGGTAAAACTGGGAGCCTTCGTAGTTTTGGCCTCTTTAGCCTTCGCCTTCCTCGTACTGACCTTCGGAGACCTACCCTTTCTCAACCCTCCTTCCAAAGAGTATGTAGCTTACTTCAAGAACGTGGGAGGTCTCACCAAGGGTGCAGAGGTTAGGGTGGCCGGAATAAGAGCCGGAAAGGTAAAGGATATATCTCTCGTGAAGAATAAGGTTAAGGTGGTCTTTGAGATAAGCCGGGACATCACCATATACGCCGACGCCTCCGCCAGCATAGGAACTTTGGGCTTGATGGGGGACAAGTACCTGTCGGTAAACCCCGGAAGTCCGGACCTGGAACCCCTGAGAGAGGGTGCGACCCTGACCTCTACCAGGGACATAGCCGACACGGATACCCTAATCAGAGAGATGACCAGGACCGCAAGAAGTTTCAAGAGGCTCGCCTCAACCATGAACCAGATACTGAGGGAGAACCGGGAAAGCCTGAGAGTTGCCATAAACAGCTTAGAACGCCTGTCTGAGACCTTGAGCAGGTTCACCGAAGGCAACGCCGAGACCTTGAGCGCCACGCTGAACAACCTGCAAAGCTTGACGGAGGAGCTAAATAGAACCCTTCCGGACACCTTAGCCTCTTTAGACAGGCTGACCACCCTGCTGTCTTCCATGGCCGAGGAGAACCGTGGAAACGTAAGGGTTTTGGTGGACAACCTTGCAACCTTAACCACCGCTTTGAGGGATACCCTGCCAGAGCTTACCTACAACGTGAACGAGCTTGCCAAGAACGTCAGCCTCCTCTTTGCCGAAAACAGGGAAAATATCAGGGGTGTCCTCACAAATTTGAATTACATCACCGACAGCCTTAGGAGGAGCACCGAAAAGATAGACACTATAGTTTCCAAGATAGAGCGGGGTGAAGGGAACTTGGGGAAGTTGGTTTACGATGAGAAGCTCTACCACGACATATCAAAGGCGGCTCGGCTCCTGGGACAGGCGGGTGAGGTTATAGACAAAACCAACATATACGCGGGCTTCAGGGGAGAAGTTTACGAAGGAGGCGGCTCTAAGGGTATATTCAGCCTTATAGTTCAGCCCGATAAGGATAAGTATTACGTGGTGGAGCTGGTGGGAGACTCAAGGGGCAGGGTTTACAAGGAGGAGTTCTTAAACGGTGAGGTCAGCGTGAAGAAAGAGTTCAAGCCCGAGATAACCGTTCAGTACGCGAGAAACTTCTTCCTCTTTGATAGGGTGTTAACCCTCAGGGGCGGACTGAAGGAGTCCTCCGGAGGCATAGGACTTGACCTGTATCCCATACCTTCTACCAAGCTCTTCCTTGACCTGTGGGAGTTCGGCAGAAGGGACAGACCTTCGGACAGGGACCTCAAGCCCATACTCCAGATAGGTGTCTCCTACAAGTTCCATTCACCCCTCTACGTTCGCTTTGGGGGGGACGACATACTTAACCAAAAACTGAGAGGTTTTTTCTTCGGAGCGGGATTGTTATTTACGGATAATGACTTAAAATACTTAATAGGTGGCTTGGGTATACCCATGCCCTAAGAAAGGGGCTTGAATTTCCTCCTGAAGAGGGTGCAGATGTTTGAGAGAGAGATACTTAACCTGCTGAAGGTTAACCTGAATCTCAAGGATAACGAGAGAATTCTTATATTCACCGACACCGAGAAGGAGTATTTAAAGGAGCTTCTACCCGAGTTCAGAGAGGTAGCCCTGCGTATCACGCCTCACGTCAAGAGTATGTGCTATGCCTCCCTCAAGGTGCACGGAACCGAACCCCCACAGGAGCTGTGGAAGCTGACCTTTGGGGAGGAGGCCGTAAAGGAGCTGTCAGAGAGGGGACTCCTGAAGAGGATACTCCTAAAGGAGAGCTTCCCGGAGGAGGAGGTTATAGGTCTCCTTAAGGAGAAGGCAAGAGAAGTTCCCCAGGTTGTCGTAGCTTTTCCCTATTTTTCCACCACCCACACCTTTTACAGGAAGGTCCTGACCGATACCTTCGGGACGAGATACGCCTCCATGCCCCTCTTTGACCCTTCCATGTTTAAGGGCCCCATGGACGTGGAGTGGGATTACGTGGCAAAGCTGAGTGAAGATATAGCTCACCTGCTTACCGAAGGCGAATGGGTTCACGTGGTAGCTCCCTCCGGAACCGATATGGAGTTTCTCATAAAGGGGCGTAGAGCCATAGGAGATACGGGGCTCTTTCACAATCCGGGAGAGTTCGGGAACCTTCCTGCAGGTGAGGCCTTCGTAGCTCCAGACGAGAGGGAAGCTTACGGGAAGCTGGTGGTGGAGTATGCACCGGACAGGAAGCTGGAGAGGTCTATAACCTTCAGGTTCAAGGAAGGTGCCGTTGAGATGATAGAGGGTTTTGAAGATTACAGATACTTCATAGAGGACGTATTTAAGAAGATGCCCGCCGCCAGATACATAGCCGAGTTCGGGGTAGGGACAAATCCCAAAGCCAAGAGGCCCGACAACGTCTTGGAAGCGGAAAAGATTTTGGGTACGGTGCACATAGCCATAGGGGACAACCATACCTTCGGTGGAACCAATAAGGTTTCCTTTCACACGGATTACGTAGTTTTTCAGCCCACCGTAGTTATAGGAGGAAAAGGATGGGAAAAGAAGTTGCTGGAAAGGGGAAGGCTCCGCAGGATATAAAGCTTGACTTCCTCAAGGAAGTCCACCTGTTTGAGGACCTCAACCAGGAGGAGCTAAAAGAAGCGGTCAAGTACATGACCATAAAGGAGTACGAAAAGGGGGATTACCTCTTCTTTGAGGAGGACGCGGAACCGGGAATCTTCATACTCATAGAGGGACTTGTGAAGTTGGTTAAGGAGACCCAAGACGGCCGCATGGTTATAGTTAGGCTCGTGTTTCCCGCGGACATATTCGGTTGGATAGAGTGGGGTAAGAAGACCCCCAAGAACACCTATACGGCCATATCCGTTTTAAACTCCAAGGTGCTTTACATATCCAACAAAGACTTCATAAACTTGGCAATCAAATACCCCGCTTTGGCCATAAAGATGACCTGCGACGCCACAGCAAATCTCCTGAATACCTACGAGATTCTCAAGAGCATAGCCTCAGGCAGGGTTGAAGAGAGGATAGCCAAGATACTCCTTGAGCTGGCCGACAGGATAGGGAAAAAGATGAACACCTCAATAGTCATCGCTACCCCCCTAACGAGGCAGGACATCGCCGAGATGACCGGCACCACCGTGGAGACGGCGATAAGGGTCATGAGCAAGTGGAAGAAGCAGGGGATAATCAACACCGAACGGGGATACATAGAGATTTTAGATAGGGAGCAGTTGGAGAGGCTTTTGGTTTAGAATAGATATACCAAAATGGGTAGGTTATCCGCCTTAGCGTTTTTGGCTTTCTCAATCCTTCTGATGAGTGTAGCGGAGCCCGTCAGAGTTCCGAGAGAGACCCAGAACATAGTCATAGACGTGGTTGATTCTGAGGGTAAGGTTCACAGGCTTAAGGGAATCAGTTGCAACGGCAAGGGATACCTGAGGGTGAGAAAGGGAAGCGTTGAGTACTCCATCTCCTTAAAGTCTATAAAAGAGATAAAGGTATTGGAGAAGGGTCCAAACAAGGTGCTCCTGAGAGTTATAACCCTTGACGGAGTAAGCGACAACTTTAACGTATCTCCCTCTACAATATGCATGTCCGAATCCAAGATAGGGGAGGCAAACTTCTACATAAAGAACGTCCAGAGCATAACCTTCAGACACGGAGAGAAGAAATGAGCAGAATAACCCTCGTTCTCGTTATGGTTCTATTCTTTTTGACGGGCTACTTCGTCGCCGGCGTCTCTAAAACCGGCCAAAAGCAGGAAGACGAGTACTCTTATATGAAGCTCTTCACAGATGCGTTGCAGATAGTCAAAGACCACTACGTTGAGGAGCCTTCCTTTAAGAAGCTCATATACGGAGCGTTGAAGGGTATGCTGACCTCCTTAGACCCCTTCTCCACCTTCTTTCCACCGGAGCACTATAAGGAGTTCATGAGTGAGACGGAAGGGCACTTTGGAGGTGTAGGTATAGAGATAAGCATGGAGAAGGGAAGACCCATAGTGGTAGCTCCTATAGACGGCACCCCCGCCTTTAAGGCAGGTTTGAGGCCGGGGGACATAATAGTGGCCATAAACGGAGAGGATACCTTCAACATGACCATAATGGACGTGGTGAAGAAGATAAGGGGCAAACCCGGAACCATCGTCAAGCTTACAATTCTGAGGAAAGGTGAAGACAAGCCCATAAAGGTGGAGATAGAGAGGGCTATTATCAAGATAGAGAGCGTCAAGTACACCAAGTACGGAGATGTAGGATACATCAAGCTGACCCAGTTCCAGCACGGAACCTCCCTTGACCTGAAGAGGGCCATAAAGGAGCTGAAGCAGGAAGGGGTGAAGGGCTTTATACTGGACCTGAGGAACGACCCCGGGGGCCTTCTCTCGGAGGCCGTAAAGGTATCGGACGTCTTCTTACCTAAAGGCAAACTCATCGTTTATACCAAAGGTAGAAGAGGTGAGATAGAACGCTATAAGGCCAAAACGGAGCCTTACCTACCCTTGGACGTGCCCGTGGTGGTTATCATCAACAAGGGTTCGGCCAGCGCCTCTGAGATAGTCACGGGAGCACTGCAGGACCACGGCAGAGCCGTGGTGGTAGGGGAGAAGAGCTTCGGTAAAGCTTCCGTTCAGAACATAATCCCCTTGGAGGACGGCTCGGCGATAAAGCTAACCATAGCCTACTACTATACCCCCTCGGGTAAGCTAATTCACAAGAAAGGGATAAAACCCGACGTAGAGGTTCCCATGAGCGAGGAAGAGCAGAGGGAGTTGGCGGAAAAGGTACGAAGGCTCCGCATAGAGGGTAACGGTGCCAAGGTCATACTTCTGCCGGATATTGATAAGCAACTGAAGAAGGCGATAGAGATAATAGAGGGTAAAGCGGGCGTTGAGAAGGCTGCATGATAACCCTCGCCGTTGAAACCTCCTGCGATGAGACCGCCCTGTGTCTTTACTCGGAAGAAGGAGTAATAGGGGACGTTTTGCTTTCCCAGGCGCGGCTGCACTCCCAGTTCGGCGGCGTGGTGCCCGAGCTGTCTGCGAGGGAGCACACGAAGAATCTCCTACCTCTTTTAAAGGAGCTAACGAGCACGAGCGGCTTCGGCGATTTGAGCCGTATAGATTTCGTCTCGTTTACATTAACCCCCGGTCTGATACTCTCCTTGGTGGTAGGTGTGGCCTTCGCTAAGGCGGTGGCATACTCACTGAAAAAGTCCCTGGTTCCCGTTCATCACTTGGAAGGGCACATATACTCCTGCTTTATTGATAGGGACGCCGAATACCCCTTTTTGAGCCTGGTGGTTTCCGGTGGACATACGGACCTTTACTTAGTGGAAGGATTTGGGCGCTACACTTTCTTGGGCGGAACCTTAGACGATGCGGTGGGAGAGAGTTTTGATAAGGTGGCCACCATGCTGGGATTGGGCTACCCGGGCGGGCCCAAGATAGACCGGCTGGCGAGGCAGGGCAGGGAAAGTGTTAGGCTACCGAGGCCTTTGCTGAGGAGCGATGACCTGAACTTCTCCTTCAGCGGCCTTAAAACCGCGGTCAGGAACGCTCTGCTCAAAAACCCAGACCTGAAGAAGGAGGACGTGGCCTACTCTTTCCAGAAGGCCGTGATGGACGTGCTGCTGGCCAAGGTAAAGGAGGCCGTGCGACGCACCGGTGTAAAGAGGCTCAGCGTGGTGGGCGGGGTTTCGGCCAACTCTATGCTCAGGGAGCTTTTTACTAAGGAGCTTACCGAGGAAGGGGTAAAGGTGATAATACCACCCTTAAGACTTTCTACCGACAACGCCGTTATGATAGCCCGTGCGGGTATGCTAAGGTTTAAAAGGGGAGTGGTGGCTCCGCCGGACATAAATCCGCAACCCAATCAACCTCTTGAAGAATTCGGACGGCTTTGGAGCTAATCTTTCATTTTTAAAGCTTTGCTAAATATCTCCCTGTCTCCTTTGTATTTAATTAACTTCTTAGCTTCATCAACGGGGAAGAATTTGGCATCTTTAACTTCCCAAGATGGCTTTGGAGTTCCCTCTACGTACTCCATCAGGTAGTATCTGACCCTCTTGAACACCTTCTCCCCTTTAAACCTGTACTGGTAGGATATCTCCCCCAGCTCCCGCAGTATCTTTCCCTTTATCCCCGTCTCCTCCAATACCTCCCTTAGGGCTGCATCCTGGGGGGTCTCCCCCTCTTCAACGTTTCCCTTAGGAAAGGTCCAAACACCCGAAGGGTTCTTTATCATGAGGAGCTCGTCTCCCTTAAATAGAACTCCTCCCGCGGAGAATTCTCTCCTCATACAGAGGATAATAGCACGAAGGTGGTTCGGGAGAGGAAGGGAATCGAACCCTCCGGAGACTCCTTTGTGGAGCCTCCCACGGGATTTGAAGTCCCGGGGCGGCACCAGCCTACCAACCTCTCCCGGAACGTTTCCAGATGCGCCTGTTTCCACGCCTTACGGTTAAGCCCATATAGTCTAAATACTCCAGCAACGGTATGAGGTACTTTCTCGTCAAGCCCAGCTTCGCCTTGGCCTCCTGTAAGGAAAATTCATCTCCCAACTCTCTCAGTCTCATTACAAAGCTTTTTAGCAGACCGTCGGAAATCAAAAGTCCGTTTCCGAGGTCGTGGACCAATCCCTCCTTTACAGCTCTTTGAATGTATATCTTTTCTACTCCTTCACTCAAGAGGCGTTTTTCCTCTACTATGTCCTCGGAAAGTCGCTCGGTTAGTTCTTCCATAGCTCTTTGATTACTTGCCTCCTCCGTTCTCTTAAACAAAGCATTACCTTCTATCGTAAAATTCTCAAAATCTCTCAATAGGTATCTAAGCACCGAGTAGCTAACTCCCAAGCTCTTCTGTAGCATAGAAAGCCTCAATCCTGTCTCCGGCGATAGCTCCTGTAGGAGTTCTTTTAGTTTTCCCTTAAGACGCTCTATAAGCTTGATAGAGAAAAACCTTCCCTCTATCTTGTAGGCTATGTGGATAAGGTTTTTTGGGTTTAACCCTTCCCCTGTAAGTCTCCTAAAGAGTTCTGCGCTAAGTCCCTCTTTGCTCCACTCCTCAAGCAGGTAAAGCTCAAAGGAGTTTTTGAGTAAGTATAAGCGCTCTTTTATGAACTCCTTTCTGCGAATCTTGGGATAAGGGTGCAGGACATGGGCACCACCTAAGAGCCTTCCGGAAGAGTTGAGCACCACAATTCTATCTCCCCTCTTTAATACTATCTCTCTCTCAATCCTCAGCAGGTAGGTGCCTTCCGAAATCTTTCTTATCCTGCCTTGCGTTTCCATCATGCCACAAAAGACACTGTAGCGTGCGCTCGGCTTCAGCTTAAGCTCTGTTGAGATTATGCTTTCCTTGCTCTTTATATAGCTCCCAGGCTCCAGTAGCCACGCTCCCCGTTCCACCTTGTCCTTATCCAAACCGGGTAGGTTCACGGCAACCCTTTCTCCGGCCACAACTTCTTTGACAAAGGAACCGTGATTCTGGAGCTTCCTGACCTTGGCGACTATTTCGTAGGGTTCTACGCTAACCTCTTCCCCTTCCTTAAGCTTTCCTTCCACACAGCTACCTCTGACCACGGTGCCAAATCCTTTCACCACAAAGGCCGAGTCTATGAAAACCCTTAAGGGTTTATCCTCTGCATCATGGCTAAAGTCCTTGATTATGCTCTTGAGCCTGTCCTTGAGTTCTTCAATACCCTCCATAGTGAGGACGGAGACGCTTACGATGGGGAGGTTAAAGCCTTCCTTTTCCAAAATCTCCTCAAGCTCTCGCCTTCTTTCGCTTAGCAATTCCTTATCTACCTTATCCACCTTGCTCAAAGCCACAACTCCCCGGTCTATTCCTAAAGCCTTGGCCACTCTTAGGTGTTCCAAGGTTTGGGGTTTAACTCCCTCGGTAACGTCTACCACCAGCAAAAGTCCTTTTGCTGAGACAATGCCTGCAATGGCGTTCTTTATAAACCTTTCATGTCCTGGGACGTCTATAAACTCAAGCCTTACCCTTATATCCGGAAAGTCCAGGTAGGCAAAGCCTAAGTCTATACTCAAACCCCTCCTCTTTTCCTCCGGCAGCCTGTCGGTGTCAATTCCTGTGAGAGCTTTTATTAAGCTGGTCTTACCGTGGTCTACGTGGCCTGCCGTGGCAAAGAGGCAATACCTCATCTGTTATCATACGGGAGCTTCTTTCCTCTTAAACCCGAGGTCTTTAAGGAGCTGATAGTCCTTTTTTATATCTCTCCCGGCGCGGGTGAGGTATCCTCCCACCATCATAGCGTTGGTCATGAGGACGGCCATACCGTGGAAGTCCCGTAGGTTCTGCTCCCTACCGCCGCACAATCTCAACTCCGCTTTAGGATTTGTGAACCTGAACATGGCTATAACCTTCAAGGCTTCCAGAGGCGTTATTCCGGGCGCGCTCTCCATGGGCGTTCCCTCTATGGGCATCAGAAAGTTCAGGGGTATAGAATCTACTTCAAGCTCTCTGTAGGTCATGGCGAGATCAACCCGGTCTTCTGGGGTTTCACCCATACCGAATATACCCCCACAACAGGTTGAGAGGCCTACTCTTTTTATCCTTTTTATAGTCTCGTACCTGTCTTCCCATTTGTGGGTGCTTACGATGTTTGGGAAGAAGCGCCTGCTGGCCTCAAGGTTGTGGTTGACCCTCTTCACACCGGCCTCTTTAAGCCTCATAAGACTCTCCTCGTCAAGGGTTCCTGCAGACACGCATACGTTTATCGGTAAGGCTTCCTCCTCCTTGACCTTCCTTACCGCCTTAGATATTATCTCTACCTCTTGTGGCATAGCCTGCCTGCCGGCAAGCACGACGCAGTACCTGTTGGCTCCAAACTCAACCCCCCTATGCGCGCCCTCAACTATCTCGTCCTCCGGAACCAAGTTGTAAACGTTTATTGGGGTTTTGTAGAACTTGGACTGGGCGCAGA
Organism: Aquificaceae bacterium; assembly: GCA_027014155.1. Lineage (GTDB taxonomy): Bacteria > Aquificota > Aquificia > Aquificales > Aquificaceae > WFYI01. The sequence goes on from JALWEG010000001.1 coordinate 63,557, forward strand.
ACTTGCAATCCTCCGAGCAGGCTCCGCTTTTGGCGTTTATTATGGAGCAAAACTCAAGCTCCCTTTCCGGGAAGAACTTGTCTCTGAGCTTCTGAGCGAAGTGGGTCAAAAATGCCACGTAGTTGTCGGGCAGCTCAAGGAGAGCAAGAGCCTCCTCTTTGCTCAAAGGCTCATAACTTGCAGCCTTGTTGTAAGCATCTATTATTAAGCTCTCGTAAGCGTCCATATCTCGACCTCCAAAGGCTTAATCGGTAAGGTATCCTATCATACCTCAAGTATGCTATAATTTAATATCCATCGGCAACGCGGGGTAGAGCAGCTTGGTAGCTCGCCGGGCTCATAACCCGGAGGTCGGGGGTTCAAATCCCCCCCCCGCAATATCCCTTAATTGCAAAATTTTGGGTAAGCTATGCCCTTGTTTTACCCGTATGTTGATTATCCCGTCTTGTGGGGCGATGGTAATTTCCCCACAGAAAAGGCGTAGGATTCTGTTTGCTTCTTCAGGTCTCATGGTCAATATCCTTTCTAAGTTGTTTATGGCTTTCTCAAAAGGGACTCTTCTTTGCTCCGACGGCGTTTACCTCTGCCTCTAGTGAACCTCTCCGCCCTCACGGACGGAGCTTCGTGTGGGTTTGGACACTCGTAGTGTCCCTTACCACAACAGGCGGGTTCAC
>JALWEG010000002.1 GCA_027014155.1 Aquificaceae bacterium
GGATAGGGGGTCAAAGTAGAAGCCTACTTGTAGTGTGTAGTTGTCTATTGGTAGGAAGTTCCAGAGTTTTATTTGGACGGGGTGCTGGAGTGCTTTTGTGGTCATGTAGAGGGAGAAGATGAAGGAGAAAGCGCTGCCTAAGACCGCTATTATGCTGGCAGGCATGTCTCCTGTCTTTCTGCCGAATAGGCCTATTATGAGAAAGGCTATGAGTGGTGAGAGCAATACCCAGATTCCTTCCATCACCTAATCCCTCAAGTGCGTAAGCTCGGAAGAGCCTTCGTAGCCCTTCAGCCTGAATATGGCCACCACAAGTCCCAAGCCCACCGCAACCTCGGCCGCAGCTACAGTTATAACGAACAGGGAAAAGACCTGCCCGTCCACCTTTCCCAGCCAAGAGTCAACCGCCACGAGGCTGAGGTTGACCCCGTTGAGCATAATCTCGGTGCTAACCAAAACCGTAATAAGATTTTTCCGGATTATAACACCTAAGAGTCCTATCAAGAATAAAGCTATGCTTAAGATGATATAAGCCTTTTCTATGGGCATTCTTACTCCTCCTTCCTTCCCAGAAGTATCGCTCCTATCATCGCGACCAAGAGTATCACGGAAGCCACCTCAAAGGGAAATAGGTAAGAGGTAAAAAGTGTCTTTCCCAAGTCTCTAACGTTATCTTTTACCAGGTTGACCGGCTCGGCTAACCCTCCTTTGTAAACCATATATCCCATCGCCAGTAAAGACACCAAGAGAACCGGTAGAGAAAGGGCAAGCTCCCTTTTGTATATCCCTTCAAAGCGCTTTACCTTCTCCCAAGGTATGGTGGTGATTACGAGAACGTAAAAGACCACTATGGCGACCGCGTATATGATTAGCTGAAGTCCAGCGAGCAGTTCCGCTCCCAAGCTCAGAAACAGAGCGGATATGGCTATAACGCTTGAGAGGAAGAAGAGTATGGAATGAACGGGGTTTCTAACGAACACCGCTCCCAAGGCGGAAGCTACAAGCCAAAAGCCCAAAACTCCTAAGATTATCCACTCCACTCTATCTTCCCCCAGAGTTTTTCGCGCTCCTCGTCCTTTGGCCAGATTCTATCCGGTTCGTCGCCTCTGCGATTCTTGAAGTCTATCGCAAACTTCTCCAGCCTGTCCATCTTGAGAACCTCGTTCCTCCTTGAGTAGCCCGCAAGCTCGTAGATGTCCGTCATAGTCAGACAACCGACCGGACACGCGTCAACGCACAGTCCACAGAAAAGGCAATTGAGCAGGTTCATATCAAATCTGACCACCTTTTTACTCCCATCGGGGAGCTGAACGGCCTCTATTCTAAAGAGGGTAGGCATGGGACATGCGGTTTGGCACATATAGCAGGCAACGCACCTGCTTTTGCCCTTCTCATAGCTCATGAACTTCTCTATGGCCTTAAGGGAGTCGGGTTCTGTGCCGTCCCAGACGAAGTGTCCGTGCGCTCCTCTGAACCTTTTGGGTGGAGTAAGCTTCTCCTTGGGATATTGGGTAGTTATGGGTCTTCTGAATAGATTTCTGAGCGTAACCGATAGCCCCTTCATAAAGTCTATAAAGAAAACCGTCTCCGCCAAGTTCAAAAAGTCCTTCCTGCTCAGCCTTTTAACCTTCACGCTTAACCTCCGAGGAAGTAAACCGCTACGGCGGTTATTATCAAGTTGGCCAAAGCCAAGGGCAGCATAATCTTCCAGGCTATCTCGGTTATGTCTTTGGCCTGGAACCTGGGCAAAGTCCAGTGGAGCCATATAACAAAGAACACCAGAGAGAAGGTCTTAACCAGAAACCATACATATGGGGACAAGGCTCCGAATATACCGGGGCCAGACCAGCCCCCGAAGAAGAGTATAACCGCTATCGCGGAGAGAGCTATAACGTTCAGATACCACTCCGCCAAGGGGAAGGCTCCGAACTTCATTCCCCCGTATTCAACGTTGTATCCCGTGACAAGCTCGGCTTCAGCCTCCTGTATATCAAAGGGAACCCTTCCGGACTCCGCAAGCATACAGAACAGGAAGAGAACAAAGGCAACGGGCTGGTAGAGTATATACCAGATGCCGCTCTTGGCTTGAGCCTCAACTATACCCACCGTGCTCATCGTTCCGGCAAGGAGTATCACACCCAAAACGGCAAAACCCAAAACCACCTCGTAGGCGATTATTACGGAAGCCTTACGCAGTGAGCCTATGAAGGCGTACTTGGAGTTGGAAGCCCAGCCGGAGAAGATGGTTCCGTACACCGCAAGGGAACCCATGGCGAACACTATGAGTATGCCTATGTTCACGTCCGATATGAGGGGCTTTACCTCCTTTCCGAAGAGGGTAAACTCGGGACCAAAGGGTATAACCGAAAACAGGAGCAAAGAGGGAACCAAAGCCATAGCTATCGCAAGGTAGAAGACCGGAACGTCGGCTCCCTTAGGGACTATAGATTCCTTGGTAGCCAACTTTATGGCGTCGGCGAGGGGTTGTAGAAGTCCGAAGGGACCTACCACGTTGGGGCCCAGCCTCGCCTGAATGTGTCCTGCAAGCTTCCTCTCAAACCACGTAAGGTAAGCACTAACGCCTAAAACCACTCCTACGAGGACACCCACCTTTACCAGAGTCGCAATCAGCGCTATCCCAAACTCAGCCATCTTTCCCTCCGAGTAGCTCAGAGAGCCTAAGCCTCACCTTAGGCAGTATCTCAAACTCCTGGTTAAAGTCCAAAATGGATATCTTCCTCTCCTCGTCTATGAGGGTTAGCTTCCTCAAACCCGGGTCTATCAAGACTATCCTCCCCACGCCGAACCTCATATAGTCGGCAACCTTCTCTTCAATCTCTTCAAAGGTGTTAGAGGGAGAGATTATCTCAACCACCAGGTCCGGCGGAACCTCTACAACACCCTTGGGAACTTCGGGCAGTCTGTCTTTTGATATATATACGATGTCTGCACCCCTGATGGTTAGCGGCTCCTTTGATATGAGGAGTCCTACCTCTCCGACTAAGACGTAGCCTTCTTTATACTCCTTTAACTTAAACGCTACCTCAGCCTCTAAAAATCCATGCTCTCCACCGGTAGGTGCCAACTCTCTTAACCTCCCTTCCACGACCTCGCAGTTCTCGGGCAACGTTTCTATATCCTCGTAAGTAAGTAGTCTCTCTTCCACCTTCATCTGTCTGTCTCTCCTACAACCGGGTCTAAGCTACCCAATAGGGCTATCGCATCGGCTATGGTTCTACCTTCCATCAATTTTGGGAAGATGGACAGGTTATACAGAGCTCCCGACCTTATCCTGAGCCTGTAAGGTTTGCCTTCACCCTTTGAGTATATGTAAAATCCCAGCTCTCCCCTGGGATTTTCGGCGCTTACGAACACCTCATCTTGGGGTGCGGACTCTCCGTGCACCACGACCCTGAAGGACTGAACCATATCTTCCAGGCTCGTGAATACGTCCTCCTTGGGGGGAATAACGCAAGGGTGGGACTTGTTTACGTAAGGTGCGTCTTTGGGAAGCTTTTCAAGCTTCTCTACGCACTGCTCCACTATCCTGAGACTTTGAGCCATCTCCTCCATACGCACCAAGTATCTGTCATACACGTCCCCCACCTCTCCTACGGGGACATCAAACTCCACTTCGTCGTAGGCAGCGTAAGGCTCTAACTTTCTCAGGTCGTAAGGAACGCCCGATGCCCTCGCCACAGGTCCCGAAAGCCCGTAGCTGTGTACGTCCTCTCTTGTGATTATGCCCACCTCTTTGGTTCTCCTGAGCCATATACGGTTCCTCGTAAGAAGGGTGTGATACTCTTTGAGCTTATTTCTAAAATCCTTAACAAAGGCCTTGACCACGTCCAAGGTTCCCTGAGCCAGGTCGTAGTGAACTCCCCCTATCCTCAAAAACGCAGAGGTCAGCCTAAAGCCCGCGTTTCCCTCAATTATGTCCATAATCTTTTCTCTCTCCCTGAAGCAGTAAAGGAACACGGTTAAAGCTCCGAGGTCTAACGCTCCTGTTCCCAGCCATAGAAGATGAGAGTTTATCCTTTGAAGCTCCGCAAACAGAGTCCTTATATACCTCGCCTTCTCCGGAACCTCCACCTTGAGCAGCTTTTCAACGGCACTTACGTAAGACAGCTCGTTGCATATGGCGGAGATGTAGTCCATTCTGTCGGTGTAAGGCAAAAACTGAAAGTAGTGCAGGTTCTCCGCTATCTTCTCCATTCCCCTGTGGAGCTGTCCCAGGATTACGTCGCTCTGAAGGACGTTTTCCCCTTCAAGGTCAAAGAGAAACCATATGGTCCCGTGGGTTCCCGGGTGCAGAGGTCCCCAGTTGAGAACCAGTTGAGCCTTCTTCTTCAATCTTGCTCTCTCCGTCCTCTCTATGTCTTCCAGGGTGGGGACCTTTGTATGGAGAAACTCAAAGTCGTGCGAGGGTGGGTCGGTTCTGCCACCGAGTATCTCCGTCATGGAAGGTAGCTCTTCCTCGGGAACACCTCCGAGGGGAAAGTCCTTTCTGAGAGGAAAGTGCTCGTAGCCTTCCCACATAAACATGCGGCGTAGGTTTTCATGCCCTTCGTAATCCACGCCGAACATGTCGTAGGCTTCCCTTTCCGCCCATTTGGCGCCCGCCCAAAGGTCTTGAACGGTAGGCAGGGAATCCTTTTCAGCCCAGCTCTTTACCACCACCCTCTCATTTTGATCGGGATTGTAGAGGATATACACCGCTTGAAACCTATGTTTGCCTTCCGGAAAGTCTATTAGGGTGTGGTCTATAAAGTGAACGAACCTCTCCTTATCCCGCAAGTGTTTAAGGAAGCTTTTTAGTCTGCTCTTTGGAACCTCAAAACCCGATACGCTCTTTCCCTCTATGGGCTTGGCATCCTTGAACTCGTGGAGAATCCTATCTATGGCACCTCTGTTTATCCAAGGCATAAGAAGCTCCTTCAGACCTTAACCTCTTGGGGAACGAACACACCTTCCCTTTCTATGTCCCTTCTGAACCTCTCAAACTCTCTATCGTACTTGGTGATGCCCTGTTCCTTTATCTTCTTCTGAAGCTGAAGAATGCCGTATATCAACCCCTGCGGGGTGGGCGGACAGCCGGGAACGTAAACGTCAACTGGTATTATTCTGTCCATACCCTGAAGCGTTGAGTAGGTGGGAAATGGTCCTCCCGCACTGGCACAACCACCCATAGTTATGCACCATTTGGGGTCGGGCATCTGGTCCCAGATAAGCTTGAGCATGGGAGCAACCTTGTTTACCACCGTTCCGGCCACTATCAGAACGTCCGACTGCCGGGGAGACGCCCTGAATATTATCCCCAATCTATCTAAATCAAACCTTGAGGCCGCCGTGTGCATCATCTCTATGGCGCAACAGGCCAGCCCGACCGTAACGGGCCAGAGAGCGTTCCTCCTTCCCCACTTCAAAAGCTCGTCCACCGTCGTCGTAATAAAGCCGTTAGAATTTATCGCAGCCATGATAAATACCTCCTTAAGTCTGCCACCTAAGAGCACCCTTTTTCCAGGCGTAAACGAAACCCAAACTTAATATAAAGATAAATAGAACCGCCTCTATGAGTCCGTAAAGGCCTATCTCCCTAAAAACCACGGCCCACGGAAAGAGGTAAGCCGCCTCTATGTCAAAGAGTATTAGAAGCAAACCCAGAAGGTAGTAGCCCTGCTTAAAAGTTCCGCGGGCTTCCGGGTCGTAAAGGGGAACGCCGCACTCGTAGGGATAGTCCTGATAGGGGTCTCTGCGCTTTACGCCTATTATGTCGTTTAGGAAGGTCTGAGCTAAGGCAATGACCACCGCCACTATGAAGAAAACAAAAAGCGCCCCATACCCTTCCATAAATAGCCCTCCTGAAAATGCCTTGCAAAAATATAACAGCGTTTAATCTACAAGTCAAGCAACGGCAAACTCTCTGTTGAGGAACCTCTTCCAAGTGGTGGGCATCTTGTCCAGCTCTTCCTGCGCTATCCTCACAACCGAGGACTCAATGCCCTTTATGTCTCTGGAGGTTCTAACTTTAACGTCGCACACCTGGGGCTCGTTTATGGGTTTACCTATCTGGGAAACTATGTAGCAGTAAGCCTCTTCAATCTCCTCAATCTCCTTTACAACCCTCTCGGCTATTATGTTGGCCACCACGTTGTATATCTTACCTATGTGGGATACGGGGTTTTTGCCCGCCGCCGCCTCAAGACTCATGGGCCTGTAGGGCGTTATCAGACCGTTAACCCTGTTACCCCTTCCAACCTGTCCGTCGTCACCTTGCTCGGCAGAGGTCCCCGTGACGGTTATGTAAACAGAACCCTTCTGGGGGTCGTCAGCCGTGTTGAAGAACACCTCAAACTTTCCCTTCACAAAGGAGGCCGCAAGCTTTTCAACCTCTTTCTTTACCTCTTCCTTCTTGCTCAGGTAATCCTCAAGGTTGCTCACGAATTTATCCACAAAGGCGCAGGCCACGGTTATCCTTATCCTGTCTTTGATTCTTACGCCCATAACCTTCACGTCCTCACCCACCTCGGGGTGCTTTTCTTTGAACTCGGGAGAGTTCAGTAGCCTTTCCGTCTCAAAGACCACCTTCTCCAGCTCGTCTAAGGGAGCGTAGCCTACGCCGAAAGAGGTATCGTTTGCCAAAGGAACCTCTCCTTTGGTCTGGAAGCGTAAAAAGAGGTCCACCAAATCCGAGCTCCCGGGTTTTATACGGGGCTTTATTATTAGGTGTCTGTCCGGGTCTAAGTTTCTCAGATTCTTGCTTACCCAATTCCTCGTTACCTCTATGGCTATCTCCTCCACGGGCAGCGGCCTGTCGTTTTTGGTACTCAACGCTCTACCTACCAGATAAAGCTCTATGGGAGATATAACCTCTCCCCCGCCGAACTTTGGACTGGCAACACCGCCCACCAAGAGGGCCTTATCAACGTTGTGGTGCATTATCGCGCCAAACTCCTCTATGTAAAGCTTGGACAGCTCAACCGACAGCTCCTCTGCGAGGGAATCGCACACCGTGTCCGGATGACCGATACCCTTACGCTCCACTATCTCGGCCTGAGCCTCATATACGGGTTCAAAGGTCATAGGACTTACGACTATGTTTGCCAATTTGACACCTCCAAATAGGGATTGTTAGAACTTGAAGGGGAATTTAGGCATAGGTAGGCCCGCGGCACCTTTGAGCTTTCTCATCATCTTCTTCATCTCCTGATACTGTTTGAGCAGCTTGTTCACATCGGAGACCTTGGTGCCGCTTCCCGCCGCTATCCTCTTTTTCCTGCTCAGGTTTATGATTCTGGGATTGCTCCTTTCCTCCGGAGTCATGGAATTTATTATCGCCTCTATCTTTTTAAACTGCCTATCGTCCACCTTCACGTTCTTGAGTTTGGGACCTATACCAGGTATCATAGCCAAGAGCTTATCTAAGGGTCCCATGCTCTGTATCATCTTGAGCATCTCTCTGAGGTCGTTCAGGTCAAAGTCCCCCGCCATGACCTTGGAAGATAGAACCTGAGCATCTTCTTCAGATATAGCCTCCTGCGCCCTTTCCACGAGAGATTGGATGTCTCCCAGCCCCAGTATCCTCTGAGCTATCCTGTCCGGATAGAAGGGTTCTATGTCCTCCAGCTTCTCACCTACGCCTATAAACTTTACCGGAACGCCTATGGATTCCCTCACGGACAGAGCCACACCTCCCCTCGCATCGCCGTCCATCTTGGTCAGGACAACCCCGGTGAGACCCAGAATCTCGTGGAAGGTCTTGGCAACGTTAAGGGCTTCCTGTCCCTGCATGGCGTCGGCCACGTAGACTATCTCGGAGGGGGAGACCCCCTCCTTTATGGTCCTTAGCTCCTGCATAAGTTCCTCGTCAACGTGGAGCCTACCGGCGGTATCCAGCAGGAGGTAATCAACACCTTCGGATTTCGCTCTGGCGTGCGCTTTTTGAGCTATTTCCACAGCGCTCAGACCTTCCTCAAAGCCGTAGTAAGGAACACCTACATTCTCCGAGAGCCTCTGGAGCTGGAGCATGGCCGCGGGACGCCTGACGTCCGTAGAAGATACGGCCACTTTGAAGTTCTTCTTCTTTAAGAGGTTAGCTATCTTGCCTATGGTGGTGGTCTTTCCCGTTCCCTGAAGGCCTACAAATAGAACCGCGCCCCTCTTAAGGTCTTCCTTCTCTCCCCCGAGTATGTTTACCAACTCCTCATAGACTATAGTTATTACCGTTTCCGCAGCGTTCAAGCCTCTCTTGACTTCCGAGCCGAGTGCCCTCTCTCTGACCCTCTTGAGGAATCTCTTGGTAACGTCGTAATCTACGTCCGCCTCAAGCAGGGCCAGCCTTATGTCTCTCAGGGCGTTATTTATTACTTTGTCTGTTAGCTTTCTTGCCCCTTTGAGTTTAGCTAAGGTGTTTCCGAACCTCTCGGTTAGCAGGTCAAGCATGCTTATATTTTACCTTTCCCTTTCCCCTTTTATGAACTCTTCTACCATTCTCTTGGCCTGCCAATCGGGGTACTGCACCGGCGGGTGTTTCATTGTGTAGGCGCTGATGGAATACAGAACTCCTCCTATACCCCTGTCCCTTGCCAACTTGACGCACCTTACGGCCTCAATCATAGAGCCTGCGCTGTTGGGAGAGTCTTCCACATCAAGCTTAAGCTCCGCATACATGGGAACGTCCCCAAAGAGCTTGCCTTCCATTCTTATGTAGGCAAGTTTCCTATCCTTGAGCCACGGCACCCAGTCCGAGGGACCTATGTGCACGTTCTCCCAACCTATGTCGTAAGGTAGTATTGATGTAACGGCCTCGGTCTTGGACACCTTCTTAGTAGCAAGCCTTGACCTCTCAAGCATGTTAAGGAAATCGGTGTTGCCTCCGAAGTTGAGCTGGTAGGTTCTTTCAACCTTCACCCCTCTATCCACGAAGAGCTGAACGAGGGTTCTATGGACTATCGTAGCTCCCACTTGAGACTTTATATCGTCTCCAACTACGGGTATTCCCGCCTCCTCAAACTTTCTCGCCCACTGAGAGTCGGAAACTATAAAGGTGGGCATAGCGTTTATGAAGGACACACCGGCTTCCAGGCAGGCCTGAGCGTAGAACCTCGCCGCCTCTTCAGCACCTACGGGAACGTAGTTTATCAAAACCTCGGCTCCCGTATCCTTCAATACCCTCACGACATCTTCCAGCTCGTCCTCCTTCTCTCGGGCTAAGACGAAGGACCTCTCGGGCGGGTAATCTTTCATGTGAGACGCGAGGCCGTCAAGCACTTTACCCATTCTCACTTTAACCCCCAAGTTAGGAACGTTGGGTTCAAAAACCGCAGTACAGTTGGGCTCCTGGTATATGGCTTCGGATACGTCTTTACCCACCTTCCGTTCGTCTATGTCCCAAGCGGCCACCACCTCTATGTCCCAAGGTTTGTAGCCACCTATCTCCTCATGCATCAGGCCGCTGACGTCCACCGTTCCCTTCTTAGCGTAATAGAAGATACCCTGAATCAGAGAGCTGGCACAGTTGCCCACACCCGCTATAGCCACCTTTATCTTTTCAGACACCTTATAACCTCCAACCCATCCCGCAGACGGCAAACTTTAGCACCTCAAGCAACGCGGGATAGATAAGCGTATTCCTATTATACCCTTTTGGATTATATTAATAAGGTGATTTTTGGGCAGCCGAACTTGTAATATTAGGATATTCTAATATATTAATATTGTTAACTCTGCATGGAGGTATGAGAAAATGCTATTGGGATTAGATGTCAGGACTCAGATAAAGGAGCTTTTTGATAAGGAGTTCAAAGAGCCGGTGAAACTCACCCTGTTCTCACAGGCGATAGCCTGCGAATCCTGCGAGACTGCGGAGGCATTGCTCAAGGAGCTGGTGGACGCGGCAGGCGAAGGTAGGCTTTCCTTAGAGATATACAGTCCCTTGGTAGATAAGGAGGAAGCCGAAAAGAGGAAGGTAGAGAGGGTTCCCACGATAATAATAGAGGGAGATAAGGATTACGGGATAAGATACGTGGGTCTGCCCGCCGGGTTGGAGTTCAGCACGCTGGTTCAAGGGATACTGGACGTATCTCGCAGAGAACCCAAGCTTTCCGAGAGAACCCTGGAATTTCTCTCCCAGGTGGACATACCCATAGAGCTTATGGTTTTCGTCACCCAATCTTGCGGATACTGTCCCGCGGCTGCGACGATGGCATGGAAGTTCGCCATGGCAAACGACAACATAACCGCGACCGTGATAGATGCCGGCGAGAATCAGGACCTGGCACAGCTCTATCAGGTAGTAGGAGTTCCCAAGATAGTTATAAACAGGGGCGTTGCCGAGTTCGTGGGTGCACAGCCCGAAGAGGCCTTCTTAGGGTACGTGTCCGCCGTGTATGATAAACTCAAGAAGGAGAATGGATAGGTTAGAGTATTTTAAGGCTCTCCTAAAAGACGCTCCCGATAACCCGATGGTGCATTACTCCCTCGCACAGGAGTACTACAAACTGGGGGATTACGAGAGGGCCATAGAACACATGGAGAGGTATCTTAACCTGAACGAGGACGAAGGGGCAGCCTACAGAATACTGGCGAAGTGCTACGAGGAGTTGGGAGACTTTCAAAGGGCCGTAAAGGTTCTGCAAGAGGGGATTGAGAGAGCCATGAGGAATAACCACCCCTCAATGGCCCAAGAGTACAGAAATTGGATACAAGAGTTGCAAAATACGTCCTTTTAGCTCTACTTCTGCTCTCGCAGGCCTCCTTTTCCCAACAACTCAAGGTGTGCTACAGAATCTATTACCTTTTCTTCCCCGTGGCGGACAACTGCACCGAATACAAGGTAGATGGGAACGAGTTAATCATTGAAGCCTTTGCAAAAACGGTAGTGCTGGGGAAACTGGTAAAGCCCATACACAACTGGGGTGTTGCCATCTCTGAGCTGGACACCTTAAAACCTAAGAAGTTCCTCTTTTACCAAAGGGAAGGCTCATTTAAAAGAGACCACACCTACGATTTTTACGACGGCCTCGTAAAGGTGAGAATAACCAAGTATAAAAAGAACTCGGATAAGGTGGAAAAGGTCGTTGAGCGCCTGCTAAAAGTGGGAGAGTCTGTAGACCCCTTCACGGCTTCGGTGGCAATATACAGGAGCATTCCTACAAAAAAGGAAGGCAAGGTGGAAATCTTTTACGACGGGAGGAAACAGAGCGTTGACTACAGGCTTGCGGGAGAGGAGAAGATAGACACAGACCTGGGAAGTTTCAACACCTGGAAGGTGGAATTGTCTCCCAAGATAGCTACTAAGGGCCTTTTGCGTCCCAGAGGCAAGTGGATTCTGTGGATAGACAGGGAGAGGAAGGTGCCCGTAAAGCTAAAGGTGTCCTTCGTTATAGGCACAGCCGTAGGAGAGATTTACAAGCTGGAGGGTAATGAGCACCTGTTTAGCAACAGTTTGGTAAACTTGAAATAAGAGCCTGAAAATATAAGGAGGGACTCGGTATGTTCGTTCTTGCCATTTTGCTCTTGGTTTCTATGTCCTGGGCATCTTCGTGGCAGAGCTGTGTGGAAGGAGCCGTGGACTTAGAGAAAGCAGTTAAAAACGCTGTGCCCCACACGGGGAAGGTGTACGCCGTTAAGCTTTACCTCAAAAAGAAAACGGGAGAGTGCCTTTACAGCGTTAGAGGAATCAAGGGCTACGCTACCGTAGATGCGAGCACAGGTGAGGTTATAAGGTTTACCAAGCGCAAAAAGTAAATATAATAATTTCCGTAAGCCGGAGTGGCGGAACTGGCAGACGCGGTGGATTCAAAATCCTCTGCCCGCAAGGGCGTGCGGGTTCGACTCCCGCCTCCGGCACCAAAAATATGAAGCGCAACGTTCTCTTAGGAATAACGGGGGGCATAGCCGCCTACAAGTCCGCCTACCTTGTAAGGGAGCTGAGAAAGAAGAACTTCAACGTGAAGGTAATCATGAGTCCGTACGCCAAAGAGTTTGTATCCCCCATGACCTTTGAAACCCTTTCCGGAAACAGAGTCTATATCGGTTGGGAAGAGGAACCGTTAGCTCACATAAAGCTCGCACGCTGGGCGGACATCTTCTTGATAGCGCCCTGCACCGTTAACACCCTCTCAAAGCTCGCCTGCGGGATAGCGGACAACCTCCTGCTGACAACGGCACTTGCACACGATAGACCGATTCTCATAGCACCTGCGGCCAACACGGTTATGTATAAGAATCCCGCGGTGCAGGAAAACATAAAAAGATTAAAGGGTATGGGACACATAATCGTAGAGCCTGAAAGGGGAGTTCTCGCCTGCGAGGAGGTAGGAGAGGGGAAGTTGGCCGACACCGAAAGGTTGATAGACTGGATTTTTTATTCCTTAGAAGATAAACCGCTTCGCGGTAAGAGAGTTTTGATAACCTGCGGTGCGACGAGAGAATACATAGACCCGGTCAGGTTCATATCCAACGACGCCAGCGGCGAGATGGGCTTTTCTCTCGCAAGGATAGCCAGGTGGTGGGGCGCAGACGTCAAGGTGATAGCCGGCTTCACCACGGCAAAGGAGCCACCGGAGGTAGAGCTGATAAAGACCCTCTCCGTGGAAGAGATGCACAGAGCGGTTATGGATAACTTAGGGTGGGCGCAACTGATAATCATGAACGCCGCCGTCTCCGACTTTGTTCCCAAAGAGACCGCCACAAGAAAGATAAAAAAGAGAGAGAGCCTAACCTTAGAGCTAATAAAGGGCAAAGACATACTAAAAGACCTGGGCAAAAGGAAGGGAAACAGATTTCTGGTAGGCTTCGCTCTGGAAACGGACAACCTGATTGAGAACGCCAAAAGGAAGCTGCTGGACAAGAACTTAGACATGATAGTGGCAAACCCTACAGGTGCCATAGGAAGAGGAGGAGAGTACGAGGGCGTAGTAATCACCAAAACCGCAGAGGAGAGGATAAGCGCACGCACCAAGATGGAAGGCGCCAGGAAGATTCTGAAACTCGTTTGTGATAACATATCCTTATGAGACATATACTTGAAGCAGACCCCGAGATATTTCAAGTAATAGTCAAGGAGTACGAGAGGCAGTTTTACCATCTGGAAATGATAGCCTCCGAAAACTTTACCTCTCTGGCGGTTATGGAAGCTCAGGGCTCCGTTTTAACTAACAAGTACGCGGAGGGACTTCCCTTCAAGAGGTATTACGGCGGGTGCGAGTTCGTAGATGTGGCCGAAGACTTAGCTATAAAAAGGGCTAAAGAACTCTTCGGTGCCGAACATGCCAACGTTCAACCCCACTCGGGTTCTCAAGCCAACATGGCCGTTTACATGGCGGTGCTTGAGCCGGGAGACACGATAATGGGTATGAACCTCGCCCACGGAGGACACCTTACCCACGGTGCACCGGTCAACTTTTCGGGTAAGGTATTCAACGTAGTCCAATACGGAGTCAATCAAGAGACCGAACTGATAGATTACGACCAGATGTACAAGCTGGCAAAGGAGCACAAACCCAAACTCATAGTGGGTGGAGCTTCCGCCTACCCTCGGGTAATAGACTGGGCGAAGATGAGGGAGATTGCCGACGATGTGGGCGCTCTGCTGATGGTGGATATGGCCCACTACGCGGGATTGATAGCGGGAGGCGAGTATCCCAATCCGGTGCCTTACGCCCACTTCACCACCTCAACCACCCACAAGACCCTGAGGGGGCCAAGAAGCGGATTTATCCTATGCAAGGAAGAGTTCGCCAAGCAGATAGATAAGACGGTATTTCCGGGCATACAAGGGGGACCCCTCATGCACGTGATAGCGGCCAAGGCCATAGCCTTCAAGGAGGCCATGAGTCAAGAGTTCAAAGAGTACGCCCGCCAGACCGTAAAGAACGCAAAAGCTTTGGCCGAGGAGCTTATGAGGGAGGGCTTTAAGGTAGTCTCGGGAGGGACGGACAGCCACATAGTCCTCGTTGACCTAAGAAACTTCAACATCACAGGAAAGCAGGCGGAAGAGGCTTTGGGAAGAGCCAACATAACCGTGAACAAGAACGCCGTTCCCTTTGACCCGCTCAAGCCCTGGATAACGAGCGGTATAAGGATTGGAACTCCCGCCTTGACGACGAGAGGCATGAAGGAAGACGAAATGAGAACTATAGCCAAGTTTATAAGCAGCATCATTAAGGATATAGACAACGACGAGCTTATAAGCCGCGTAAGGGAAGAGGTAAGGGAACTCTGCGATAGATTCCCTCTCTATCCTGAACTCAAGGGGGTGATAGATGGGCTTTATAATAGCAAGACAGCCGATATTTAACAAAGACGGGGAGATTTTTGCTTACGAGGTGTATCTTAGAAAGTCCTCTAACCTGAATAAGTATCCGCCGGATATTCCTTTCAACAAGGCTACCTATATACTGGCAGAGATACTATCGGAGTTCGGTATAGACAGAGCGGGGAACGGTAAAAAGGTCATAATGAACGTCTCCCTTGATTCGCTTTTGAACAAAACCCTTGATATACTTGACATAACGAGGCTCGGCTTTGAACTCATACCATCTCAGATAGATATAGGCAAGGCGGTTTACCAAAACATAATTAGGAAGATAGAAGAACTTAGGTCCAAAAGGGTTTTAATAGTATTGAATGAAGAGCTCTACTCCTCAAAGTACCTGGAACTGTTCAAGCTAAGCGACGTTGTTGAAATCTTCGCTAAGAACTTTACGGAGGAAAGGGCCGAGGGTATAAAAAGAAACGGCAAAAAACTCCTTGTCAGTATGATAGAGACCGAAGAACAGAGGAAGGCGGTAGAACCCTTCGCCGACTACTTTGAGGGCAACCTGCTGGGCAAACCGCAAATAGTTAAAGAGTTTGAAATAGCTCCCTTCTTGAAGAGCACGCTGATGAGACTCATAGCGGCTCTCAACAGTGCAGAGAGCCTTAAGGAGTTTGCTCAGATAATAGAGAGCGACGTGGGAATGGCGGCAAAGCTCCTGCGTTTTGTGAACTCGGCCTACTTCGTCCGCAGGAAGGAGATTACCGATATATATCAGGCTTGCTCCTACATAGGCATGGAAAACTTAAAGAAGTTCGTCCTGCTGCTTGCCACCAACGATTACGTGGTAGTGGAGAATCCCGACCTCTGGAAGAGGTCCTTAATCAGAGCCATAATCGCCGAAGAGCTTGCCAAGAAGATAAATCCATCTATAAAGAACGAGGCATACATAGCCGGGCTCTTTTCTATGATAGAAGAGATACTTAACGTGGACAAGATACAGTTCTTTAAAGAGACTGGCGTTGACGAAAAAATCATAAAGGCCTTTACGGGTGAAGAGAAGCTCTTAGGCCAAATACTGACCATGTCAATAGCCCTTGAAGATGCTTACCAGCGGGGAACCGAGGCCTTAACCTCTCTGACAGAGGAGATATCAGAGCAGGTAAATATACCCGCCATAGAGCTTGAGATAATAGTAAACGATGCTGTAAAGCAGGCTGAGGATATAATCAGGATTTAGGCATACCCGACTCTCTGTCGTAGGGCCAAGATATAATTCCACCTGCCAGGTTGTAGGCTTCGTATCCCAGCTGTCTCAAAAAGTAAGTTGCAAAAGCGCTGCGTTCCCCGCTCCTGCAATAGACTATGTACTTCTTGTCCTTAGGAAGGTTTTGGGCTTCAAACCTCAGGTTGTCCAAAGGTATAAGCTCCGAGTTGGGAATCCTGACCTGTATATGCTCGGGCGGCGTCCTAACGTCCAACAGAACAACGTTCTCTTCTTTATCAAGGATTTCTTTTGCCTCTTCTGGATTGACCTCTGGAACGTTAAACATCTATATGACCTCCGGTTAAAGGATTTTCTCCATGAAGGCTTCCACGTCTCTACACACGGACTTTACGCGGTTGCTCTCATCAACGTAAACCAGCACTGGCTGGTAGCTCTCAAGCTCCTCTTCCGAGTACTCTGCGTAAGAGGCTATGATTATCAGGTCTCCCTTCTCTCCCAACCTCGCTGCCGCACCGTTGAGCCTAACCTCTCCGGAACCCGCAGGTGCAGGTATAACGTAAGTTGAGAATCTCGCTCCGTTGTTTATGTTGTAAACCTCTATCCTCTCAAAGGGAAGCAGATTGGCCAAGCTCATCAGTTCCTCGTCCAGCGATAGGCTACCCTCGTAGTGAAGTTCCGCACCGGTTACCGTTAACCTGTGCACCTTAGACTTGAGCATGCTCCTTCTCATGAACGCCCTCCAGAAACTCCAAAAGGAAATAAATAATAATATACTAAAGTGCTTATATGCAACTATGATTTACCATCATGTAAGCGCTACTTAGGCAACCTTCCACCTCTTCGTGTTTGCACTTCGGAAAGGCAGACATTAGAATAATACTTGTGAACGTTTCTTAAGGAGGGGCGTGATATGCAGGTTATAGAAAAAGATATGATAGACCCTTTCTGGTATAGGAATTACACCCACACTCAACTGCTGACCGATATGTTCTTCTCCTCCCTAAAGGAAAGGTTCCCCAACAAGTTTGAGGAGCTGATGTCCTTGGTTGAAAAGGGGGATGGGGAGATATACAAAAGCACGGACAGGTACTTCATCGGCATAAAAGACCCTGAAGTGGCACAGGAGTTTAGCACTCTCTTCAAGCAGCTAAGAGACAGATACGGAGCTGAGGCTGTATATACAAACGCCAAGAAGTATGACATACCCCTATCCGACGAGTTTGAGCTTCCGCCGCTGCCCGAGGGAGCGGTTGAGATAGATTTGGACAAAGAGAGCGCCTTCTACTTCCTGAGAAAGTACACGGCCATACATAGGGATAGTGAGGAATACAACGTTTCCCTTGAGGACGTGTTCGCCGGAGTGGTGGGCGTAGAGGAACCCTCTTCTCCGCCAGACACGTCAACAACACCTCCGTCTGAAAACGGGAACGTAGGAGGAAGGGACCTCCCCCCTGAAGGTTCAACCGGTGGAAGAGATGCAAGTCCTCCCTCTCAAGATGGCGTCGCCGGTGGTAGGGACGTTCCCTCCACAGGTGGCAACGATGTATCCTTAGCCGAGCTTGAAAAGAGGATTAAGGAGGTAATAGCCAAGTACCAGTTGCCGGTGGATAAGATAGTTAAAGAGATAATAGACGTAATAACCTGAGATTACCAGATTAGGTCGTAAATGTTTCCGTAAACGTCTATTACCAACATCGCCGTGTAGTCTTTACTCCCACCTTCGTATATGTAAACCCTGAAGGTATTGGGCATTGGGTGCAGGACGAACCTAAAGGCGTATATCTCCCTGTGATAGGGCGTCAGCGAGCCGTACAGCTCGTCTTTAGATAAACCTCTGAGACCTTTAGCCTTCTGGAAACCTATTATAAGGTTGGCCTCCGCCTCAGAGAGTCCCGCAAGCAGGAGAATATCCTTGGTGGTATAGTTTACGTTTATGGGAACGTTCAATATTGTCAGGTACTCAACCAACCTTCGGTATATGTCTTCAGAAACTCCCCTCACCCACATAAGCTCCGACAGAGAGGTCAGAAAGCCGTTCTTGGGTTCGTATCCCGATTTTATGTAGTAATCCCTTTCCGCACCTTGAGGTCTTACGTCGTTGTCTTTATCCCTAAAGTCCATCAGCGAATCAACCAGCAGGTTTACCTCTTCCTTCTTAAAGGAGTAATCGGCCTCGTTCAAGACCTTTTTGAAAAGTCTCTCTAAGGTAGCTCTGTCTGCGAGGTTTACGCTTATTCTTCCCACCTCCGGCTCAACTACCACCCTGTAGGTTCTACCACCGGCCTCCAGCTTATACTCCATTCTCATCTTGTTGAACTTTGAGTATCTCCTGAGCTGAGCTACGGTCATCTCGCTCATGTATCTCTCCACTCCCATAAAGGCAAGGGGCTTAAGGGCCAAGGCTGTACGGAACCTCTCGGCCATAAACCTGCTTTCCAGGTAAGAGGACTTGGCGCTCCTGAGGGATACGAACACCACCACGGATATGATGGCTACCATAAGGAGTACATAGACTATAACGGAACCCTGTGTTCTATTGGTCTTTACCATCGCTATAGACTGCAAACATACTAACCCTTACGCGTCTTCAAGGAAGAGAGGCATAATCAAATCCTATCGGCAGATTCTAAAAACTCGTATCTCCTTCTGAAATTGATGTAATATACCTCGGCTTTTCTATTCCTTTTTCCTTATCCGTCAATTCCCTTTCCCTATAGTACTCAAGCCTATCCTCTGCAACATAATAGGTTCTGTAAAAAAGTTTTCCCGTTTTATGATGCTTAACAAGTATCTTAACCGGAACCACAGATTTCTTGGTCTCTGAATCCGCAACTTCTTCTATATCTTCTACATACCCATAATATCCATAATCATATTCGTCATATGTTGGCACTTCTATAATCTCATTGCTTGGATTATCATCATCCATACTATGTATAATTGCCTCTATATCTTCAATTTCTCTCTCAATTTCCTCTTTGATGTACGATTCATCTAATTTATCAAGATGTTCTTCCACATATCTTGTAAATCTTGCGTTCTCCCAGCTTCTTATCTGTTCATTTTCTTTATAGAAATCGTAAGCTTCAAATGGAGAAATATCATCTAAAACCATTATATAAAATTTATTAGACAGTTTTTCTAAGAATTCATCAAAGGATTTAGCCTCTTCCGCTAATGCAATTATATCCGATTTGATGCCTTTAAACGGTCCTCTTTTATTAAGTTTGTTTTCTATAGACGATTCAAATCTTGATTTAACAACTAATACATCTTCTACGCGGAATATTAAATATAACAAGATTCTCTCTACATCTTTACTATTAACATCACCGAATACATAAACTACGTTATCTACTCTTTGCAGAGCAAAGAAACTAAAGATATATTCATAGTCATAGTTATCCAATACAACTACCTTCATTTTAACTTAATATATTATACCGTAATCTTGGAAAACTGAACACACCTTATTAAGGGTCGCACAAGGCTTTAGTTGTTCATTCTTAAGCTTGAAATAGTTTTTAGTGTAAATTTTAATGTAAAGTCATTATGCCCCAAAAAATAGCCATAACCATCGGAGACCCGGCGGGCGTTGGACCGGAGCTTATAGTACGTTTGAGCGGCTCTTTTAAGAGGGAAAACGCCTATATACTTTACGGAGACGCCAAGAGCATAGATTACGCTTCCGAGCTGTTCGGAATAGATATCCGGTATGAAAGGGTAGAAACTGTAGATGAGATAAAAGAGCCGGGGGTGTACCTGGTAGATTTGAATATAGGAAGCAAGCCAAAACCCGAACCTTCCGTAAACTCCGGCAAAGTGGCGGTAGCTTACTTGGCAAGAGCGGTGGTTGACGCCGTATGCGGGAACGTTCACGGAGTACTCACCATGCCGATAAGCAAGTTCTGGGCGAAGAGGGCAGGGTTTTCCTACGAAGGTCAGACTGAGTTCTTGGCTAAGGCTTCGGGAGTTAGAGAGTTTGCTATGATGATGTATTCTGACAGACTCAAGGTGGTCTTGATGACCACCCACGTGCCCCTAAGAGACGTAAGCGCTCTCATAACACCGGAGAGTTTATCCGCCAAGATAGAACTCATAGACAGAGAGTTCAAAAGGCTTTTCGGGAAAAAGCCTACCATAGGCGTTTTAGGACTGAACCCCCATGCGGGTGAAGGTGGAGACATAGGTAGCGAAGAGGCAGAGGTGATCGCTCCTACTATAGAACAAAAGAGGAGGGAAGGGTTCCACGTTGAAGGTCCCTTGGTGCCGGATACCGCCTTTATAAATTGTGAAGCTTACGATGTGTTCTTGTGTATGTATCATGACCAGGGACTGATACCCTTCAAGATGCTTTCTTTTAACGAGGGCGTTAACCTAACCTTGGGACTGCCCTTCGTTAGAACCTCCCCGGACCACGGAACCGCCTACGATATAGCGTGGAAAGGAATAGCTGACTTAGGAGCAAGTAAAAAGGCTTTAGAGCTTTGTGAGGAGCTTATAAAGAATGGCGGAGCCGACGGGATTTGAACCCGCGCCCTCCGGCTTGACAGGCCGGCGTTCTGACCGGGCTGAACTACGGCTCCTTAGCCAAGGTAGTGTATCTAATTATATTAAAATCTCTGTCTGTATGCTTTTGGAAAGGAGGGAAAAGATGAAGAGAGGCATTTTACTGTCAGCGGGAGCGCTCTTTGCCTTGAGCGGAGCCGTACATGCCGGGGGATACAAGATACCCGAGCAATCAATCAGAGCCATGGGGACCGCCGGAGCCTACATGTCCTCTGCAGATTCCGCAGATGCCAATTACTACAACCCTGCAAACATGTCTTGGATGGGGCAAAACGCAAGCCTTGAAGCGGGCTTTAAGTATATAAACCTGCCCAAGGTAAAGTTCAGGGGAAGCGCTTTAGACCCTGCCCTAAAGAGATTTGTCATATCCGACGCTTACTCTAAGAGTGAAAACTTCTTAATACCCTACTTTCACTACGTAAGTCCCTCCATAGGAGATTTCAGGTTTGGATTGTCCATAACCACGCCCGCCGGGCTGTCCAAGAGGTGGACCGCAAAGATTCCTAAGGCCACGGCGGAGGAGTTCACCCTTAGGGTTGTAGAGCTCAGCATGGGCATGTCTTACAGGGTAAACGACAAGCTTTCTTTGGGCGGGGGCTTGAGGGGTGTTTATGCGGACGGAAAGGTCAAGTATCAGTACGAAAACGTGTACAGGGTGGATATGGAGGGAGACAGCGGTGTAGCCGCAGGATACTACCTGTCCGCTTCCGTTAGGCCTACGAGGGGGGTAAATATATCAGCTCTATACCGCTCCAAGGTGGACATAAACATCAAGGGTGATGCGAAGGGATACCTCTACCTGCCGGCACCTTACAATACCCTGCACACCATAAACCCCTCAGGTGGAAGGGTCAGCGTGCCTCTACCCGCAGAGTTCAGACTGGGCGTAGCCTTTAACATGAGTGCCACCACCTTTGAGTTTACCTACGAGAGAATCTTCTGGTCTGATTACAACAAGCTTGACTTCAACTTTGCGGACATAGTGGTGGAGATGTCCCCCCTCGGACAGGCAAAAGAGAAGGATTGGAAAGATACGAATACCTTCCGCGTCGGAATAATCCACAGATTTAACGAAAGACTTACCGGGCTGCTGGGTATAGCCTACGATAATTCTCCCATACCCCAGAAGAGTCTCGGTTTTGAGCTTCCCGACTCCAACGCGTGGATACTGTCTTTGGGCGGTATATACAAACCCAAACCCAACTGGGAGTTGGGACTTGCTTACCTCTTCGTGACCAAAGACAGCAGGAAGGCTACCAATACCATCTTAAGCGGCGAGTTCAGCGAGCTTAAGGCTCACCTCGTAAACCTATCCTTGGGATACAGGTTTTAGACAGGCCTGAGATGAAGGTAGCCAAGTATAGGTTCAAAAACTTCTACGAAGTGCTGGAGGCCAACGCCGAGCGCTTCCCCAAGAGGCCTATAATCTTTGAGGGAAGTTCAAAGCTCTCCAACCTGGAACTCAAAGAGCTGGTGGACTCCTTCGCGAGATACCTGAATCTGATAGGTGTAGGTAAAGGGGACAAGGTGGCCATTCTTTTGGGCAACTGCAAGGAGTACCTTATCTCCTTCCTTGCCGCCGGTAAGCTGGGAGCCGTGCCGGTGCCGGTAAACACCTTCTTAAAGAGTTCTGAACTTGCCTACATACTGGAGCACAGCGAGGCCAAGGTTCTCATAACGGAGCCCAAGTTCCGCTACGCTATAGAGGGTGTGCCCACGGCCAGCAGGCCCGCCAAGACGGTATGGGTGGGCGGTATGCCCGTGTCGGGGGACTCAAACCTACCCTTTGAGGAGGGCTTGAGCATAAAAGACGGCAAAGGGCTGGAAGACCGGGCGGAACTTGAGGATACCGCCGTAATCCTGTACACCTCCGGCACAACGGGCAAACCCAAAGGTGTAATGCTCTCTTACAAAAACCTCTTTTCCAACATTGAGAATATAGTGGCGGTGGGCAACCTATCCCACAGGGACAGATTTATAGTCTATCTTCCCATGTTCCACACCTTCACCTTGACCGCCACCGTTCTTCTTCCGCTCTATTTGGCCAGCCCTATGGTAATAGTCAAGTCAATAAGACCCTTCTCCAACATATTCAAGCAGGTGCTCCTAAAAAGGGTATCCGTATTTATGGGAGTTCCAGAGGTTTACAACGCCCTGGCAAAGGCCAAGCTTCCCTGGTATTTTATGTGGTTCAACAGGATTAGGTACTTTATCTCGGGCGGTGCTCCCTTGCCCAAGGCCACCTTTGAGAAAATGCAGGCCAAGTTCAAGAGGGCCAAACTCCTTGAAGGATACGGCCTGAGCGAATGCTCGCCGGTAGTATGCGTGAACAGGCCACAGAAGATAAAGGCCCTATCCGTAGGTCCACCGCTGCCCGATTACGAAGTGAAAGTGGTGGACGAAGAGCTGGTAGAGTTGCCCACCAAAAGCGTGGGAGAGATTATAGTTAGGGGAGACTGCGTGATGCAGGGATACTATAAGAATCCTTACGAGACCGAGAACACTATAATCAACGGCTGGCTCAAAACGGGAGATATGGGATATCTGGACGAAGAGGGCTACCTTTACATAGTTGATAGGAAGAAGGACCTCATAATATACAAGGGTATAAACGTGTACCCCCGTGAGATTGAGGAACACCTGAACGCCCACCCTAAGGTAGAGATATCGGCCGTTGTGGGTAAGAAGGACGAACAGCACGGAGAGGTGCCGGTCGCCTTCATAAAAGAGGCTCAAGAGGAGGAGCATCTGGATATCGCCGAGCTGAGAGCCTACCTCAGGGAAAGGTTAGCGGACTACAAGATACCCAAGCAGTTCGTAATACTGAAAGAGATGCCCCTGAACGCCACCGGAAAGGTTCTCAAGAGGGTGCTCAGGGACAGGCTCAATGCGGGTGAGTGGAAAACTTAGCGTCCTATAAGCTCCTCTATGTACCTGCTCTTGTCCTTGTCGTCTTCCGAATCCAAGATGCCAAGAATTAACCTCTTTCCTTCCGAAAGGGTGAAGTAGGCCCTTCCACCTTGAAACTTTATCTTAAACACGTCTCTCTTGTTGGCCAAAGGCTCGTAATTTAGCTCTTTGAGTCCGTAATCAATGCGTATCAGTTCCCTCAAAAGTGCCTTTTTCCTATCTATGTCCAGCCTTATGAACTCCTCTAAGGCCCTGTCCGTAAAGGTAAAGCTTCTGAATACGCCCGCCAATACCTCCCCGTATATGTCCATCATCTTCCTTTTGGCGCTCTGCAATTTTTCTATTCGCAGCTCTTTTTCACATAGCTCTTTACTCAATTCCTCAATCTGTTCCTTTAGTTCTTCTCTTTCCCGTGAAAGTTTCTCGTTCTCTTCTGCATAAAAGTCCAAAAGGTCCTGAAGCTCAAATATTTCTTTAAGAAGCTTCTTTCTCTCGCGCCTTAGGTTGATAAGCTCCCTGCCCTTGCCACTTTTGGTTTCATCGTCTCTTAGAGCTTCCAGCAGAGAAAAGAGCCTTCTGTTTGCTTCTACAAGCTTCATTTCCTTGCTCTTAAGAGCTTTGAGTTCCTTGTTGTACTCCTCAATCCGGCTCTCTAAGTTTCTCTTTTCCTCCTCCAGCTTCTCCTTCTGAACCTTGGTCAGCCCCGCGTCCTTGAGCTTGATTTCTAAGCTTCTCTTTTCTTTAAGCAGCTCTTCCATCTTGCTGTTGTTCTCTCCTATCGCAACCCTCAATGCCTGAAGCTCCCGCCGGTTTCTCTCCAACTCTTCCAAGAGAGCCTCGTTCTCTTCTATTAAGGCTCTCAGTCTCTTCTCCGTAGGGGATTCAAATAGAACCACGAAGGAGTAGGTCAGCGTCAGGGGTGTGAGTATCTCGGTTATTATGGAATACTCCCCCAAAATTATCGCGAGTCCTACGGTCTGCATGAGAAAGAGTGCGGTTATCCAGAGCACGGCCCTTTTCCTCTCCCCGAATACCCAGCTCAGGAAGAGGGAGGTGTTAAAGGAAAAGAGGAGAACGCCCGTGAGAAGGTCGTTGGGAAACAGGGGCACGGGGATTAGGCCGTTCTCGGTTATAACCCATAGGATAAAGTTGTAGGATAGGGTGAGAAATACAAGCGTTAGTATCTCTTTCATGGGTTATAGTTATAAAATTTATACACGATGATTAAAGCGTGGCTTGCCCTTCTCCTGCTTCCCATAGTAGCCCACCTTAAGCCCCTCTTGGTTGTGGGAACCTATCCCACATACCTTATTGTAAAAGAGTTAGCCGGTTCAGAGGTGCAGATTCAAACCTTACTACCTCAAGGTGCCGATTACCACTTCTACGAGATATCTCCCAAAGATGTATTAAGGCTCTCAAGGGCGGACCTGGTAATTTTAGCTTCCGACTCCGAGGCCTGGGAGAGAAAGGTGATAGAGGTTATTGGGGACAAGGTGCTGGTACTTTTGGATGAGGAAAAGGGCTTAGGTGGCGATACCCACTTCTGGCTGTCCCCCAAAAGGGTGATGGAAGTTCTTCCAAAGATTTACTCTTCCTTAAAAAGGATAAACCCCGAAGGGGTCACCACTTATGAGAGAAATTACGAGAACCTGATGAACGCTCTTAAGGTCCTTGACGAAAGATTTAGAAAGACTCTAAAGGCTTGCAAGTTTAAGAGCTTGATAGCTACGCATCCGGCCTTTACCTACGTTGCGGTGGACTATGGATTCAGGCAGATAGCACCGAAGGAAGGAGAGGCTCACGGAGACCTATCTTTGGCCTTTCTTAAGGAGGCCTTCAGAGTTATCAGGGAAGAGGGCATCACCTCCGTCGTATCTCTAAAATGGGAGGACTCCAAGCTCTCCTCGCTCTTTGAGAAGAGGGGATTGAGGGTTTTAGTTTTTGATGCAAAGCTATCCTCTTACAGCAGTTATGTATCCGCTCTTGAGGGTGTCCTTGAGGTATTGAAGAGGGCTTTAGGGTGCAGATGAGGGAGGTGGTAAGGGTTGAGAACCTTAGCTTCTCCTACGCCGGGGGGGTCAAAGTACTTGATAGCGTCAGCTTCAGCATTTACGAGGGTGAGTTTCTGGGTATTATAGGCCCCAACGGAGCAGGGAAAACCACCCTCATCAAGCTCATGCTGGGTCTGCTGGAAGGCTTTGAGGGGAAGATATATCTATTCGGCAAAGAGCTCAAAAAGTTTAAAGAGTGGAGCAGAGTGGGCTATGTCCCTCAGCGCGTTGCTATAGACAGATTTCACCCTGTTAGCGTCGGAGAGCTTCTGACGAGCGTTGTCGGACACGAGCGCAGACTTAAGGATCTGGTGGATTTCCTTCACATGGAAGAGATGCTGAGCAGACGTTTTACTGAGCTCTCCGGTGGACAGCAGCAGCTCGTTCTCTTAGGTATGGCGCTCAGCTCAGAGCCGCAACTCCTGATTCTTGACGAGCCTACGGCGGGGCTGGACATACACTCTCAGGAGCACATAATGGAGCTACTGAGGGAGCTATCCCAAAATACCGGCAAGAGTGTGGTCATGGTATCCCACAACTTGGGAGCGCTATTTTCCAACGCCGATAGAATCCTTGCCATAGACAGGACGCTCAGATACGAAGGCTCCGTGCAGGAGGCGGAGAGCATTCTGGCACACCTGTTCGGCCTTCACAGGGAGTAAAGGTATGGAGCTTCTTCAATACGACTTCGTTCAAAGGGGATTGCTGGCCGGGGTGTTGATAGCGCTATCCTCCTCTTTGGTAGGCGTTTTTCTTATCTTGCGAAGGCTCGCCTTCTTAGGTGCAGGCCTGTCTCACTTCGCCTTCGGAGGCGTGGCTTTGGCCGTCCTGCTGGGTGTGGAACCCTTCCTCTTTTCCGGAATACTCACCCTCGGTGTTGCCAACCTGATAGAACTCCTGAGGAGGAAAAGGCGCATAGGTGGAGATGTATCCTTAGCCATTGTTTTCTCCGGGGGTGTGGCGCTTGCGGTAGTGCTCTTGAGCCTGTCGGAGGGTTTTAGAGAGGACGTGTTTTCTTACCTCTTTGGCAACGTGCTGATAGTTTCCCCATACGAACTCTATTTGAGCACAGGGGTATTTTTAATAACCTGCGCCTTCCTCCTGCTCAACTTTAAAAGTCTGTTGCTGATGAGCTTTAACGAGGAGATGGCAAAGGTCAGGGGCATCAAGGTCATGGTGCTTAACCACCTCTTCGTCTCCTTGGCCTCTCTGGTGATAATCGTCTCCATAAAGGCGGTGGGAATTATTCTCGCCTCTTCCTTCGCCGTCATTCCGGCCGCGGCTGGCATAGCGGTGGCCAAGTCCCTGAGGGGCAGTCTGATACTGTCCGCACTCATCTCCGTGCTCTCCACCGTGTCCGGGATACTCATATCCTTGCACTTTGACCTCGCTCCCGGGGGCAGCATCGTCATGGTGATGATAGCCGCGTTTACCTTGGTGGTGGTTTTCAAGAGGTTGATTTAAAATCTCCATCTATGCGCATAGAGGACTTTGATTATCACCTTCCCAAGGAGTTGATAGCCAAATATCCCACCTTGCCGAGGCACAACGCCCGAATGATGGTTCTGAGAAGAGATTCTCTCAGCATAGAGCACAACACCTTTATAAATCTACCCGATTACCTTGAGGAGGGTGATTTGCTGGTGTTTAACGACACCAAGGTCATACCCGCCCGTTTGTACGGCAAGAAGGCTACGGGTGGTAAGGTAGAGGTAGTCCTGACAGATTTCATAACACCCCGCAGATGGAAGGCCCTCGTGGGTGGCAAAAAAATTAGGGAAGGATTGGAAATTGAGGTGGCAAAAGGCTTTAGGATAAAAATCCTGAGACATATAAGGGAGAGCAGCTTTGAGGTTGAGCTTCTGACGGACAACCCTTTGGCCGATATAGACAGATACGGCCACATTCCCATACCCCCTTACCTTGAGAGGGAAGAGGAGGAGATAGACAGGAAGTACTATCAGACCATATTCGCCAAGGAGGAGGGTGCTGTGGCCTCTCCAACCGCCTCTTTGCACTTTTCAGAGGAGCTGATGGCAAAGCTTGAGGAAAAGGGAGTAAAGACGGCATTTATAACCCTGCACGTCTCTTACGGTACCTTTAAACCGGTAAAGGAGAAACTGATACACAAGCATAGGGTTGACGCCGAGTTCGTTAGGGTTCCTCCGGATACGGCGGAGGCTATAAAGAGGACTAAAGGGGAAGGCAAGAAGGTTATTGCAGTAGGCACGACGGTAGTTCGGGCCTTAGAGACCTCCAAAGGAGAGCCTTACGAAGGCTGGACGGAGTTATACATATATCCTCCTTACAGATTCAAGGTGGTCTCCGCTATGATAACCAACTTCCACCTGCCCAAGTCCTCTTTACTCATACTCGTGTCCGCCTTTGCGGGCAGAGAATTTTTACTGAAAGCTTATCGGGAGGCGGTTGGGAAGAAGTACAGGTTTTACAGCTACGGAGATGGCATGCTCATACTGTAGCAATTTGGTTTATAATATCAGGCTTGTGCCTAAACCCGGAGGTGTATGAGTATGGCGGCTTGTCAGATATGCGGAAAGAGGAAGGTTCACGGAAGAAGGGTCACCTTCTCTGCCGAAAGAAACCCGCGACTCTTCAAACCAAACGTTCACAAGATGAGGGTAAGGCTTCCCGACGGAAGCGTTAAAAGGATTTACGTCTGTACCAAGTGTCTCAAAGCGGGCAAGGTTGTCAAAGCGGCAAGGGTTCCGAAAGAGCAATAAATGTCCCTCGTGGCATTAAGGTTCTTAACCTCTGGTGAGTCTCACGGCAGGGGACTGACCGCTATTCTGGAGGGTCTGCCGGCCAATCTCAGTATATCCTCGGAGTATATAAATCGGGAGCTTTCAAGGAGACAGAGAGGCTACGGCAGGGGAGGCAGAATGAAGATAGAGAAGGACAGGGTCCAGTTTCTGTCCGGTGTCAGGTTCGGCAAAACCCTCGGTTCTCCCATAACCTTATGGATAGAGAACAGGGACTGGAAGAACTGGGAAGATAAGATGGCCTACGAGGGTCAGCCCGGAAGCTCCGTAGTTCCCTTCAAGAGACCCCGTCCCGGGCATGCAGACCTATCCGGAGGACTTAAATACAACCAGAGAGACCTGAGGAATATCCTTGAGAGAGCATCTGCCAGAGAAACGGCGGCAAGGGTGGCCGTTGGAGCTATATGCAAGAGGTTCCTTGAGGAGTTCGGTATAAGGGTGGGAAGCTACGTTCTGGGGATAGGCGGAGTGTATCCCGAGATAAGGGAGGGAGAGCTTCTCAAGAGGCACATTCTTGCCGAAGCATCGGAGCTTAGATTTCCCAATCCGTCGGAAGACGAAAGGCTCAAAGAGGTCATAGACGAGGCTATAGAGAAGGGCGAGAGCCTGGGAGGTGTCTTTGAGGTGTTCGCCGTAGGCGTCCCCCCCGGACTGGGAAGCCACGCTCAATGGGACAGGAGGATAGATGGAAGGATAGCTCAAGCCATGATGAGCATACAGGCCATGAAGGGGGTGGAGATAGGAATGGGGTTTGAGGCCGCAGACAGACCAGGCTCGCAGGTTCACGACGAGATAGGTTGGTCTAAAGGGAAGGGATTCTACAGGTTCTCCAACAATCTGGGCGGGACAGAGGGAGGAATAACCAACGGAATGCCTATTCTGGTCAGGGTCGCCATGAAGCCGATTCCCACTCTGCGCAATCCCTTGAGAAGCGTTGATATAGATACAAAGGAGGAGATAAAGGCCGGTAAAGAAAGAACGGACATAACCGCGGTACCGGCGGCTTCCGTAGTGGGAGAGGCGATGTTGGCCATAGTTCTCGCAGACGCTCTACTGGAGAAGCTGGGTGGAGACTTTATGGAAGAGCTAAAGGACAGATACGGGCTCTACCTTAAACACCTCAAGGATTTCTGAGCTTCCTCTTCCTTGAAGAGGGTATCCCGAGCAAATCCCTGTATTTGGCAACCGTCCTTCTGGCTACGTCGTAGCCTTTGTTCTTGAGCACCTTAGCTATCTCGTCATCGCTGAGGGGTTTCCTCTTGTCCTCGTTCTCTATGAGGCTCTTTATCTCCTTCATTAGCTCCTCTTGAGATATTCCGCCCGCCGTCTCCCTGACGAAGAAGAACCTGAGGGGATAGGTTCCTTGAGGTGTCTTTACGTACTTAGAGTTTATTAGGCGGCTCACGGTGGACTCGCTCACTCCCAGCTCTTGAGCCACGTCCTTCACCAAGAGTGTTTTTAGAGAACCCTCGCCTAAGAGAAAGTCCCTCTGAACCTCTATTACCTTGAGGATTATGCGCCTGAGGTTGTCCCTGCGAAGCTTGATAATCTGCCTGTAGGTGTAAACCCTCTCCAGCATGTCCCTCAGGAAGCTCTTGGTTTCCCCCTTAGACCTTCTGTAAAGCTCAAGGTAGTGTTCGTTCAATTGAAGCTCTATAAACTCATCGTTTATGTAGGGAATCAGCTCACCGTTGTCCACCTCTATGACGGCGTCCACTTTGCCCACGGCGTAATCGGCCGACTGAGGCAATATGGGAGACAGCCTTATGTGAGATAGCTCCCTCTTTATCTCCTCACTCAGGCTTCCCGACCTTATGGCTTCCAGAATCTCCCTGCGCTTATCTTTGTCGTCCGGATACAGCTCCTCCAGCTGTATGCATATAAACTCCTCTAAATCCCTTGAGGCTACTCCCAAAGGCTCAAGCCTCGCTACGAACTCTCTAAGGTCCTCAACGTAGTCTGGGGAGACACCGAACTTCTGCGCTATGGAAGCGGTATCGCCAACGAAAAAGCCCCTCTCATCGGTAGAAGAGATAATCTCCGTGGCGATTTCCAAATCCAAGCCCTCCAGCTCTGTCCTGACGCTCTCCTTTATCTCCTCGTAAGGGGACTTGGTGTAGGCGACCTGGTAGCTCGGCCTATCGTCCCCGAAGCTGACACCCTGCGGATACCTGAACTCAACCCCGCTTAGGAAGGGGTTAGCCAAGGACTCTTCCCGCAATAGGTTCTCAAACTCCAGAGAGGAGTAGAGCAACACCTCAACCTGATTTTTCAGAAGCAGATTCAGGTTAAGCTTTAGACGAAGCTCAAGATTCTGGTTCAGCATAAACCGAGCTCTTTCTTAAACTCTTCTGGAACTCCGAAGTTGTCTCTGAACTGCCCTTCCCCAAGTATTATGAACTTCTGAACGGTAAGCTCCTCTAAGGCCATAGGTCCCCTTGCGTGTATCTTATCGGTGGATATTCCCATCTCGGCACCGAGCCCGAACTCGTTGCCGTCCGTATATCTGGTTGATGCGTTAACGTAAACCGCGGCCGAGTCCACCTCCCTCAAGAACCTCATAGCCTTGGAGTAGTTCTCGGTCAGTATAGAGTCCGAGTGCTTTGAGCCGTATCTATCTATAAAGTCCATGGCCTCCTCTAAGCTGCCTACGACCTTCACGGCCAAAATCAGGTCTAAGAACTCTTCGTAGTAGTCCTCCTCCGTGGCGAGCTTCGCATTAACGAAGGAGAGCTTCTCGTCCTCCCTTATCACTCTTAGGCTCTCCTCATCGCATCTGAGTTCTACACCCGCCCTTCCCAGGAAGTAGGCCATCTTGGGAAAGAACTCCTGGAGAACCTTCCTGTGGATTATCAAGTTCTCTATGGCGTTGCACACGGAGGGTCTCTGAACCTTGGCGTTGTACACGATGTCATAGGCCTTATCTAAATCCGCCTCTTCATCAACGTATACGCTGCAGACACCCTTGTAGTGCTTGATTACCGGAACCCTTGAGTTTTCTGCCACGGCCCTTATGAGGCTCTCTCCTCCCCTTGGTATGGCCACATCTATCTTGCCTTCCATCTTGAGAAGCTCCCACACTATCTCCCGCTCGGTTCTGTCTATGAACTGGATAGCCTCCTGGGGAAATCCTACCTGCTCCGAGGCCTCTCTGAGGAGAGAGACCAAAACTCTGTTGGAGTTCACCGCCTCCTTGCCACCCCTGAGGACTATCGCGTTGGAGGACTTCATGCACAGAGCCGCCGCCTCAACGGTTACGTTGGGTCTGGACTCGTATATTATCAGGATAGTCCCGAGGGGAACCCTCATTCTACCTACTTTAAGTCCGTTGGGAAGGTTCCACACCTTGACGATTTCCCCCACAGGGTCGGGTAGGGAAGCCACGTCCTTTAAAACCTTTATCATCCCGTCTATGCGCTTGTCGTTGAGCAGGAGCCTGTCTATCAAGGCCGGTCTTAGCTTGTTCTCCTTTGCGAACTCTATATCCTTCTGATTTTCTTCCTTTATAAAGGAGCGGCGTGCGTCAAGAAGCTCGGCGGCTCTGAGCAGGGCGGCGTTTTTTACCTCCGTCCTCAGGGAGCTAAGCTCCCTCAAAACGCTCCTTGCGGAGCCTACCTTACCTTCTATGTAATCCTTTAGCTCCTGCACCCGCTCACCCATTTATATCCCCATGTCTTTAGCCTGTTCGTCGGTCAAGACCCTGTCCTCTTTGCTCTCCTCGGTCAAAGAACCGCACTTGTCCATAAGCTCCTTCAGCCTTACGGGTGCCTCCGTCAGGGGAAGGCTTGAGTCGTAGATTTCCCCTTTAACGCCGCACTCTTTAAAGGCCTCGTAGAGCATCTTAAGTCCCTTTTCCGCCTCGGGGCCGTTTCTCCTGACCACCCATATCCAATCGGGGTCAAGCTTGCCCTCCTTCTTCAGGTCCCTTATGGCGTTGGCAACGCCCTCTCCGAGGGTGACGTCTATCCTCGTGTTGTTGGCCGTCCCGCCGCAGACCAAAACGCCCTTTATCCCGGGCTTGGAGAGTATTATCCTCGTAATCCTGTACATCTTCTCGGCCGGCGGGTTTCCGCCTATATCGGTGAAGTTGGCCGGCTTCATTCCTATGGCGTAGGTGGTTTCTATGGTGACCGTGGAGCCACCACCACCGAAGGTCATCATGGCGATGTTGCCGTCCATTTCTACGTAAGAGCCGGCCTTTCCCCTGTGGTCGTCCTTGTCTATCTCCGCGGCGGCTATCTCCCTCTCGGTAGGCGGTCTCTTGAGCGCGGTCCTGACGCCGTAAACCTTAGCCGGAGGAACGGAGGCGTCGTCGTCTATCTTTACCACCGCATCTAAGGCGAGAACCCTGAGCTTGCCCCCCTTATCCACTATGGCAAGGGGATTGACCTCAAGGAGCCTCGCCTCGGACTCCCAGAACGCCCTGTACATGTTGGCTATGACCTCGGACAGCTGCCTTAGAGCACCCATATACTCGTGGGGATAGCCCAGCTCTATGAGGTAATTTCTTACCATGTGGGGATAGAGTCCCTTCATGGGATTTATGGGATATATGCCTATCTTCTCGGGGGGAACCTCCTCTATGTCAACCCCTCCCTCAAGGCTAAGGGTTAGAACGGGAGAACGGGTTTCGGTGGAGTAGGTTATGGAAGCGTAAATCTCTTTGAGTATGTTTGCCTTTTCAACAACCAGAACGCCTACGGGCATCTCACCGTAGACGGGATACTCAAGGAGCGTATTTATCTCCTCTATGGCCTCTTCCGGACTGGAACAGAGCTTTACGGCTCCGGCCTTACCTCTCTTTCCTACCAAAACCTGCGACTTTACAACGCACTCTCCCAGCTGGTTTACGAAGTTTTCCACTTCCTCGTTCACGTGGTCAACGAACATGAATCTCGTGGTGGGAACCCCGTACTTCTTAAATATCTTTTCGTAAACCTCGTATTCGTATAAATCCATTCTCCTTCCTCCAACGCTGATTTGAGAGAACTATTATACTAAATGCCCCTTTCGGCCATAAAGAGCACCAAATCCCTCAGCCTGCAGGAGTATCCCCACTCGTTGTCGTACCAAGATACCACGTGCACCATATCATCTATAACCTGGGTCAGCTGAGAGTCAAATATGGCGGAGTGGGGATTACCCACGATGTCCGCGGAGACCAAAGGCTCCTCGGAGTACTCAAGAATCTCCCTGAGATACACCTTGCCGCTGCTCTTGTAGCCTTGAGCCGCCTCTTTGAAGCTTTCGTTTATCTCCTCCACCGACGGAGAGCTTTCAAGCACTACGGTCAAGTCCACCAGCGAGCCGTCGGGAACCGGAACCCGCCTTGAGGTGCCGTCAAGCTTACCCTTGAGCTGGGGAATTACCTCCCCTATGGCTTTAGCCGCTCCGGTGGTCGTGGGTATTATGTTGACTGCAGCGGCTCTGGCTCTCCTCATATCTTTGTGGGGTAGGTCAAGGAGCCGCTGGTCGTTGGTGTAAGCGTGAACGGTAACCATGTATCCCCTCTTGAGACCGAACCTATCCATCAAAACCTTCACCGTGGGAGCGAGGCAGTTGGTAGTGCAGGAAGCGTTGGATATTATCCTGTGCTCCTTAGGGTCGTAATCCTCCTCGTTCACCCCCAAGACGATTGTGATGTCCGGATTCTTGGCAGGTGCCGATATTATTACCTTTTTGGCACCGCCCTCAAGGTGCAAAGAGGCCTTCTCTCTATCCCTGAATATCCCGGTGGACTCAATCACCACTTCAACACCCAGCTCTCCCCAAGGAATCTCCGACGGGTTCTTCTTTGATAGTATCTGCACACTCTTGCCGCCGACGGATATGCTGTCGCCTTGAACCTTCACTTCCTCCTTGAGCGGACCGTGCACCGAGTCGTACTTGAGCAGGTGAGCCAGCGTTCCACCATCGGTCAGGTCGTTCACGGCCACTATCTCTATATCCGGGTTGCCCAAGCAGGCTCTAAAGAAGCTCCTTCCTATCCTACCGAATCCGTTGATTCCTACCTTTACAGCCATACCTTTATTATATAGGAAGGCCCGGTGGCACATACGGAAGGGTTAATCGGGATAGGTTATAATTTTCTCAAATACAGGAGGATAAAATGAAAAAATCTAACACCTTTGATATCCGCGTCCTTGAGGAGCTGGCAAACCTTGAGAGCTTCATAGTCAAAAAGCCCATCAACACCCCGGAGTTCTGGTCTGAGTGGCAAGAGAAGTTCGGTAGAGCTTACATGTCAAGGGTGGCTCTCAGGAAGGTCATAAAGATTAGCAAGGTGGACTACGAGGACTACAGGAAGGCCAAGATTCTCTTGGAGACCTACGACGAGATTGTAAAGTACCTTGAGTACATAAAGG
Organism: Aquificaceae bacterium; assembly: GCA_027014155.1. Classification (GTDB taxonomy): domain Bacteria; phylum Aquificota; class Aquificia; order Aquificales; family Aquificaceae; genus WFYI01. Next base: position 34,164 of record JALWEG010000002.1, read on the forward strand.
TGGTCGCTTTAAACGCCAAGGGGATACACCCCGGAGGCATGTCAAACATGGAGTTCCTTGATGAAGACGACCTTGATATGGACTTCTAAGGGAGGTGCCTAAATGCTGGAAGGTTTTGAAGAGATTAACGATAAAGACTTTTACCAGAAGGTCATGGCCTCTGAAGCACCTACGGTCGTCCTATTCGTTGACCCCAACTCTTCTGAGAATGAGAAGTTCGTGCAGCTGCTCAAACCTTACATGGAGCAGTACTCGGACAAGATTCGCTTCTTCTTCATGGACGTGACCAAGAACACCTCCTTTGAGGACTTCGGTATATTCAACTTCCCGTCCGCCATGTACTTCAGAGATACCATGGAGCTGGATAGGCACGACTTCGTTCCCACACCGGAGATGGTGGAGCAGGCCATAAAGAGGCTTCTGAGGATGTTATAAGATGCATATACTCTGGGCTCCCTGGAGAAGCCACTACGTTGAGAACGTTGACAACATAGAGGGCTGTTTCCTCTGTCATGCTATAAACCAGCCTCCGGACAGATGGAAGGAGGTGCTGGTTCTCTACAAGGGCGAAGGGAGCTTCATAATCCTGAATAAGTACCCATACAACTCGGGACACCTGATGGTGGTTCCCCTTGAGCACACCGGGGATTTCCTCAGTCTTGGGGACGATGTGTTGGCGGACATGAACCGTCTCCTGAAGCTGTCCCTGCGCGCCTTGACTAAGGCCTTCAAGCCTCACGGTTTTAACGTGGGTTATAACTTCGGAAGACCCGCGGGAGCCGGGCTTGAGACCCATCTGCACATGCACGTGGTTCCCCGCTGGAACGGGGATACCAACTTCATGCCGGTTATAGGAAAGACCAAAGTGGTATCCCAGAGCTTAGGAGAGACCTACGACAGGCTAAAGAAAGCCATAGATGAGCTTACTTGAGATAAACGACCTCAGCCTTTGGTATGGAGATAAACGCGTTCTGTACGATGTTTCCTTCACCCTTGAGGAGGGTGAGGTTCTATGCATAGTGGGGGAGTCGGGCTCGGGTAAGTCCTCTATACTTTACGCCACAATCGGACTGCTACCCTCCAACGCAAGGTTAAGGGGAAGCATAAGGTTCAAGGGGGTAGAGCTTTTAGAGCTACCGGAATCCCGCAAGAGGAAAATCAGAGGCAGGGATATGGGTATGGTGTTTCAAGAACCCTCCACCTACCTTGACCCCCTCTTTACTGCAGGAGCTCAGATAGAGGAGGCTTACAGAGCACACTTTCCCAAAGCCCAAGATGCGAGACAGAGAGCGTTGGAAGCGGCGAGACTTGTGGGCATTCCCAAGGCTGAGGAGAAGCTGAAGATGTATCCCCATCAGCTTTCGGGCGGACTAAAGCAGAGGGTATGTATAGCCGCGGCCCTCGTTTGCGAACCCGCTCTGCTCCTTGCGGACGAGCCTACCACTGCCCTTGATGTCTCCGTACAAAAGAGAATCCTATCCCTGTTCAGGCGGATAAGGGATATGGGCAAGAGTATCCTGCTGGTGACCCACGACTTTGGCGTGGTGGCGGAAGTGGCGGACAGGGTCGTGGTCCTGAAAGAGGGTAAAGTGGTAGAGAGCGGCGACGTTTATGAGATTTTTGACAGTCCCAAGGAGGATTACACCAAGCTTCTGCTTTCGGCTATATGAACTTCTTCAGACCTTCTATTATCTTTTCTGCGTCCACCCTGTAGGTGCCCTGGGCTATCTCCCTCTTTATCCTCTCCAGCTTCTGAGCCGTCTCTTCGGAATCTATCCTCCGAACCTCCTGAGCGGCAGAGGAGAGGTTAACCATAGCCTCTTCCCTCGGTGTCTCTCCTCCCCGTTGGGACTTCTTCTCCTTCTTATCCAGCTCAAGAGCCTGACCTATAAGCCGATTCAAGTTCACCCCATCTATCATCACATAATAGTATCGGCACTTTTGTTCAATCTTTCAAGAGATTTTGCATTTATCATTGTAATTACCATGAAGGCGGTCATTCTTGAGAGGTTCGGGGATTCAAAGGTCTTAAAGTCCGTGGAAGACTTTCCTAAGCCCGAGCTCAAAGGGGACGAGGTTCTCGTAAGGGTAAAGGCGGTGGCCCTCAACCATCTGGATATATGGGTCAGAAAGGGAGCCTTAGCCGTAAAGCCGGCACTTCCCCACATACTGGGTTCAGATATAAGCGGCGTGGTGGAGAGGGTGGGTTCCCTGGTTAAAAACGTCAAAGAGGGAGACGAGGTAGTGATAGCTCCGGGACTTTCCTGCGGGGTGTGCTACGACTGCCAAAGGGGTGAAGATAACCACTGCAGGCATTACGACATAATAGGTTTAAGGTCCAAAGGTGGATACGCCCAGTACATAAGCGTTCCGGCCAGAAACGTAATTCCAAAGCCCGAAAACCTCTCCTTTGAGGAGGCCGCAAGCTACCCTCTGACCTTTTTGACAGCCTGGAACGCTCTGGTCAGGAAGGCAAACCTTAAGCCCTTCCACAGGGTTCTAATATGGGGAGGCTCTTCCGGTGTAGGCGTGGCCGCGATACAGATAGCCAAGTTGATGGGTGCTTACGTGATAGCCACAGCCGGAAACGAGGATAAACTGGCAAAGTGTAAGCAGATAGGTGCCGACCACGTCATAAACCACTACTCCCAAGACGTGGTGAGCGAGGTCAGGAGTTTGGTAAAGGAAGGAGTTGATATAGCGGTTGACCACGTAGGCAGTGCCACCTTCACTAAAAGCGTGGAGAGCTTGAAAAAGGGTGGAAGCTTGGTATTCTTCGGAACCACCACCGGAGACATTACCGAACTCAATATAAGGTACGTCTTCGTAAGGGAAATAAAGCTGCAAGGCGTGTACATGGGAAGCAGGGCAGACCTCTTTAAGATAACGGAGCTTTTCAAGAGAGGGCTATTTAAGCCCGTGGTGGACAAGGTGTTTCCCTTAGAGGAGGCTCCTTTGGCTCACGAGCATCTTGAGGCCTCCAGACACTTCGGTAAGGTGGTCTTAAGGGTAAATTGAGGACTCCGCAACTTTCCATTTGAAGTTATATTAATTTTTTATGGTAGATAAAGATTGGGTGGAGAAGGTCGCACACTTAGCAAGGCTTGAGCTGAAAGAGGAAGAGGTAGAAGTCTTTAGCCGTCAGATGAGGGACATACTGGATTTTGTGAAGCAGTTGGAAGAGGTGGACACCTCGCAGGTGGAACCTTACATAGAAGAGGTTAAGGAAACCCCCATGAGGGAAGACTCACCCCACGCCTGTCTGCCGCAGGAGAAGGCCCTCATGAACGCCCCTCAGAGGGAAGATGGCTTTTTTGTAGTTCCAAGAATAGTGGAGGTTTAATTTTATGGCTGAGGTTTCCCAGAAAGACGTATCCCAAAAGCGCAAAGCTCTTGAGGCATCTATAACCAACATAGAGCGTAAGTTCGGAAAAGGGGCCATAATGCCCCTGAACGCTGCGGAAAAAGTAAAGGTTGACGTAATTCCCACGGGCTCTATAGCTTTGGACATAGCCACAGGTATAGGCGGAATACCCCGCGGCAGGATTGTAGAACTCTTCGGCGTTGAGTCCTCGGGTAAGACAACCTTGGCGCTCCACATAATAGCCGAAGCCCAGAAGAGCGGAGGTATAGCCGTCTTCATAGATGCGGAGCACGCTCTTGACCCCAAATACGCCAAAAAGCTGGGTGTTGATATAGAGAACCTCTACGTATCTCAGCCCGATTTCGGGGAGCAGGCTTTGGAAATAGCCGAGAGCTTAATAAACAGCGGTGCGGTTGACGTCATAGTGGTTGACTCGGTAGCCGCTCTCGTGCCCAGAGATGAGCTTGAGGGGGACATGGGTGAAGCTCAGGTAGGCAAGCAGGCGAGGCTCATGTCCCAGGCTCTCAGAAAGCTTAAAGGGGCGGTCCACAGGAGCAATACCTCTTTGATATTCATAAATCAGATACGCGAGAAGATAGGTGTGATGTTCGGTAGTCCGGAGACCACACCGGGAGGCCGGGCGCTCAAGTTCTTCTCGGACATGAGAATAGAGGTCAGAAGAGCCGGAGACGTGAAAGAGGGGGACAACAGGGTGGGCTACAAGGTAAAGACGAAGGTGGTCAAGAACAAACTGGCTCCCCCATTTCAGGAGGCCGAGTTTGAAATCTATTACGGCCAGGGGATATGTAAGCTCTGCGACCTGATAGATGTAGCTACCAAGCTGGGTGTGCTCACCAAGAGTGGCTCTTGGTACAGCTACGGGGACAGACGTATAGGCCAGGGTAAAGCTCAGGTCAGGAGCTACCTGCAGGAGCACCCAGAGGTGGCTCAGGAGATAGAACAAAAGGTCAGGGAGGTGGCCGGACTTGTTCCAGCTGATTCTGAAGAAGGCGATTGAGGAAGGCGCTTCGGACATACACCTGAAGGTGGGCAGCAAGCCCATAATACGTGTGGACAAAGACCTTCAGGTGCTTGACGAGTATCCACCTATAGACCAGCACCTCTTTGAGCTTTTTCTTGAGGAAGTTCTCAGCAAGAACAAGAGACGTCAGAGAGAGTTTGAGGAGCAAGGTGAGGCAGACCTCTCCTACGCCATGCCCAAGGTGGCCAGGTTCAGGGTGAACGTCTATAAGCAGAGGGGGACACCTGGCATGGCCTTGAGGGTAATACCCTTTGATATTCCACCCTTTGAGAGTCTTAGGCTTCCCAAGGTGATGCTCCGGGAATCCCTGAAACACTCCAAAGGCCTCATACTGGTAACGGGTCCGACGGGTTCGGGTAAGTCCACAACCCTCGCCTCCATAATAGAGGAGATAAACAAAAGATTCAGCAAGGTTATAGTCACCATAGAGGACCCCATAGAGTATCTGTTTAGGGATAGAAACTGCTTCATCATTCAGAGGGAGGTTGGAAGCGACACCTACTCCTTCCCACGGGGACTGAGAGCGGCTCTGAGGGAGGACCCGGACATCATACTGGTGGGTGAGATGAGGGATTCGGAAACGGCAGAGATAGCGCTGCAGGCTGCTGAAACGGGACACCTGGTTTTCTCTACACTGCACACCATAGATGCCAAAGAGACCTTGAACAGAATCATAAGTATGTTCAGCCTTGAGGTCAGAGACCAGATAAGGCAGATGCTCGCCGGTGCGCTCGTGGCCATATACTCCCAGCGTTTGGTTCCGAGGGCCGACGGCAAGGGGGTAGTCCCGGCCGTTGAGGTACTCATCAATACCGGTGCCATAACGGAGGCGCTCCTTGACCCCGACAGGCTGGAAGAAATCCCCGACCTGCTTGAGAGAGGCTCCTCCGCTTACGGAACCCAAACCTTTGACCAGCACCTTGAACAGCTCTACAGAGAGGGACTTATAAGCATGAAGACCGCACTTTTACACGCCTCTAAACCCGCAGACCTTGAACTCAAGCTGAAGGGAATATCCAGCGGCGGAGCCGACATAATAACGAGCTAAAATATAAGAGGTGATAATAACCATAGACGGACCTGCCGCGAGCGGCAAGAGCACGGTAGCCAAGAGACTGGCGCAGGAGCTAAAAGTTCCCTATTTAGAGACGGGTTTAATCTACAGGGCGGTAGGTTATCTTTTATCCGCAAAGGGCGTTCAAAATCCTGATGATGAGCGGGCGCTAAGGCTTTTGAGCGAACTTGAGATTGAACCGTCTCCCGAGGGTACCAAGGTTTTGTGGAAAGGAAAAAAGCTCGGTTCGGAGCTCTACACCGAAGAAGTGGGCAGGCTCGCTTCCCGCGTAGCAACCCTTCCACGCTTCAGAGAAAAGGTCAACGAGACCTTCAGGGAGCTGCTCAAGGGCAAGAGTGCGGTGGTGGAGGGAAGGGACGCCGGAACCTACATATTTCCGGACGCTCCGCTCAAGTTCTTCATAACCGCCAGCCCCCAGGAGAGAGCCAAAAGAAGGTATAGACAGCTCGTAAATCAGGGAAAAGATGCGGACTACGAAGAGATACTAAAGGCCATAATGGAACGGGACGAAAGGGACAGAAATAGACCTAAATACCCCTTCAGACCTGCCCCCGACGCGGTGGTCATAGACACGACCCACAAAGAGGCCGAGGAGGTCTTAGAAGAGGTTCTTGAAAGACTCAATGAGGCATCTTCCTAACCTTCTGTCCCTGATAAGGCTACTTACGTCGCCCCTGCTACCCATTTTGACTTCGGAAAGTCCTACGGCTGGCTTCCTCCTGTTGCTTGCTCTCGCGCTGACAGACGCCCTTGATGGTCTGCTGGCGAGGAGGTTCGGTTGGGAGAGCAAAGCTGGGAAGTTTTTAGACCCCCTTGCGGACAAGCTCTTCCTATTCTTCGGACTCTTATCGGTATTCTTCGTCCTTGATGTGGAAATCTCTCCGCACCTCTTTTACCTTCTCGTGGTCAGGGACGCAAGCCTGATAGTGGGTTCCTACCTGCTCAAAGCCAAGGGATTTGTGCCCGAGCCCACATTTACAGGGAAGTTGGCCACCTTCTCCACTATAATGGTGGTACTTTTGGCCTATATACGAGCGGCTTGGAACGTAGAACTCCTGCCCGTGTTTTTGAATGCCTTTTACCTTTTGGCAGTCGTATCGGTGATAATATCTTGGATTCAATACGCCACCGGAGCGGTCAGATTCTTGAGAAGAGATGAAGGGTAGGCTCTACGACAAGTGGGTTCTGCTGGATAGGGAGATAAAGCCCTCTGAAGGCACGGTTAAAGCTTACGGAAGGTTTTTAGCTCAGCTTTTGGCCAACAGGGGATTTGAAAGTGTGCACCACGCGATATTTGACGTGAAGCTAAAGAACATACTCCATTACAGCACGATACCCAACGTGGAGGAGGCGGTCTCCAGAATAGTTGACGCCGTGAAAAGGGGGGAAAGGATTATACTCTTTGGAGATTACGATGCCGACGGCATAACGGGAACCGCCATACTCTACGACGTGCTCAGCAGGGCTAAAGCTAAGGTGGTGGCTCTGCTACCCACGAGGGCGACGGGATACGGATTGAACCTCTTCCTCGTAGAGAAGTTCTCCAAATACGGCGAGCTGTTAATTACGGTGGACAACGGAACCTCCGCTATAGAGGAGATAGAAGGGGCGGACATAGACGTGGTGGTGATAGACCATCACAACGCCCCCGACGAGCTACCCAGAAAGGCGGTGCTGGTAAACCCGAAGGTCAGGGAGGACTCCCACAGGTACGTTTTGGAGCTATCCTCCTCCGCGATATGCTTTTACATAGCGTCGCTACTGATTAAGGAGCTGAACCTGAGCTTAGACGTCAGGGAATACCTTGATTACGTAGCCATAGGCACCGTGGCGGACGTGGTCCCCCTTAACCCTTTAAACAGGATATTCGTAGTCAAAGGATTGGAGCTTATAAACCACATAGCCAAAGGATACACAGATAAAGCGGGGGTCAGGAGTCTGCTTAGGACTTCAGGCAGACTGGAAAACATAACCGCTAAAGACATATCCTACTCCATAGCTCCCAGAATAAACGCCGCCGGAAGGATTCATGATCCCAAGATAGCTCTGGAGCTTCTACTGGAGCGCGACGAGCGCAGAGCGCAGGCTCTCGCCGATAAGCTGGAGAGCTTGAACCATAAACGCAGGCGCATAACGGAGAAGGTGCTCAAAGAAGCCTACACTAAGGCAAAGGAGCTCAAAGACAAACCCTTCATAACCCTCTGGCAGGAAAGTTGGCATCCGGGAATTCTGGGGATAGTTGCCGGAAGGCTTGCCAGAACCTTGGGCAAGCCCACCGCCGTGTTTCAGGTTTCGGGGCGGAAAGCCACCGGTTCTGTAAGGTCTGCCGACGGAATAGAGATATACGCAAAGCTCAAGGAACTCTCTCACATGTTCCACAAATGGGGCGGACACGCCTTCGCGGCGGGGATAACTATGGAGTCCCATCTGCTTCCGGAGTTCGCCTGCAAAGCGGCAGAGCTGTTTGAAGAAGTCAGCAAGGAGAGCAGTCCCCTGCAACTTGATATGGAACTTCCCCTGAAAGAGCTAAACGGCTCAGTGATTAAGGAGATAGAGCTTCTTGAGCCTTACGGAGAAGGTAATCCATACCCCACCTTCGTGTCAGAGCCTATAAGCGTAGGTTCGGTAAGCTTTAGCAGAGGCAAGGCAAGCTTCACCTACGCAGGCAGGCGTGTGGTCTGTTGGGAACCGGGTCTATTTCCCCACCTGAAGGGAGGAATACACGAGCGCAGGATAGCCTACAGCGTGGTCAAGGGTGATATAAACCTGATAGACGTAGAGGATTAGGTGATGGCTTCAGGAAGAACCCACGAGCTTATGAACCTTGTATTCCTACCGCCGGCTCTGTATTTCGTACCAAAAGAGGTCTATGTGCCCTTCACCGCAGGCTACCTTCTGGGAACCTTTCTCCTGTCTCCCGATATGGACATGGGGCACTCCAAGCCCGCCAAGAGATGGAAGCTCCTGAGGCACCTTTGGTCTCCTTACAGAGCCTTCTCTAAGCACAGGGGAATGTCCCACCTGCCGGTAATAGGCTCACTGATAAGGCTGCTCTACCTTATCCTCGCCTTTATTTTCATATACTTCGTTCTTTTGGGAGCCCTGTCTCTGATAAAGCCGGAGCTTACCCCACAGCTTCTTAAACTCAACCCTTTAGACCTGATAAACCGGTTCGCCCTATCCCAAGAGAGCGCCTACCTGATATTCGGGATAGCTTTAGCCGACATAGCTCACGTGTTTATAGACGTAGTCTCATCTAAGCTTAAGCATAGATAGAGCTATTATCGCCAGCAGTATGGAGACTATCCACATACGAACCACTATCTTGGGTTCAGGAAGGCCTTCCTTCTCAAGGTGATGGTGGAAGGGTGCCAGCTTGAACACCCTCCTGTTGAAAAACCTTACCGCCACAATTTGCATTATCACGCTCACGGTCTCAAAAACGAGAACACCGCCCGCTACGGCCAGAAGCAGCTCCGACTTGGACAGCAAGGCCACGGTTCCCAAGGCCGCGCCCAGCCCCATAGAGCCCACGTCTCCCATGAACATCTGAGCCGGAAAGGAGTTAAACCATAGAAAGCCCAATCCCGCTCCCACTATAGCAAAGCACACCACGCTCAGCTCTCCGGCCAAGGGGACATAAGGTATCCCCAGATACTCAGCCATCTTGGAGTGGCCGGTGACGTAGGCTATTATCCCCAGCGCTGCGGCGGTGGTCATAGTAGAACCTATTGCGAGCCCGTCCAGTCCATCGGATATATTGACGGCGTTGGCACTCCCCACTATCACAAACACAGCAAAGGGAACGTAGAAAACTCCCAAGTCCAAACTCAGTCCCTTAAAGAGGGGAAAGTACAGAACCGTATCAACCTGAGGAAGCAGGTATATGTAGATAGCTATAGCGGAGGCAAAGATAACCTGCCACAAGAGCTTGCTCTTTATGGATATACCCTCTCCGTACATTATCTTGTTGTAGTCGTCTATGAAGCCTATGAGTGAAAAGGAGAGTATGGACAGCACTATCACCCAGGTGAAGGAGGTATCCCACCTCATAAGGAGCAAGGTGGCCATAACTAAAGTAATGTTTATGAGAATACCCCCCATGGTCGGAGTGTACCTCTTATCGTGGTGGCTCTCAGGCGTGTATTTTCGGGTGTATCCCCTCTTTTGGAAGCTCTTGAGCTTCTTTATCACCTTGGGAGAGAGCAGGAGCGTTAAGGAAAACGCGACCAAAACTGCCGTCAGGGAGCGAAAGGTTATGTACTTAAAGACGTTGAAGCCGAAGAAGAAGTCCCTGAGAATAAGCCCTAAGTGGTAAAGCATCTACCTATTCCTACTGAAGAGTCTATCCAGTATTATCGCTGCGGCGTTCCTTACCGATAAATGGTTCCAGTCTCCTGCGCCGTATACAGGTTCAAGTATGTAATCAAAGGTTCTCATCATATCGGGAGGTATGCCGTAGCCGGTGCCGAACAGAATGAGATAATCCCTCTCCCTGTGGGTCCGTATCTCCTCACTTAGCTCTCTGTATCCTACCGTATTCGGATACGTTCTCGCGTCGGTTCCTACCAGCAGAGGCCTTCTGCCCCTTTCCTGGTGCAGCTCCTCAATAACCTCGTCAAGGGTGTATTTGAGCCTTACCATCTTCACCACGTCGTATCTGGTTGGGTTCGCTCTTTTGCCCTCATCGGAGAGCCAGTAATCAAGCTGCCGTTTTATAACGAGCCTCTGGCCGTCTATGGGCTGGACTATGTAAAACCTACTGACCTCGTAAGTTCTCGCCGGCCGAGCTATGTCGTGCAGGTCCATGGTGGTAAATGATGTAACTATCAGTCTGCCGTCCCTATCCATAGCGGGATAGTGGAGCAGTGCTATGAACACGTTGTCGTTGAGCATTGGGGATAATATTCTAACCCGATAGGTGTCCTAAAAATAATATAGAACGAGGTAAAGGCTCCTTTATTCCAAAAGATTTATGTTCCGGGATAAGATTAGCGCTTTTTGGCCTTTCATAGTTGGAAGGAAGCTAAGCCATTTTGAGCTATATTTATCTGTAGGGTTCGGTTGAGTTAGATAGCTATGGAGGTTTACCCAGTAGCTTAGGCCTTGGTAAACTAATACCACGGAGGTGCTATGGGAAGGGAGAAGAAAATCACTCTCTCGGAGCTTGAAAATCATCTCTTCAAGGCTGCCGATATACTCAGGGGTAAAATGGACCCCAGCGAATACAAAGAGTATATATTCGGCATGCTCTTTCTAAAGAGAGCTTCCGACGAGTTTGAGGCAAAGAGGGAGGAGTTGAGGGAACAGTATAAAGGGCAAGGACTCAGCGATAAAGAGATTGAGGAACTTTTAGAAGACCCAGAAAGCTATGGAGATACCTTTTTCGTTCCGGAGAGAGCACGCTGGGAGAACATACTCAAGCTAAAGGAAGATGTTGGAAACGAGCTTAATAAGGCTCTTGCTTCCCTTGAAGAGGCAAACCCAGAGCTTGAGGGTGTCCTCAAACATATAGACTTTAATGCCACAAAGGGAAGGACAAAATTAAAGGATCAGCAACTCATTGACTTGATTCACCACTTCAACAAATACAGGTTAAGAAACGAGGATTTTGAGTTCCCCGACCTGCTCGGTGTTGCTTACGAGTATCTCCTTAAAGAGTTCGCGGACTCAGCAGGTAAGAAAGGAGGGGAGTTCTACACCCCTCCCAGCGTAAAGAAGCTGATGGTTAGGCTGATAAAACCTCAGGAAGGTATGACCATCTACGACCCGACGGTAGGCTCCGGTGGTTTCCTCATAGAGGCTCACCATTTAGTTGAGGAACTCGGACAGAACCCCTACAACCTCGGTCTGTACGGTCAAGAGCTTAACGGCGTTACCTGGTCAATATGCAAGATGAACATGATACTCCACGGAATCAAGGACGCCCAGATAGAGAACGAGGACACTCTTACAACCCCCATGTTCAGGGAGAACGGCTACATAAAACGCTTTGATAGAGTCATAGCGAATCCGCCCTTTTCTCAGAACTACTCACGGGCGAACATGGAGTTCCCTGAAAGGTTCAAGTATGGCTTCACCCCCGAGAACGGAAAGAAGGCGGATTTTATGTTCCTACAACACATGATAGCGAGCCTTAAAGACGACGGCGTAATGGCAACGGTAATGCCCCACGGTATCCTCTTCAGAGGTGGACAGGAGAAGGTAATAAGAGAGGGCATCGTTAGGGACGACCTCATAGAAGCGATTATAGGGCTACCGCCAAAGCTCTTTTACAATACGGGAATACCAGCCTGCATAATTGTCATAAACAAAAGCAAGCCTGAGGAAATGAAAGGTAAGATACTTTTTATAAACGCAGAGCGAGAATACGGGGAAGGGAGAAACCAGAACTATTTGAGACCTGAGGACATAGAGAAGATAGCAACCGTATATGAGCAGAAGCTTGAGATTCCAAAATACTCAAGGATAGTTGACTTTAAAGAAATAAAAGGGAATGCTTTTAATCTTAACATAAGGAGGTATGTGGACAGCTCCCCAGACCCAGAGATTGAAGATATCAGAGCACATCTGCGAGGCGGAGTTCCCGAAAGGGAAATTGGGCTATATAAGGAACACTTTGATAAGCTCAGGATAAACCTTCCCGATTTCTTTGAAGAGCTTGATGAGGAATACCTTTCCTTTAAAGAAGAGATTGAGAACAAGGATAAGATAAGGGAGCTTGTTGATACTCAGGAAGGGTTGAGAAATATTTACGAAGCTTACTTTAACAGACTTAAAGAATGGTGGAGTGAAATAAGAGAGGATTTAGAACACCTCCCTAAGAACAACAATCTCTGGGCTTTCAGGCTCAAGGCTCTTGAAACGCTAAAGGAAAAGCTCATGCCTCTGGGAGTTCTCAACGAGTTCAAGGTCGCGGGAGTCTTCGCCAACTGGTGGGAGAATCTCAAATACGACTTTAAATCTGTCATATCCTCGGGATGGAGTGAGAGATTAATAGAAGACGAGAGGATAAAAAAGAAGTTCTTTCCAGAAGAACTTGAGGAGATTGAAGACCTTGAGACAGCGGTGGCACAGCTGGATGGAGAGCTTGAGGAGATACTTGAAGAAGTAGAAGACTGGGACGAGGAAGAAAACGGAAAAAAGACCGCAAGCAAGGTTAAGAAACACCTTAAGGAGCTTGCAAAAGATTTGCGATCAACACTTAAAGAATCCGCTATGAAGGAAGCTCAAAAACTGGAGGAGCTGATAGGAAGGATAGACAAAAAAGAGAGGGAGTTAAAGAAAATCAAGAAGGAACTGAAACAGAAGAATGAAGAGCTTAACCAGAAGGTAGAGCAGAAAAGGGAAACGATGACTCAGGAAGAAGCCAAGGAGCTGATACTTGAGAAGTTTTACGAAGTGATAGAAAAGGAGCTTGAGAGATACCTCAACTCAGAGAAGAGAGAGGTGGTCAGGATATTAGAGAAGCTATGGGATAAATACAGGGTTTCTCTGGATGAGCTTGTTAGAGAAAGGGATAGGGAAATTGATAAACTGCATAAATTTTTAGAAAAATTGGGGTATTTGGAGTTTGGGAGAAATGTTGGACTATAAAACTTTAGAGGCTATAGCTGAACTTATATGTGGAGAGGGCGATTATTATAGAAAAGGGTGGGAATTACCAATCTTCTTTAGAAATGCGGGCTTAGAATGTCCAGATCGCGACGGAACAACACGGAAGTGGTGGACATTAGAAAGGCTTGAAGAGTATAACAAAAATCCAGATGAAATTAAAAAAGTTATTTTAAGACTTGCTAACCCTAAAGAATATAGTGGTAATTTTCAAACAACTAAAGAAGTTATAGAGAGACTCAATCAAATTCTTAAACCTGAAGGGCTCAAGGTTGAGCTTAAAGGTTACACTCCGGAATTAAAAGAAATAAGGGAAGTAGAACAAACCTTAGATGTAATGGATGAAGAGTTTACCTTTCCCAATTTGCACGATATTTCCTTAATAATAGAGGATGAAAATTTCTTGAGGATATTAGAACACAGAATTGAGGAAATAAATAAGTGTATAAATTCAGGCGCCTACCTCATGGCAATAGTAGGCATGGGAAGTTTAATTGAAGGTATTCTGCTTGCCCTGGTTGAAAAGTATCCTAAGGAAGCCAATAAAGCATACAATGAAAAAGGCAAACCCAAAAGCTTTGAAAACTGGAGACTACCAGAGTTCTTGGATCTTGGATGTAGCTCATAAATTAGATTGGATAAAAACATCAAGGAAAGATTTTGCAAAAACCCTTATAGAATATAGAAATCTAGTGCATCCAAAAAAGCAGAGAAATATTAAAGAATTCCCAGATAAAGATACCTGCAAGATATGCTGGCAAGTTGTTATAGCAACAATTAACGATCTAATTGCTAACTGCGGGGATGAATATGAAAAGCGAGGAATTTAAACTCCCAGAAGGCTGGAAGTGGGTAAAGTTGGGGGAGGTCGGGAATATAGTAACAGGCAGCACACCACCAACAGAAAACACAAATTATTATGGTGATAAGTATCCCTTTATTTCTCCAGATGATATTGAAAACAGTAAATATATATATCAAACTAAAAAGAAGCTCTCTGAAGAGGGATTTAAAATTCAAAGAAAAATACTACCCAGATCTATATGTGTAGTATGTATCGGCTCAACAATAGGGAAGGTAGCGATGACTACTACTGTATGCTCAACAAACCAGCAGATAAACACAATAATCCCAGATTATAAAATATGCATTCCCGAAGCACTATATTATCTAGTGTGTTTCTATATTCGGAATCCTTTACAAATTGAAGCTGGATTACAGGTTGTGCCAATAGTAAATAAAAGTAAATTTTCTCAAATAAAAATCCCCCTTCCTCCCCTCCCCGAACAGCAAAAAATCGCCGAGATTCTTGAAACGGTTGACAACACCATAGAAAAAACGGAGAAGATAATAGAGAAATACAAACGCATAAAGCAGGGTTTGATGCAGGAACTCCTAACCAAAGGCATAGACGAAAACTGGCAGATAAGGAGCGAAGAAACGCACAAATTTAAAGAAGATTCTCCTCTTGGCAGGATCCCAGAGGAGTGGGAGATAATGAGGTTGGGGGAGGTAATAGAAATTTATGATAAATTGAGAATTCCATTAGACTCTGAATATAGAACTACTATAAAAGGTGATATTCCTTATTGTGGTGCTACAGGAGTCATTGATTATATCAATGATTACATATTTAATGGAGAATATGTGCTAATTGCAGAAGATGGCGGAAGGTTTAACCGCTTTGAAGAATCTGTTTACATCATGAGAGGAAAGTTCTGGGCTAATAACCATGTGCACGTTGTTAAGGGAAGAGAAAAAGTTTTAGAAAACTTGTTTTTGAAGTATTACATAGACTATGAAGATATTAGCTATTATATATCTGGGAGTACCAGAGAAAAGCTAAATCAACAATTACTCAAAAATATTTTAATCCCCCTCCTTCCTCTCCCCGAACAACAACGCATCGCAGAAGTCCTCTCTCAGATTGACGAGGTCATAGAAAAAGAGGAAAATTACAAAAGGAAGCTTGAAAGCCTCAAGAGGGGGCTGATGGAGAGCTTGTTGACTGGGAAGGTGAGGGTTAATAAATTGCTCTAACTATCACTTATAAGCATCTCCGCGAGGAACTATGTTTACAACCGCTATGATCTTTTTATCAACAAGTATAGAGAATATAACTCTAAAGTCTCCTACTCTTAATCTGTAAAAACCCTTCAACTGTCCAGTTAGAGGTTTCACGTGCCTGTAGAATTTCGGATTTTCGCTCTGAACAAGTTCCTCAAGAGCTTCCTTAACCCTCTTTTTCATGTTTTTGTCAAGCTTCTTGTATTTCTTTTCAGCAGTGGAAGATAACTTAATCGTCCAGTTCATTCAAACTTTTCCCGCCTCCTTTTTTTATCTCTTCAAGTCCTTCCTTACATTCCTTTAGAAAGTTTGGAATAGATAATAGCTCAAGGGTTTCTTTATGCCTCTCTATATACTCATCAACAAGTTCGTTTAAGATGTCGTTAAGCCTTCTCCCCTCATAACCAGCCAAAGCTCTAAGCAATCTCGCTTTTTCCTCATCAAGCCTTAACGTAGTTGCTACCTTCTTCATAATGTTATGAATATACACCATGACGTCATGGCGTCAAACTGGCACGTGAAAGGCATTGCCCATACATAATCTTTGTGTATATTAATACACATGGTTAAGAGACTCAACATCACGCTTGATAAAGAAGTTGCCCAGGAGCTTGAACACATAAGTAAAGAACTCGGGGAGAAAAAGAGCAAGCTGATAGAGAAGGCGCTTACCTTTTACTTTGATTATCTTGATATAAAGATTGCGGAAGAGAGGCTTAAAAGACTTGAAGAAGGCAAAACCCAAACCATTCCTGCAAAGGAAGTTTACAGGGAACTCGGCTTATGAATGTATGAAATAGAGTTCTTAAAGGAAGCCTATGAAGAGTTTAAACGGCTTGACCGACCCGTTCAGGAGTTAATAAAAAAGAAGCTTGAAATACTTGCGCAAAACCCAGAAGCTTTGAAGAATAACATTAAACCTCTAAAAGGTAAGTATTCAAGACTTTACAGGCTAAGAGTAGGTAACTACAGAGTGATATACAGGATATACCAGGAAAAGCTCCTTATACTTATAGTTAGGATTGGACACAGGAAGGAGATTTACTGATGTACCAGCGCCTTGACGAAGAGTTTTACGTTGAGAACCCTTTCCTCGCTCACCTCAAAAGGCTCGGCTGGAAGGTTTACAGACAAAACAAAGATAACCCTGAAGATACAAAAGAGATAATAAGCTTTAATCCAAAATTTGAACCTGTTTACGGAGAGAGCGTTACTTTCAGAGAAACTTTTAGAGAAGTTATACTTGAAGGACAGTTGAGGGAAGCCATAAAGAGGATAAACCCATGGATAGAAGAAGACCAGATTAACGAAGTCGTCAGGAGGATAACCACACCCCAAGCTAATTCCTTACTTGAGACAAACAGGGAAATCCACGAATTGCTACTTGGGAATATGTCAGTAGCGGAGAATAGAAAAACAGGGGACAGGAGTCCGACCGTATGGCTTATAGACTTCAAGAATCCAGAAAACAACTCCTTCGTAGCCATATCCCAGTTCAAGGTAAACATTCCGGGGACAGAAAAGCACATTATTCCGGATATTGTTCTGTTCGTTAACGGCATACCCCTCGTTGTAGCTGAATGCAAGTCCTCAGCCATAACCGACCCTATGGGTGAAGCCATTGAACAGCTCAAAAGGTATTCAAACAGAAGAGGAGAAAAGGAGGGGAATGAAAAACTATTCTGGTACAACCTGTTTATGGTTGCTACCTTCAGACAGAAAGCAAAATACGGAACAATTACTGCAAACGAGGAACACTTTGTTGAGTGGAAAGACCCATACCCTTACTCTTTATCAGATATAGACCCATTGGGGAATATAACCTCTCAGGAGATTCTAATTCAGGGGATGCTGTCCAAGGATAACCTCCTTGAAATCCTCCACACCTTTACTCTCTTTAAGGAAGAAACCGGAAAGGGTTTTATAAAGGTAGTTCCAAGATACCAGCAGTTCAGAGCCGTGAAGAAGATAGTAAAGAGGATAAAGGAGGGGAAGACCCCGGAGGAAAGAGGAGGTATAGTCTGGCATACACAGGGATCAGGAAAGTCCTTAACGATGATGTATGTGGTAAGAGCCTGTTACCACAACCCGGAGCTCAGGGACTTTAAGATAGTTTTCATAACAGACAGAAAAGACCTACAGAAACAACTGGGGGAGACCTCAAAGTCTGTGGGTTTCACGGTAAAAGTCGCCAAGAATATAGAGAATTTTAAGGAATTGCTCAGTAATAACACACCAGACCTCGTTATGGGTATAGTTCACAAGTTTCAGGAGAAGGAACTAAGAAGAGAGTTCCCCGTTCTTAACACCTCTGAGAAGATCTTAGTAATGATAGATGAAGCTCACAGGACGCAGTATAAACTCCTTGGAGCAAATCTCAGAAAAGCTCTTCCCAATTCAGTAAAAATAGCCTTTACAGGGACACCCATAGAGAAAACCGAACTCACCTTTGGGGAATACATAGACAAGTACTCAATCAGACAGGCGGTAGAGGATGGGGTTACCGTAAAGATCGTTTACGAGGGACGTGCCCACGATGCGGAAATAGTCAACGAGGAAGAGCTTGATAAAAAATTCCTTGACGTCTTCTCCTTTGCCGACAGCGAGGACAAGAAGATCCTGAATAAATACACCTGGAAGGCTTACCTTGAACATGAAGGTGTAATAAAGCACAAAGCCAAGCACATGATAGACCATTACGTAAAACATGTATTCCCTAACAGATTTAAGGCTCAGGTGGTTGCGGTTTCAAGACTTGCAGCTATAAGATACAAGCATGCCCTTGAGGAGGCTCTGAAAGAGAAGATAAAAGAGCTTGAAAGCCAGAACCATTCGCAGGAAGACCTTGAGCTTTTAAAGAGATTAAAAGTTGAGGTTGTCATCTCAGGCTCCCTCAATGACCCACCTGAATGGAGGGAATACACAGACCCTGAGAAGCACGAGAGATTTATCACAAGCTTTAAGCTTCCCTTTGACAAAACCGACGAAAACGGAATCAGCGGAGAGGTTGGTATTCTCGTTGTTCAGAGTATGCTCATTACTGGCTTTGATGCACCTATTGAGCAGGTTATGTATCTTGATAATGTCATTAAAGAGCACAACCTTCTTCAGGCGATAGCAAGGGTTAACAGGGTATATAAAAATAAGTCCTGCGGTTATGTAGTTGATTACGTAGGTGTGTTGAAGCATCTGAAGGAAGCCCTTTCAATTTATTCGGACGAGGATATAAAAGAGATAGGGAAGGTAGTAGAAAACAAAGCTAAAAGCTTTGATGAGCTTGAGTTTGTTAGGAATCAGATAGAAGAGTTCTTTGATAAGTATGAGGTTGAAAACTGGCGGGAGAGTATTGATGAATGTGTTGACCTGCTTGCAGATGAAGAGGTCAGGGACAAGTTTGTTTCCCTTGTAAGGAAATTCAACAGAGCGATAGATGCCGTCCTGCCCGACCCGAAGGCTCTCAAGTACGTGACAGACCTGAAAATACTTAACTTCATAAAACAGACCGCAAGGAACAGATACAGGGACGAAAAGCTCAGCTTAAAGGACGCAAGTAGGAAGATAAGGGAAATGGTTGAGGAGTTTTTAGTCTCCAAAGGAGTAAATCCAAAGATACCTCCAACTCCGCTTTTAGATGATAAATTTTTGGAGGAACTTGAACATAAACCTGCCAAACCAAAGGCAAAGGAGCTTGAGCACGCGATTATTGAATACATATCCAAACACTACGAGGAAGACCCCGAGCTGTATGAAAGATTTTCAGAAAAGCTTAGGGGAATCCTTGAGGAATATAAGGAGAACTGGGAAATTTTAGCTAAAGAACTGGAGAAACTCAGAGAAGAACTTAAAAAGGGAAGAGAGAGTGAAGAAACCTTTGGACTGGACCCTAAAAAGGAAATGCCCTTCTTAGGACTACTTAAAAGGGAAATCTTTGGGAAGAAGCAAGTTATAGAGCTCGGAGAGGGAGATATAAACACACTCCTGGAGTTTTAATTTTCATACACATATATAGACACTTGACAATTAAGCATTGAGAAATAACTTCCAAAATCAGGGTGAGAGGAGAACTACTAAGTCCCAAAGAGGCAGGAAAACTTCTGGGAGTATCTACAAGAACTATTCAAAGATGGGACAAGCAAGGACTTATCAAGGTAATCAGAACACCAAAGGGAAGAAGAAGAGTGCCTATGTCCGAAGTTAAAAGATTGCTCAATCAAATGACCAACGACAGAAGAGCCGTAATCTACGCAAGAGTAAGCTCCCAAAAACAAGATAAAGACGGCAACCTTGAAAGACAAATAGATAGATTGCTCAAATGGTCTAAGGAAAATAACTACGAGGTTGTAAAGGTTTTCAAAGATACGGCAAGCGGTATAAATGACAAACGCAAAGGCTTTTGGAAGATGATGGAATTTATCAAAGAGAACAACATACCCTACTTGATAGTGGAGTTCCACGACAGACTAACAAGGTTCGGACTTGAATACGTAAAAGCACTACTCAAAGAATATGACACTCAGCTGATAACCGTTGAAAGTAAAATCAGCAAAGACAAAATGCATGAACTTGTAGAGGATTTGATTACGATAATAACTTCCTTCACCGCAAGAACTTACGGAGTGAGGTCTCAGAAGTTCAAGAAGGTAAAGGAGATACTTCAAGATGAAGCTACACAAAACGCTACTGCTTAAGGTTCAAAGTCCTAACGTAGGAAAGAAGGAAAGGCTTGAAAAAACTATCAAGCTCTACTCTGAAGTGCTAAAGTTCTACCTTGAAGTAATACCTAAGCTGGGTATGTATCACATAGCAAGTATGAGTAATAAGTCAGCTCTCTCTTTCCTTGAGCTTAACACGGTTCCGACCAAAGCTCACCCTAATCCGAAATATCCAATCTTCTCAGGTGTTCAAACAAATATAAGAAGAAGTGCTATAAACAAGGCTGTAGGAATGGTAAAGAGTTATCTGTCCAATTTACTCAGGTGGCACAGGGAAGGAAAAGAGCTTGAACACTCCAAACCCTCTTATCCGAATCCTAAAAATTTCTCCCTTACTTATTACTCCACCGATGTGGAACTTAAGGACTTACTCCTAAGAAGAGAGAACGAATCTTTAGCCTTTGTAAGGCTGAAGGTAATAAACGACCGAGGAAATTATGAGTTTGTTAACTATCCCGTAAAGCCTTACAAGAGGTTCTACGAAAAGCTCTCCGGATTGCAAGCGGAAGGTTGGAAATTGAAAAACACCGCTACTCTGATAAAGAAGGATAAAGAGTTCTACATGGCCGTTGTCCTTGAGAAGGTAGTAAAGAGAAAAAGGTTCAGGAATCCCGGATACGTGATAAACGTTGACCTTAACGTCCAAAGGAATTTGGCGTGTGTAGGGATATATGAGTTAGATTGGGAAGATAAGGTAAGCAAGTTTTACGGGATAAAGTTCATAAGTGGAAAGATTATAAAGCTTGTTCGCAAGAGAGATTACTTGCTCGGAGAAATAAGGAGGAAACAGGCTCTAACGGGGAGGAGTCCCCAGGAAGGGGATAACGGTAAATTGTGGAGGAAGGTTAAGAACCTAAATAAGGATATAGCTCTCAAGGTAGCGAAGGAGATAGACAAAGTGGCTCTTGACATGGCAAAGAAGGGAGATGTTGTAGTAGTCTTTGAAAAGCTCAAGGGATTAAGGGGGAAAAGAGGCAAGAGCAGGAAATTAAACAGAAATATAAACTATTGGATGAGGAAGAGCATTCAGGACAGGGTAGAGTATCTTTCTTTTGAGCACGGATACGAGGTAAACTTCGTGTATCCGCACTACACCTCAAGAAGATGCTCTATGTGTGGGTCAAAAGGAGAGAGGTTCTCTCCTAAAGGCTCTAAGGCACTTTTTGGGTGTAAGGCATGCGGATATGTGGTAAATGCAGACGTTAATGCAGTCTTCAATCAACATTTTGCTTACCTGTCCTATCTCCTACATGGAGGTAGGAAAGCCCGACCTGTGGTTCGGGTGGGGATTTCGCCAAAAAGGCGGAGTCTCCAAAGGTCAACAGTTGTCCGTGTTTAGTGATGTTTTATGGCAACTGCTGACACCACACGGGGGGTCAAACCGGATTAATATATTATCGGCTGGGAAAATAGCGCCTGCCGGACTCATTCCCAGCCTAAGTAAGGCGCTATACAAGTAGCCCGGCACCTCGGACTTTGCAAGGGTCTGAGGTAATCAAGGTCGGTAAATGCTCAAGGAATTTGAGTTAAAGGAGTTCAACTCTTACATAGACATCAGGAACGGTATCCTTCACCTTGAGGACGTGTCTTTGAAAGAGCTGGCTCGGGAGTTGGGAACGCCCCTATACGTATATAGCGCGAGCTTTATAAGGGACAAAGTTAGAGCCTACAGGGAAGCCTTTGAGGACGCCCTGATATGCTATGCGGTCAAGGCCAACTTCAATCCCGAGGTTATAAAGGTAGCTCTCTCGGAAGGCGCGGGAGCGGACATAGTATCCGGCGGGGAGCTTTACGCTGCACTGAAGGCGGGGGTTCCGGCGGACAGGATAGTTTATGCCGGCGTGGGGAAGACCGTTAAAGAGTTGGAATACGCGATAGATAAAGAAATCCTTATGTTCAACGTAGAGTCTAAGATGGAGCTGGAGGTCTTGGACCAGATAGCGGGCAGTCTGGGTAAGAAGGCGAGGGTTGCCGTGCGGGTAAACCCCGACGTGAACCCGAAGACTCACCCTTACATATCCACGGGAATGAAAAAGAGCAAGTTCGGCGTGGACATAGATACCGCCTTTGAGGAGTATATCTACGCCTCCCGTTTGCCCAACCTTGAAGTGGTGGGTATCCACTGCCATATAGGCTCTCAACTGCTGGACATATCCCCTTATAGGGAAGCCGTAGAGAAGGTCGTGAACCTGTATCACAGGCTAAGGAAGGAAGGGATAGAGATAAGGTATCTGGACATAGGTGGCGGTTTGGGTATAAAGTACAGACCCGAAGACAGGGAGCCGACGCCTCACCAGTTGGCCGAGCTTTTGCTACCCGTATTGGAGGGCGTAGAGGCCAAGTTGATACTTGAACCGGGTAGGTCTATAACGGGAAACGCGGGCATACTGATAACGCAGGTTCAGTTCTTGAAAGACAAGGGTATAAAGCATTTCATAATCGTTGATGCGGGCATGAACGACCTGGTCAGGCCTGCCATATACGACGCCTTCCATTACGTCCTACCGGTGGAAAGCAAGGGCAGAGAGCACATAATAGCGGACGTGGTGGGACCCATCTGTGAGACGGGAGACTTCCT
This sequence comes from Aquificaceae bacterium, assembly GCA_027014155.1. GTDB lineage: Bacteria > Aquificota > Aquificia > Aquificales > Aquificaceae > WFYI01. The sequence continues at coordinate 56,616 of JALWEG010000002.1, forward strand.
CGCCAAGGACAGGCGGATAGAGAATCTTGATAGAGGGGATTTTCTGGCGGTTCTCTCGGCCGGAGCTTACGGCTTTGCCATGTCCTCCCACTACAACGTGCGCCCGAGGGCCGCAGAGGTTCTCGTGGATAGGGGAAGCTACCGCGTGATAAGGGAGAGGGAAGACTACGACTACATTCTCGGGCCGTGAAGCGGGTATTCCTCTCCTTAGGCAGCAACGTCGGAGACAGGCTAGACTACATACTGGAAGCCATCGGATACCTCAAGGGTTTAGGAGAGGTGAGGGGTATCTCCACCCTGTATGAGAGTCCCGCTTGGGGTGTTGAGGAGCAGGGGGACTTCCTCAACGGAGCGCTGGAGATATACACCAACCTGCGACCCCGAGAGCTACTTTCCGAGCTAAAAAGGATAGAGAAGGCCGTAGGCAGGAAAGAGCGCTTTCGCTGGGGTCCGAGGGAGATAGACTTAGACATACTCCTTTACGAGGACTTGGTTATAGAGTCGGACTCCCTGAGCGTACCCCACCCTTATATGCACCTTAGGGACTTCGTTCTCGTGCCCCTTATAGAGTTAGACGGCGGTCTCATTCACCCAAAACTCGGGCTGAGCTTGGGAAGGCTACTCGCTTGGACGGAGATAAGACTCAAGCCTTTTGCGTCCCTTTACAGAGTTCTATGACCTCTTCGTCCGAGAGCTGGTGAAAGTCCCTGTAAAACATGCCTACGGCAAAGCCGGGACTGTCTGAGCGATGCAGGCACACGAGCTTATCAAAGGTTCTCTTGACCTCCTTCCCAACTTCCGAGGGACATACCGGAACGGCAAGCCATACCTCCTTCGCACCCCTGCTCCTTGCGAAGTTGCCGGCCGCAACGGCCGTGTAGCCCGTGGCTATCCCGTCGTCAATCACTATCACCCTCTTGTCCTTCATGTCCGGATATCCGTCCGGTAAAAAGAGGCTCTCTCTACGCTTTAGCTCTTCGTACTCCTTAGAGGCCGTATCCTCTATTACCTCTTTGGAAAGTCCTAAGTACTCAACGGTAGCCCTGTCCAGATAGAGGTTTCCCTCCGAGTCTATTGAACCGAAGGCCGCCTCGGGATTCCAGGGAATACCCAGCTTTCTTACCACCACCACGCTCATGGGGATACTCAGAGCCTTAGCTACCTCTTTGGCTACCGGAACGCCACCCCTGGGTATAGCGAGAATTAGGAACTCCTTTGGGGATTCTATGTAGTCCCTTAGAAGCTCCGCGAGCCTTCTGCCCGCCTCCTCTCTATCGGAAAATATCATATCCTTAGCTTGGTGAAAAGGGTGTGCAGGTTGTCCAGCTTCCTGTAGGTTTGGACAAGAACGTAGTTCACCTGTTCCGGTTCGGCAATACAAAAGTCGTAAAGTATGCCGCTTATATCCTTTAAAGCCTGGTAAAGGGTGGTGTAAAGCGCCTCGTCCAGCTTCTTCTCCGGATTGGGTATCTCTTCGTAAATCTTCTTTACCTGGTGGGTTATCTTAATCAGGTGATTGGCTATGTTGAGCATTTCTTGATTGTCCTCTCTGGTCTCCAGAACGTCCCTGTATCTCTCCTCTATCTCCTTGAACATGCTGTTAAAGAGCAAACCTTCCAGGAAGCTTATATCGCTGCCCATCGTATCTGTGAACCTTTCCGCCTTTACGGAAGGAGCTTCCGATAGAGATTACTCCCACCCGGAAGACCCGCATGGGGATTCCTGCTTCAACGAGAGATGGCTAACACCCTCCTCTGAGAGTATCCCGCCAGAGCTCTCTCCACAGGCGTTAGTCCGGGTTGCTCCAACCCTACCACCCGTCAGGTGGGTGAACCCTAAATCCTTTCGCTTCTAACCAACTACCAAACCTTTTACCACCAAGGTGGAGGCTGGCATCACACCCCTTTAGCTCTCCACCTGCATAAATTATTTTAGTTCTTCACCCCACTACGTGCAACAC
>JALWEG010000003.1:0-2468 GCA_027014155.1 Aquificaceae bacterium
AGTTATAAAGCCATTTTGCTTCTAAGAATATTCTTTCTAACCATTGTTTTTGCTGATTGTTTAGGTTGGAGTATGAGATTTTAAGTTGATAGACTTTAGGTGTCTGGTTTTTGCGTTTTTCTTTGGTGTTTTTAAGGTTCTCTTTTATTTTTTGTTTTTTATCCAGACTTGGTGCCATTCTGAAAGCCTCTATAATATTATACCGGATTAACAATTAGGAGATTTTGAGAGTTTTTTAGCTAAACTCTTTGCCATTCATCATCTGTTTAAAAATAGGTGCATTCTGGTATTTTTTCGTAAAGGTAGCCGTTTATCCGTTGTGGGATACACTCCCTTGAGTAGTAATTTTGGTAGGATAAAACCCTGATGATAATCAGGATAACTCTGCTGGCGGAAAGAAGCCTGACGCTTCCTAAAAGCTACAATCACATACTTCAGTCCTTCTTTTACAGGAATATGGATACGACCCTTTCCAGATTCCTCCACGATATAGGATTTCCCCACGGAAAGAGAAGGTTTAAGCTCTTTACCTTTTCAAAGGTTCTGGGCAAATTGCTGAAAAAGGACAGAAGGAGAAGGTTGGTCAGCTTTGAACCGGAAATCACCCTGTACTTTGCTTCTCCCCTTATGGATATAGTATCCTCATCTGTGAAGACCTTCCTCAAAAAAGAGAACCTGCTGTTGGGCAAAAACAGGCTTAGCCTTAAGTCCGTTGAACTCGTGAAACCGGAGGTAAGCGAGGAGATAACGGTAAGGTGTTTATCCCCCATAACCGTTTACAGAACACCTGTCGGAAGCAGAAGGTCTGAATACCTTACCCCTTGGCAGGAGGAGTTTTACAAACTTTTAAGGGACAACCTGCTTAAGAAGTACGAAATCCTTTACAGCCTTCCTTTTAAAGGAGAACTTGATATTGAACCCATAAATGTGTTAGAAAAGTATAGGAAGAAGGTGGTATATAGGGGTAAACTGATAGAGGCTTGGGAGGGCTATTACAAACTTAAAGGAGATAAGGATATACTAAAACTCGCTCTTGAGGCAGGGCTGGGCGCAAGGAACTCCCAGGGTTTTGGAATGGTGGAGAGGGTTCTGTAGTGCTTGGAGCTATAAGGGATATAGGATTTAGATTTGGGAAGGTTAAGGTTTACGATGATGTTAAGGCTGACAAGGTTTTGGTTCTTGACTTTGATGAGAAGGGAAACTTCAGAGGTGTGGAGCTGGAAGGGTTTAGCAAAGATAAACTACCTAAGTATCTCTACAAAAAGGCCAAGGGAAGCAATCCACCTACGCTGACGCCAACTCTTATATTAAACAGAGGGAAAAAGAAACCCACGGATAAAAAGTCCCCAATCATGAAGTCGCTGGAGAACCTTGAGAAAGCTCTCAAGTCCTGTAGTGAGATTGAAGAGGATATACCTCATCTGAACTTGGAAAAAGAGAAGATGGAGGAAAGTATAGAAGAGGTTATAAAGGACATACCTAATAAAGAGAAAGTTCTTCTTACCCTCAAAATAGACGGGGAGTATATAGGTGAGATAGAAAGCTTTAGAAAAGCCGTAGAGAAGCTCTCTGCGCAGGAAGGTAAAGAGAGCAAAGGAAAAGCGTTATGCTCGGTCTGTCTTGAAGAGAAGGAAGTGAGTGGGGATATCTCACCTTATAAGTTCTATACCATAGATAAGCCTGGATATATCAGTGGTGGCTTTGACAAGAAAGAAGCATACAGGAATTTCCCCTTATGCTACGAATGCAAGCGCTACATAGAGGAAGGGAAGAGGTTAATAGAGAGTAAGCTTAGATTCAACCTCTCGGGACTGAGATACCAGCTCATTCCTGAACTTATGACGGACAAAGAGGAGGTTGTTCTTGAAGTTGTGGAGAGTCTCTTTAACGATGACATAAGAAATATAAAGCTCTCAAACAGAGAGAAGAGGGTTCTTCTGAGCGATGAGGACTACATACTTGACCTTTTGAGTGAGGAAAGGGACTTTCTGAGTGTTAACTTCCTATTTTTAGAGTCCCAGCAAGGAGCTGAGAGGATTCTCCTTCACCTTCAGGACATATACCCTTCAAGACTAAGACAGCTATTTGATTCCAAGGCAGCAGTAGAAAAATTCTTCGGTTTTGAGAAATTTACCTACGGAACTGTGTACAGGTTCTTCTCAAAGAGCGACCCTTCCAAGAGGAATCCCGACCTTCAGAAGTACTTCCTTGAAGTGGTAGACAAAACGTTCAGGAGTATAAGGATTGATGACAGGTTCATCATAAGGTTCCTGCTGGGTAGGATTAGAGATACTATTAAGAAATCGGAAGAGAGCTACCTTTGGACTATAAAGGACGCCTTTGGGGTTCTTCTTTTCGTTAAACTTACCACAGGAGAGGTTGTTATGGAAAAGATGGACTTTGAAAACCTTGAGGACTTTTTGAGAAGTCTTCCTGCCGTTGATACCGACCTTAAAAAAGGTCTGTTT
>JALWEG010000003.1:2478-56954 GCA_027014155.1 Aquificaceae bacterium
GGTGCGCTTACCGAAAGGCTCTTGAGGGTTCAGAGGAACGAGAGGGGAAGCAAGCCTTTCCTCAAAAAGCTTAAGGGTCTGAAGATGAACGAAACCGACCTAAAAGGTTTATTGCCAGAAATCAGAATGAAACTTGAGGAGTATGACAGATACCGTGCTGGAGAGGATAGGCTCTTTAAGCTCGCCTCTCAATACCTCTCTGAAGCACCTTCAAAATGGAATATGGGTATAGATGAAATGAACTTCTACTTTGCCTTGGGAATGGGGATGTTTGATAGGCTTGCAGATTTCATATACAGAAAGGAGGAGAGCGATGAAAAACAGGCGTGAGTTCTTGTTCCTTTACGATGTTTCATGGGCAAATCCAAACGGTGACCCTATGGATGAGAACAAGCCGAGAATTGATGAGGAGACGGGTATAAACTACGTCACCGACGTGAGGCTTAAAAGAACTGTCAGAGACCAGCTTGTAGATATGGGATATGAGGTCTTCCTGAAGGAAGAAAGGGACGAAAACGATAAACTCAAAACCAAAGAGGATATATTCTCCAAATACGGCAACGATTATCAAAAGGTTCTTGATAAGTGTATAGATATAAGGCTTTTTGGAGGAACCTTTGCAATTAAAAACCAGCAAAGGTCTTTCACCGGTCCCGTTCAGTTTAAGTTCGGGAAATCCCTGCACAGGGTAAAGCCTGAGCTTGTTAAAGGCACCACCGTAATGCCTTCTGCGGAGCAAAAAGCTCAGGGTACCATGACGGAAGTCCACGTTTTACCTTACTCTCTGATAGCCTTCTACGGAATAGCCAATGAAAAGGCTGCTAAGGATACAAAGCTGAAAGATGAAGATGTAGATGCGATGCTCAAAGCCATGTGGTTTGGTCATAAAGGTTCCACGGATGTAATCTCACGTTCCAAGTTCGGACACGAACCTCGCCTTCTGATAGAGATAATCTACAAGGAGGGAACTCTTACCCACATGGGTGAGTTGGACAAGCTGGTGAAGATAAACACGGACAAAAGAGACGAGGAGATAAGGGACATAGAGGAAGTAGAGATAGACCTAACAAAGCTGAAGGAAAAGGTTGAGAAATACAAGGACAAAATAAAGAAAGTGAGATACAAACTCGGCGATAGGGTAAGGTTGAAGGAGGGTATAGAGAGCGTTTTTGAATGCGTGGAGGTTGAGAAACTTGATTTTGAGGATAGCTAAATTATTACCATAGGAGGTCAGGAATGGAAAGAAGGTTCACTATGGTAGTGGAAAGATGTCCAGAGACTGGGCTTTATATTGGATACATTCCCGGAATACCGGGAGCTCACACACAAGGTGAAACTATAGAGGAGCTTGAGAGAAATATGAGGGAAGTTCTTGAATTACTTCTTGAGGAAGGTGTTCAGGTGGAATCTGAATTCGTAGGCACACACACAGTAGAGGTTTGAAATTGCCTAAAGTACCTGTTTTAAAGCCCGATGAGGTCGTACGAGCGCTGAAAAATCTCGGTTTTAAAGAGGCAAGGCAGAAAGGCTCCCATAGGGTTTTTAAGCACGATGATGGTCGCGTAACCGTAGTACCAATACACAAGGGAAGAGACATCTCTCCTGTCTTACTGAGAAAGATACTGAAAGACATAGGTGTTCCTGTGGATGAATTCTTGGAGGCTTTGAAAAAATGAAGGTTCTGTCCTTCTCTCTTTTTGGAGACTTCGCACACTTCAGGAAGTTCTACACGACCTCATCACCTCTGAGCTTTCCCTTTCCACCACCGCCAACCATAAGAGGAATAGTCGGTGCCATAATGGGGTTTTCCAAAGAAGAGTATCTTAATAAAACGAAAGGCATTTCAGTGGGAGTTTCCCTAAAAGCTCCTCTTAAGAAAGTCAGGATGGGACTGAACCTGATCTTTACAAAGGGAAGCTCAGGGAAATTTGACCCTACCCTCGTTCCTTGGAGGAAGGGGGACGTAAACAAGACTCTCAGAACTCAGATAAAGGCCGAGTTCATCAAAGACCCGATTTACAAGATTTATTTGAGTGCGGACGAGGACTTTATTGAAGAGCTTGCGGGGTTGCTCAAAGAACATAGAAGCTACTATACGGTCTCCTTAGGTCTTTCAGAGCTTATCGCAGACTTCAACTTTGAAGGTATTTACGAAGGCAGGGAGCTTAAAGTTTCCTCAAAAGCGGACAGCATAGTCCCCACAAAGCTTGTTCAGGAGATAGACCTTGAAAGACTGCAGAGGATAGGCAAAGAGCGCATACCTGCCAATATGTGCACCGATAGGAAAGTTCTTAGATATGAAGATGTAATCTTTAACATGGAGGGAGGAAGCCTGTTCGGAAAGTTTAAAGACCTTGTAGAGCTTGAAAACGGGGAGGTGGTTTATCTGTGCAAGCAAAGTCAGAACTATACTCCCACCCAAGTGTCTTCATAGAAGACCATATAAACCGCTGTCTTGAGCTTATGAACTTCTATATGGAAGAAGTTCCTCTTTTGGATAACGAGACTAAGACCACGATAGCGGTATCTACGGCTCTACACGACTTCGGGAAGTGCACCTCTTACTTTCAGGATTACATGAAAACTCTTATGGAAGGCATCAAGCCGAAGACAGATAGGCTCAAGGAACACGCCTTCCTTTCGGGAGTTTATACCTTTTACGCTCTCAAAGACCTTGTAAATGACCCTTACCTTTATCTCTTTTCCTTTATAGCCTGCAAGAGACACCACACCAATCCCTACTCTTTCACTGAGGAAACGTCCATAATTGATGAAGACCTTGATCTTCTTCAAAAACAGATAGAGAGCATAGATGAGGGCAAGGCGAACATATTTTTATCTAATCTAAACCTACCTAAACCAGTGAGAGATGCAATTTACTTTAAGAAGAGAGAGTTTATGGATAACTTACATGACATTTTGAAAGAAATCAAAAGGTTAAAGCGTAATGTAAAGAAGTGCAAAACAGAAATAAAGGATTTTGTGAAATTCCAGTACATCTTTTCACTTATCCTTGATTCGGATAAAACGGAGGCTGGAGCAAAACCTTTCAAACCGGAGAGGGTAGAAAAGATACCGCCGAAGGCGGTGGTTTCGTTTAAAGAAAAAAATCTAAAAGAGGATTCACCTATCAACAGATTGAGGGAAGAAGCCTTCAGAGAGGTTTTGGGGCGTGAGATAGATACCTCTAAAAGGCTTTACTCTATAACCCTTCCAACCGGCACGGGTAAGACATTAACGGGCTTTGCCTTTGCTCTGAAGCTCAGGGAAGCGATAACAAAGGAAAGGGGGACAGTCCCAAGGATAATCTACTCCCTGCCATTTCTTAGTATCATAGACCAGAACGCAGAGGTGCTTGAGGAGGTTCTTAAAGAAGAGTTCAAGGAAGTTAGCGGAAGACTCCTTTTAAAGCACCATCACCTATCGCAGGTGGGAGACTTTGGCGAGTTTGAGTTTTCCGTCTCAAGAGTTCTTACGGAAGGGTGGAATTCCGAGGTGGTGATAACCACGTTCGTTCAGTTCTTTGAAACGCTTATCTCCTGCAGAAATTCCGCCTCAAGGAGGTTTAACAAGCTCGCTAACTCAATAGTGATACTGGACGAAGTCCAGTCCCTTCCCACTAAATACTGGTATTTATTGAGGGAGATGATAAAAGAAGTTTCCCAAAGCCTCGGCACCTTCTTTATACTCATGACCGCAACACAACCATACCTTGTAGAAGAGTGCGTAGAGCTTGCGTCAAAGGAGAGGTATCTTAAAGACCTTGATAGAATCACCGCACACTTTGACCTTGAGGAGAAGACGATAGATGAGTTTTTAGACGGCATAGAGTTTAGGAAAGACAAGACATACCTTTTTATAGCTAACACCATAGCTTCTTCAAAGGAACTTTATGAAAAGCTGAAAGAGAGGCTGGAGGAAGATATATGCTATCTCTCCACCTCGGTGGTTCCCTATGAGAGGAAGGAACGGATAGGCAGGATTAAAAGGGGACATTACAGAGTGGTAGTGAGCACTCAACTTGTTGAGGCAGGTGTGGACATTGACTTTGACATAGTTTACAGGGATTTTGCACCCCTTGATTCCCTTAACCAGTCTGCGGGAAGGTGCAACAGAAACATGGCAAGGGGAAGGGGAGAGTTCAGGATTGTTAGGCTCGTTGATGAGAAAGGGCAGCCTTTTACAAAGGGAGTTTACGATGCGGTTCTCCTTCGCATAACCCAAACACTGCTGGAAGGTATAGACAGCTTATCAGAAAGAGATTTTACCTATTTGATAGAGGATTACTTCAAGAAAGTGTGGGAAGGTATGAGCAGGGATAAGTCGGAAGAAATCCTTGAGGCGGTCAAGTGCTTCAGATTTACAGGGCAGGACGTGTCTATAAGGAACTTTAGACTCATAGACGACCAACCTTACAAAAGAGACGTCTTTATCCAGCTCAACAAGGAAGCGGTGGAGGTTTGGGAAAGAGCTAAGGCAGTACTGAAGGATTTAAGGGCTAAAAAATTAAACGTATTTCAAGCCAAGGAAGAGTTTGAAAAACTTAAACCTGATTTCTATAAGTTCGTCGTGTCCGTCAACGTTAGAGACAACCAACCTCTCTTAGACAGCGACCTAAATATGTTCCTTGTCAATACGGAAGAACTTGAGAGATACTACAACCCGGAAACGGGATTTATAAGCACAGGAGGGAGCTTTATTGGACTCTGAAAAGAGCATCAGCGTAGGTGGAACCCTCATCTGGTACTACTACATCTGCAAAAGGGAGGTCTGGCTTATAGGACACGGAATAGAACCCGAGCAGGAAAACGATTACATAGCCTTGGGAAGGCACATACACGAGATTTTCTACCAGCGCAGGAAGAAGGAGCTGAGCATAGACAACACCATAAAGATAGACATACTCCCGGGAAAGAGAGTAATAGGAGAGATAAAGAAAAGCTCCCGATACCTTGAGAGTGCTAAGATGCAGGTAGCCTTTTACCTCTATTACATGAAGAAGGAGAAGGGAGTGGACATGGAAGGGTTGCTCCTTATCCCCGAGGAGAGAAAGCGGATTAAAGTTTCACTCACACCGGAGCTTGAAAGGGAGCTTGAGGAAACCGTAAAGAATATTGAGGATATTTTAGAAATGGAAAGACCGCCTTCGGCGGTGAAGATTCCTTATTGTAAAAAGTGCGCCTATAGAAGTATGTGCTGGGCATGAGGAAACCTCTGTATATCTTTTCCAACGGCAGGCTTGAAAGGAGAGAGAACACCTTAGCCTTGGAAACGGAGGAGGGAAGGAGAGTAATACCTGTCAACTCGGTCTCCGAAATTAAGGTCTTTGGTGAGCTTGACGTAAACAAGAGAGCACTTGAGTTTCTCACCAAAAACCAGATACCAGTTCACTTCTTCAACCACTATGGATACTACATAGGAAGCTTTTACCCGCGCGAGGCTTTAAACTCAGGATACATAATCCTGAAACAGGCACAGCACTACCTTGACGAGGAAAGTCGTATCTATCTTGCAAAGAGCTTCGTGGTCGGTGCGGTAAACAACATGCTCAAGAATCTCCAGTATTACAAAAGAAGAGGTAAAAACCTGAAAGACTCCATTGAGAGGATTGAGGAAACCGTAAAGGGAGTTTCCGAGGTCTTTTCAATTCCGGAGCTTATGCAGATAGAAGGCGAGATAAGAAAAACCTATTACAGCTCCTTTGACCTAATAATCCAGCTCCCCGAGTTCAGCTTTGAGCGAAGAACCAAAAGACCACCGGAAAACCCACTCAACGCACTGATAAGCTTTGGAAATTCCCTTCTCTATACCACCGCTCTGAGCGAGATTTACAGAACCCATCTTGACCCCCGCATAGGATATCTGCACGAGACCAATCAGAGAAGCTTTACCTTGAACCTTGACATAGCGGAGGTTTTCAAACCTGTGATAGTGGACAGAGTTATCTTTTCTCTCCTTAAAAAAGGCCAGGTACAGCTCAAGCACTTTGAGGAAGAGGTCGGCTTTTCATACTTAAACGAAAAAGGCAGAGCAATATTTGTCAAGGAATACGAAGATAAGCTAAAGACGACCATAAAACATAAAAACCTTGGAAAGGTTTCTTATAGAAAGCTCATAAGAGTTGAATGCTACAAGCTTTACAAACACTTCATGGAAGAGGGGGTTTATACACCTTTCCTCGGAGAGTGGTGATGTTTGTGATACTGGTCTATGATGTCAAAGAAGAGAGAGTCGGCAAGGCTCTTAAAATATGTAGAAGGTATCTGACCCACGTTCAGAACTCGGTATTTGAGGGAGAGATAAGCGAGGCTAAACTCAGGATACTGAAAGACGAGCTAAGGTCAATCCTTGATGAAAACTACGATTCTGTAATCATCTACAAATTCCGAACCAAGCACTATTACCAGCGCGAAAGCATAGGTGTAGATAAACCCTCTCATGAGGACTTCATAGTTTAGATCTCCCAACGCTTTGTCTATCCCTCGGGATTTTTACAGGATTGAAGGTGGACAGGAAACAAACTCAACTTGACAGGCTTAAGTCAAAAGCATAAAATTTATGTGTAATCTTACGGGATTGCGGACTTCCTTGGCAATTGAATAAGATTTTTAAGAGCTGGTTTATTAGGTGGCTATAAGCGATTGAAACATTTTCTCTTCCGTAAGTGTTAGTGCCTTCCTCATAAGTTTATTAGGTGGCTATAAGCGATTGAAACTTCTATTGAGCCTCGGCTGGTGTTTTAGTTGTTAAACGTTTATTAGGTGGCTATAAGCGATTGAAACTGAACCTTGATAATCGTGTAATCTTCGTTGAGGTAAAGTTTATTAGGTGGCTATAAGCGATTGAAACAGGTAAGCCGACAGATACAGCAAGAGGTAAAAGAGCCGTTTATTAGGTGGCTATAAGCGATTGAAACAGGTAAGCCGACAGATACAGCAAGAGGTAAAAGAGCCGTTTATTAGGTGGCTATAAGCGATTGAAACTTTGTATGCACTTTATATCATCTTCCGGGTTAGTTGGTTTATTAGGTGGCTATAAGCGATTGAAACCCTTGCGCAAGAAGAAGGAAGTTTTTGATATGTATAGGTTTATTAGGTGGCTATAAGCGATTGAAACATGTTCACTCCCAGAGCCTCAAGGTCTTGAACGTAGGTTTATTAGGTGGCTATAAGCGATTGAAACATGTTCACTCCCAGAGCCTCAAGGTCTTGAACGTAGGTTTATTAGGTGGCTATAAGCGATTGAAACCTATAGAGCCATCGTCATCAATCAACGTTATATACAGTTTATTAGGTGGCTATAAGCGATTGAAACTGTCGTTTTCTACCTTTGCTCTTAGCTTCCTCTTTTGTTTATTAGGTGGCTATAAGCGATTGAAACACCAAAGCATGCACCTTCGGAGACTCTTTTATAAGTGGTTTATTAGGTGGCTATAAGCGATTGAAACTGTTTGCCCAGCTCCCAGATGTCTCCGGGCTGGGTTATGTTTATTAGGTGGCTATAAGCGATTGAAACGGAGTCCTGCGGAGCTTGATGAGAGGTTTTGGTTTACAGGCAGGGAGACAGGCTTGCTCTTGAAATGGATAGATACGTGGCTACTATCCACCCGCCGGATACGAGGATTACTCTGTTTGAGCTTGATGAGCAGTATGAGAACTATGAAGATTATGCAACTCAAAGCGGTAGAACTATAATTAAACTATGGCGGTTAAAACATATTCTAAAGAAGCTTTAGCACCTGACTACCAAACCATGGTATTGGAATTTGAGAACGTCCCCTTTGATCTGCAAAAGCAGAGGGAGCTTATATACGAATACGGTGTGGAAGATGATGAGACGGTGAGGTTTGCAGACCAATATCTACTTGACAACTTAGCTGACTTCATAGAAAACTCCCCCGAGTGGCACGGCTTTAAGATACAGGACAACGAGAGCCAACCTCTTGAGAAGTGGTGGTGGCACTTGAACAAGATTGCCAAGGGGGAGTATCCCATAGACAAACTACCCGAGCATTTGAGGGAGATATACAGGGAGGAGTATTATAGGGAGGATTGAGGGTGGCGGACATAAGGGAAGAGGAGAGGATAGCGAGGCTTGAGGAGAAGGTTGAATTTCTTACCCGTGAGGTTCAAGATATAAAGAGGGACGTCAAAGAGCTTAGAGAAGACCTACACCGTGTAGAGGCTTCCCTGCGTGATGAAATTCACCGCCTTGATAAAAAGTTTACCGTCCTACTGCTCATAGTTATATTCCTTATAATCTTCCTCAATCAAAGCTCCCTTGAGCTTATACTTAGGGTTCTGGGGGTGATGAGGTAGCTCGGTCAAGTGGAAACGCCGGTTATGATATTGGCTATACATAATCTCCGTCGGCCGTATTAAATTAGAAGAGAAAAAAACGAGTTGAAAAGGAGGTTTCTGATGGCCGTACCTACGAGAGAAGAGATTGAGAAGGTTCTGGACGAGGTCAGACCTGCGTTAAGGTTTGACGGCGGAGACGTGGAGCTGGTGGACATAACCGACGACGGTGTAGTTTTGGTCAGGTTGGTGGGAGCCTGCTCGGGATGCGGTATGTCGGTTCTAACTCTCAAAGCGGGAATAGAGAGAGCTATAAAGCAGAAGTTCCCAGACGTTAAAGAGGTCAAGGACGTAAATATGGACGTTCCTACTACGTTCGGTTTTTAAAGGCTAACCGCCCTTCGGGCGGTCTTTTATACAAAACCTTCAAACCTAACTCCTTTACAAAATTTACGAACTCCCTGTACCTCCATATCCTGTTGTCGCAAAAGATTATAGTTCCCTTATCTCCGTCTCTGCGCACCAATCTCCCTACGCCCTGTCTGAACCTTATGAAGGCCTTTCTGCGCTGATACTCAAAGGGGTCCTCCCCCGTCTCTTCAAGGTATTTAAGTCTGTGATAGGTTATCGGGTCCTTTGGGTGTTCAAAGGGAAGCTTTGAGATTAGCAATCCCTTCTCACCGGGAATGTCCACGCCCGTCCAAAGACTGTCAACACCTACCAGGACTCTGTAGTGCTCAGTCTGAAATCTCTCTATCAGCTCCCTGAGTCCCATGTTCCCCTGTTTTAAGGTGTCGGGTGAGTCCTCTATAAGTCCCATGTGCTCCCTGTTGGTCATCAGGACTATAACTTTCTCGTGCAGCCCTCTGAGCCTATCGTAGGCTTCCACCAGCTTGCTCTCCCAGTCCGACCTCTTGGGGTTTGTGCCCTCTATCACGAAGCTGACACCTTCGTAGCTGAAGGTGTGAGGCAGCCTGTAGAACCTTCCCTCTATACCGGTGGTAAAGCGTATATCCTCCGCGTCAACGGTGGCAGAGGTCAAAATGACACCTTTGTAGGCTTTGGTATCTACGATATCCCTGGGAAATATAGGAAAAGCTTCCATCTTGTAGTTAAAGGTCTGGAGCTTTCTACTCCAGCTTCTGCTGACCGTATAGCCCCACTCCTTAGATGGCCTCCCCATGAGTCTGAAGAAGTAGTTAAACCTTTGGAGTCTGCCTTGTAGAAACTCCAACTTTTTGGCCTTCTCCATAAGCTCCTTCTCTTCCCGCGTGGCTTCGTCGTAAGAGGCGTTTTTCTTCTCAAGAAGCTCCCTTGGAACCAGAGAGGTCTCTTCCAGATACTCTTTAAGCTCGTAAGATAGCATAAGCCGGCTCTCTAAAAGGTCTTCCAGCTCGCTTTTAAAATCCTCTAAACAAGTTTTGAACAGCTTCTTTAGGGGGTTCAGCACCTTGTTGCCAAACTCTTCAGCGTAAGGCTCAAGGGTATCCAAAACCATCTCTTCCCTCTTCTCCTTCTTAAAAGCTTCCTCAAAGTTGTTTATGAAGAACTCCTCCGGCTTTACATCTATGGTCTTGCCGTAAAGCTTGGATATGCCGGCTATAAACTCCCTTAAGGAATACAGGGAGATACCTCCCCTTGAGGCGAGAGTCAGATACCTGTCCAGCTCGTGAGCCTCGTCTATCACCAAGAGCCTGTCCTGCGTATTGTCAAACTCCCTGAGTGCCAGTAATGAGTGGTTCACTATCAGTATGTCGGCTTTGAGCTCTTTCTGCTTGAGCTTTCTCCAGTAAAAGCAGGAGGACAGATAAGGACACTTCTTTCTGTAAGCCGCGGTGCAGTAATCGTCGTCAACGTTGAACCTTGAGGGGTCTTCCACGAGAGCGTAATTGAGGTCTCCGTCCCATTCGGTATCAAGGAGTTCGGGTATGTTCCCCTTTTCTTCCTCTCTGAGGTCCTCCTTGTGGTATCTGTCAAGGCAGAGGTAGTTTCCCTTACCTTTGAGCACCGCGTAGTTTACCTCTCTGCCGGTTATCAGCCTGTAGTGGCCCGCCAGGAACTCTATATCCCTCTTGAGCTGGTCTTGGAGCACCTTGGTTCCCGTTGAGATTACGGCCCTTTGGCCGTAGGATATTATGGGTATCAAATAACCGAAGGTCTTTCCCGTCCCCGTAGGAGCCTCTATCAGCTTTACTCCGCCTTCCTCAATTGTGTCTATGACTAACTTGAAGAACTCCTCTTGGGACTTTCTCCTCTTTAAACCTTTTGAGAGCAGGTATTCATAAAGCTCCATCAGTTCTTTCTCTTAGAAGCTCTCCATTTGAGGTAGTTCTCTATGAAGCTGTCTATATCACCGTCCATTACGGCGTCCACGTTTCCCGTCTCGTATCCCGTTCTGAGGTCTTTTATCATCTTGTAGGGGTGGAACACGTAAGAGCGTATCTGGTGTCCCCAACCTATATCCTTTTTATCCCCCTCATACTCTTTACGCTTTTCCTCCAACTTCTGCTGTTCAAGCTGGTATAGTTTGGCCTTCAGGAGTTCCAAAGCCTTTCTCCTGTTCTGGAACTGAGAACGCTCCTGCTGGCAGGAGACCACTATGCCGGTGGGAATGTGGGTAATCCTAACCGCGGTGTCCGTCTTGTTCACGTATTGGCCTCCCGCTCCGGAAGCTCTAAAGGTTTCCAGCTTCAGGTCCTCATCTCTGATTTCTATGTTTATGTCCTCGTCTATCTGGGGTACCACGGAGACAGCGGCGAAGGAGGTGTGCCTTCTGGCATTGGAATCAAAGGGCGATATTCTTACAAGTCTGTGGACTCCGTTCTCGCCTTTGAGGTAGCCGTAGGCGTAGGGGCCTTTAATCAGCACCGTGGCGCTCTTTATGCCGGCCACATCGTCGGGTGTTATGTCAACCATCTCCACCTCGTATCCCTTGTCCTCGGCCCATCTTTTATACATCCTCAAGAGCATCTGGGCCCAATCGCAAGCCTCCGTGCCGCCGGTTCCCGCCTGCACCGTGAGGAAGGCGTTCTTGGAGTCCATCTCCCCCGAGAGGTAGGTCTTTATCTCCAGTTCTCCCAGCTTGCGCTCTATAGACTCTATCTCCTCCGCAACCATGGAGAGCATGTCCGGCTCGTCCTGGGACAGCTCAATCAGCTCTTGAGCGTCCTTGAGGGAAGCCTCTATGGTCTCAAAGCTCTCTAAGGTCTCTTCAAGCCACTTTCTCCTCTGAATAAGCTCCCTGTTCTTATCCTGAGAGTTCCAGAACTCGGGCGAGGACATCGTCTCGTCCAACTTCCGCAGCTCTTCCTTAAGGGAGGGCAGGTTCAGAACCTCCCTTATCTCCTCAAAACGCTTCTTCAGCTCCTCTACCTTTCCCTTTAGCTCTACTACGTTCTGGGCTTTCATGGTGGTGCCGACTTTAGCCTTCCACTACCTTGTATCCCCACTCCTCAATTGCCGCCGTTAGCTTTTCCTGCGGAACGTCCTTCTCCAGCTCCACCTCCACTCTGCCAGTGGGCAGGTCAACGTTAACGCTCACCACACCTTCAATGGAGGATAAAGCTCTCCGGACTGTATTCACGCAGTGCTGGCAGGTCATTCCTTGAACCTTAAGCTCTCTCTTTTCCATAGCTCTATATATATTAAGGATTTCCAATCCGATATCAAGCCGGAGGGGACTTAAGGAACCTCCTGCCTTCACCTTTTAGCCACTCATTGAACTCCATGCCTACCTTGAGGGCGCGCAGAACGCTCTCTTCAAGGGGTGTAAGCTCCCGGGGTACGAGGTCTGGACGTCTCTCGTAGGTGTTCTTTATCCTGTGCCACATAGTCCAAAGCTCTATAAGCCTGTGGTTTCCCGAGGTTAGCTCCGGGGGAACGGACATACCCCTGTAGGTGCGCGGGCGGGTATAGACCGGATATCCCAGCCATCTGTTCTGGAAGGAATCCTCCTCCACGCTCTTTGGCTCACTTAAAACCCCGGGAACGAGCCTTGATATGCCGTCTATTAAGGAGAGGGCTACCAGCTCCCCTCCGGAAAGCACGAAATCCCCAAGGGATATCTCCATATCAACCTCCGACTTTACCCTCTCGTCAACCCCCTCGTACCTGCCGCAGATTATCGCTATCCTCCTGCACTGCGACAGCTCCCTTATGAGCTCTTGATTTAATCTCCTTCCCCAAGGCTCGGTTAGAACTACGAAGGGCCTGCCTTCCTGCGATACATACTCCAAGGCCTTCAGAATTGGCTCGGGTTTTAGAACCATTCCAGGAACGCCGCCGTAGGCGGCGTCGTCAACCTGTCTCTTGTGAGCGAATTCTCTCAGGTCAAGGCTCTTTACCTCAACGTGGCCTTTCTTTATGGCCTGCCTGACTATCCCAAACTGGGTGTAGCACTCAATTATTTTGGGAAATATAGTCAGGACGTAGAAGCTTATCATGAACCCTGCAGGAACCCTCTGACCAGCTCCTCGGCTCTCCTTTGGCTGAACTTGTAGTAGGTCTCTATGGTGGTCTTTATGTTGGAGTGGCCGGCAAACTCCTTGACCACCTCTACGGGGAAGCCGCTGTTTACGAGGTTGGTTATGTAAGTGTGCCTGAAGCTGTGAACGCTGAAGCTTATACCTAACCTTTTGGAGAGTCTATCGGTGTAAACCTGGAGCACTCCCCTGCGGGCCTTGAAGTTGGACTCGTAATCCTCTATCCACCTGACCATTCTCTCGGTTATTCTGTAGGTGTCCTCCTTGCTAAAACCCAGCACAGGAGCCAATCTGCCTTTATTTCTCTTGGTCATGTGGGGTTCCAGCTTTATCCAGAGTATCCCGCTCTTGTCAAGGTAAAAGTTCTTCCTTCCCAGCTTCTCAAACTCTCCCAGTCTTATGCCGCTGTGCAGAAAGAGGGAGTATATCTTTTCGTATCTCTTTCCCTTGACCGCCTCAAGGATTCTGTCCACCTCCTCCTTGCTCAGGGCACGGGGGTATCTGGGGGTCTTTTTTGAGTTGAGCTCCTCACGTAGCTCCTCTATAGCCTGTTCAAGGTCTGTAAACTTTTCTCTGGGTATGTAATCCCTCCTTAGGAGAAACTTAAAGAAGTGCTTGAGGGCAGACAGATTGGCGAGAAGAGAGGAAGGGCTCAGCTCCGAGTTGTCCACGTATCTGAATATCTGACCTGCACTTAAGTTAAGAATGTCCTCGTCCCTTTCAAGCTCCAAATCCCGTACGAAGCTCCTTACATGTCTGAGGTAGCTCTCGGTGGTCCTATCGCTCTTGGTCTTTCTTAAGCTTCTGTGCCACGTCTCAAGAAGCTCCATAGCTCTTTAAATTTATAACTTAAAGCTCTTTACCGTGTCCACCAATAGTTTTACCTTATCAAACTCCATATCGGGTGCGAGGCCGTGGCCCAGGTTGAACACATATCTACTGCTTCTGGGCACACTCCTGAGAAGCTGCAAGGTTTTGTGCCTTATCACCTCCTCGGCTGCATAAAGGACGGAAGGCTCAAGGTTTCCCTGCAGAGCCTTATCGGTTCTCAGACAGGCCTGAGATAGCTCCACAGACCAGTCCACCGAGAGCGCGTCCGCGGAGGTTGAAGCCGCAAGATCAAAGAAGGAAGAGGAACCTTTAAAGAAGTAAATCACCGGGGTGTCGTAGTTGCTCTTGAGTCTATTTATAAGCTCGTCAATGAAGGGATAGACGTAATACTCGTAGTCTCCGTAGCTCAGGTAGTTAGTCCAGCTGTCAAAAATTTGAACCACGTCCGCGCCGGCCTCTATCTGATGGGAGAGGTACTCAAATATCACCTCCGTCAAAGTTTCCATTAAGTTAAAGAAGTGGCGCTCCCTTTCCCACATAAAGAGCTTGGTTCTTCTAAACTCACGGCTTGATGCACCCTCTATCATGTAGGAGGAAAGCGTAAAGGGTGCACCCGCAAAGCCTATAACCGGTACCTTGCTTTGGGCCTTCTTTACCTGCCGTATTATCTCGTAAACGTATCCGTTTTCCTCGGGGTCGTAATCCTTCAGGGAGCCGAGCTCCCCGTCCCAGTCCAGCTTGGGACCCTCTCCTTCAAGGAATCTAACCTTTACGCCTATGGCCTCCAAGGGCACCAGTATATCGGAGAAGATTATTATCGCGTCCACATCAAGCAGTTTCAGGGGCAGAAGGGAGGCTTCCACCGCAAGCTCTACGTTCTTGCAAAAGTCCAGAAAGTCCCCGGCTTTGGCTCTGAGCCGCCTGTATTCGCTCATGTATCTACCGGCCTGGCGCATGAGCCAGACGGGAAACCTCTCTATCTTTTCTCCCCTTAAGCTCTTGAGAAGAATCTCGTTCTCTACCATGAGGCGACATTATCGTATATCGGACGCCGTTATGCAAGCGTGAAAAATACTTTATAAAGAATCATTTATTTCTTAGTAATTTCCGGAGTTCTTAAGTTTATAAATAGATTGTAAAATGCTTATATGCGAAAATTTATACAGATATATATGCGAGCAAATATTAAATGACAATGTTTGTGGCTCTAATTTTTGCTCTATGGGATTAAATTCCATAAGTTAATGCGCATTTTGTAAAGAATTAAAAATCTCAAAACCTTTGGGAGTCAATTATCAAGGGTTTAATGGCAGTTTTTTGTTGCATAAATAAACGTAAAGGAATAGAATATATATAGAAGAACAAAGTATTTTTAGGGTTCACCCGCTTGACGGGTGGCATGTCTAAGCTTGCGGAGAGGGCGTTAAAGGCTCTAACCGTTAAGGTGGAAAGTTGGGAGGTAAGATTAAATGAGGGGACTTCTCATCAAAGGACTCCTGATTGCCGGAGTAGCAGTAGCCGGAGACCTTGAGTTTCCTGAAAACTGGAGCGGTATGAACAAGGTGGAGAAGGGAGCCATCATGCCGGGCAATCCGCTGTACGGCATAGTTCCGGGCTATCACGAAACCTATATGGACGAAACCGCATACGCTCACTTCACCAAGTACGTGGCTGACCTAAAGAAGGGGAAGACTCCCCCCGCATTTCCGAAGGGTTCCACCGTAGTGTTCGTGAATTTCAAAGACAAGGGGAAGACACCGAGGGTCGTGCTTGTGATGCAAAAGACCGGGGACCCCAAGGACGAAGGTGGGTGGAAGTGGGAAGGTTTTCTACTGCCTGCCAAGAAGAGGATAGTTAAAAACGCCGCCAAGGATTGCGCCAACTGCCACTACAAAGGAAAGAAGGACTGGGACGGCCTCTTTCTCCCTCACGTTAAAAAGTAATGAAGATATCACAGAAGCTGGGTGCAACCTTAGTCTTGGCCGTCATTGCACCGGTGATAGTGCCGGTTATCATTCTGTTCCAAAACATAAATGAGTTCCAAGAAAAGGCCGTACTTAACCTCCTTTATTCCCTTACCTCGGGCTTGGCTCCCTCCATAGCTTTTGAGTCTCAAGAGGGTGCTCAGGCCTACCTCAAAGATACGCTACGGAACGTGGAGGGAACAAGGTACGTGGTGGTGTTTACAAAAGACGGAAAAGTCTTCACCGAGCTTAAATGGGAGAAGGATTTTAAGCTGAGTATAGACTCACAGGTCGTGAAAAGAGTCCTCGGCGGTCAGAAGGAGGTATCGGTTGAGGGAGAGAACCTTATAGTAGGTGTGCCTATAATGGATACCTCCTCGGAAAGCAAAGAGGTGATAGGCGCTCTGTTTCTGGTGGCCAAGAAAAAGTCGGTAATTACGGAGATAGTGATTATTCTGGGTGCTGTTGCCTTAGTGTCCCTTGTAGTTTTCTATATAGCCTTTTATACGCTAAGGTCTATTTCAAAAGAGATAGGAATGATAGTTGAGGAAATGTCAAAGTCTAAAGAGGGCAAGCTATCAGGGGTTGGTATAGATACGAAGGACGAGATAGGGCAGGTAGCGGCCTCTTGGAACGCTCTCGTTGATAAGCTCAACAATGTGGTATCAGAAATCGTAAAGCACTCAAAGAGCGTAGAGGAGGTGGCCTCCTCTCTTTCTTCCGGTTCGGCGGAGCTGTCCCAGTCCGTTAATCATCAGGTGGCCAACCTGTCCGAGGTATCGGAACTCGTTAAGGAGTTCTCTCAAGCGCTGAGGAACATATCGGAAAGAATGAAGCAGATGAGCGCCTTTGCGCGTGAGTCCCTTCAGGCTGCACAGGCCGGTGCGGAAAGCTCAAAGTCCATATCTATCTCAATGGAAAGGTTTTCCTCAACCGTTGAAGAGGTGCTAAAGACCTTCTCGGGTCTGTCCGAGAACGTGGCAAAAATAAACCGTATAGCTGACACGGTCAGAGAGATAGCCGAGAGAACGAACCTCCTGTCCCTCAACGCGGCCATAGAGGCAGCCAGAGCCGGGGAGGCCGGCAGAGGTTTTGCCGTTGTGGCGGAGGAGGTGGGTAAGCTCGCCACCAAAACCAACGAGGAGCTTGAAAGCATAGAGAAGATTACCAAAGCGATTCTCGGAGCCTTTGAACAGGTCAACGTCAACATGGGTAAGGTCAGAGAGAGCTTCGGGGAGATGAGGAAAACCTCCGAGGTTATAGGAGAGAACTTCTCAAGGATACTCAAGGAATCTGAGCACACGAGCACTACCGCGGATACGGTATCTAACGAGGTTGAGGGGCATCTAAGGGGAATAGAGGAGATATCGGAGAAGCTTAGCTTCGTGACCAACGCGAGCCAGCAGATAGAGGCTATGGCAGAAGAGCTTGCCAGGGTTGCGGAAGAGATGAAAACGGTATCCGACAAGCTCTACAGAACTGTGGAGTTCTTTAAGTAAGATACCTCCGCTTTTAGCTTAAAAAAAAGGGTTGCAAAAAAGGGAGGGAAGTGGTATATTAGAAGTTCGCAATAAGGAGGACGTAGGAGCCTCCAGAACCTTGTCAGCTGAATAGGGGATTAGGAGCCTCCAATAGGCTTGTCGCCTAAGAGTTTCCTTGAAGAGTTTGATCCTGGCTCAGCGCGAACGCTTACGGCGTGCCTAACACATGCAAGTCGCGGGGCAGCGGAGTCCTTCGGGACTGCCGGCGACCGGCAAACGGGTGAGTAACGCGTGGGTAACCTACCCTCAGGTAGGGGATAACTCCGGGAAACCGGAGCTAATACCCTATACCGCGCTGCATCACTAAGATGCAGCGTGAAAGGGGGCCTCTGCTTCGCACGCTCCCGCCTGAGCGATGGGCCCGCGTCCCATCAGGTCGTTGGTGAGGTAACGGCTCACCAAGCCTCTGACGGGTAGCTGGTCTGAGAGGACGACCAGCCACAGCGGGACTGAGACACGGCCCGCACCCCTACGGGGGGCAGCAGTGGGGAATCATGGGCAATGGGCGAAAGCCTGACCCTGCAACGCCGTGTGAGGGACGAAGCCCCTCGGGGTGTAAACCTCTGTAGGGAGGCAGGAGGAGTGCAGTGGCTAATACCCGCTCGCACTTGACCCGCCTCCTAAGGAAGGGACGGCTAACCACGTGCCAGCAGCCGCGGTAATACGTGGGTCCCAAGCGTTGCGCAGAGTCACTGGGCGTAAAGCGTCCGCAGCCGGTCCCGTAAGCGGGTTGTCAAAGCCCACGGCTCAACCGTGGAATGGCATCCTGAACTGCGGGACTTGAGGCACGCTCGGGTAGGCGGAATTCCCGGTGTAGCGGTGAAATGCGTAGATATCGGGAGGAACACCGAAGGGGAAGCCAGCCTGCTGGAGCTGTCCTGACGGTCAGGGACGAAAGCTGGGGGAGCAAACCGGATTAGATACCCGGGTAGTCCCAGCCGTAAACCATGGGCGCTAGGGCTTGTCACCCGGCAGGCTCGCAGCTAACGCGTTAAGCGCCCCGCCTGGGGAGTACGGGCGCAAGCCTGAAACTCAAAGGAATTGGCGGGGGCCCGCACAACCGGTGGAGCGTCTGGTTCAATTCGATGCTAACCGAATAACCTTACCCGGGCTTGACATGGTAGGGCCGCTCTGCGAAAGCGGAGCCTTTCACTCCTTTTGGAGTGAACCCTACCACAGGTGGTGCATGGCCGTCGTCAGCTCGTGTCGTGAGATGTTGGGTTAAGTCCCGCAACGAGCGCAACCCCTGCCCTTAGTTGCTATCCCCTCGGGGAAGCACTCTAAGGGGACTGCCGGCGATAAGCCGGAGGAAGGTGGGGATGACGTCAGGTCAGTATGCCCTTTATGCCCGGGGCTACACAGGCGCTACAGTGGCCGGGACAATGGGTAGCGAGCTCGAAAGGGTGAGCCAATCCCTCTAAACCCGGTCATGGTGCGAATTGAGGGCTGCAACTCGCCCTCATGAAGCCGGAATCGGTAGTAACGGGGTATCAGCTAAGTCCCCGTGAATACGTTCTCGGGCCTTGCACACACCGCCCGTCACGCCACGGAAGTCGGTTCGGTCGGAAGTCCTCGAGCTAACCCCTTTTGGGGAGGCAGAGGCCGATGACCGGGCCGGCAACTGGGGCGAAGTCGTAACAAGGTAGCCGTAGGGGAACCTGCGGCTGGATCACCTCCTTTAAACGGAAAGCTAAATTGATGGAGGCTCCTATCCCCTACTGAGTTGACGCTTGCAGAGCAGGGCCTCTAGCTCAGCTGGTTAGAGCGTGCCCCTGATAAGGGCAAGGTCGGTGGTTCAAGTCCACCGAGGCCCATTATCAGGGACAACTTCCGAGGGGATGTAGCTCAGCTGGGAGAGCGCCTGCTTTGCAAGCAGGAGGTCGCGGGTTCAAGTCCCGCCATCTCCAAATCCTTGGCAACTGAATAGGTAGGAACTCCCTACGGGTAGGTATGCAAGTTAGTAAAGGCTCGGGGTGGATGCCTCGGCAGCCGGAGGCGATGAAGGGCGTGCTAAGCTGCGATAAGCCGGGTGGAGGCGCAACGAGCCTTTGAGGCCCGGATGCCCCAATGGGGAAACCCGACAGGCTTTAAGGCCTGTCATCCCGCTCTCTTGCGGGAGGCTACACTCCGCGAAGCAAAACCTTTTAGTAGCGGGAGGAAAGGAAATCAACCGAGACTCCCCAAGTAGCGGCGAGCGAACGGGGAAGAGCCTAAACCGGTATGGTGCCATGGTGGCGGCCTTAGCCATACCGGGGTCGTGGGATGTATCCAGAGGAGTCCGCCAACTCCTCGGGGAGTTATAAAGCTCCGACTTAGCCGAAGTCTGCTGGAACGCAGCGCCATAGAGGGTGAAAGCCCCGTAGGCGAAAGGTCTGGAGCCTCCCTGGGATACACTCCCGAGTACCACGGCCCCCGTGAAAGGTTGTGGGAATCTGGGGGGACCACCCTCCAAGGCTAAGTACTACCGGCTGACCGATAGCGCATCAGTACCGTGAGGGAACGGTGAAAAGAACCCCGGTAAGGGGAGTGAAATAGAACCTGAAACCCCGAGTCTACAAGCCAGTGGAAGGGGTCTTTTGTCCCCGACTGCGTGCCTTTTGCAGAATGAGCCAGGGAGTTGTCCTCAGCGGCAGGGCTAAGCCGTCAGGTGGAGCCGTAGCGAAAGCGAGTCCGAATAGGGCGTCTAAAGTCGCTGGGGGCAGACGCGAAGCGGAGCGATCTACCCTTGCCCTGGGTGAAGGACGGGTAAAACCGTCTGGAGGCCCTAAGGGTTCGGTGCTGCAAAACCGTCCCGTGAGGTGAGGGTAGCGGTGAAAAGCCAATCGCGCTCCGTGATAGCTCGTTCTCCCCGAAATGCATCGACGTGCAGCGTCAGCCTTACCTTCCCGGAGGTAGAGCCACTGGTTGGGCTAGGGCCCTGAGAGGGGTACCGAACCCTGCCAAACTCCGAATGCCGGGATAGGTTGGCTGGCAGTGAGTCCTGGGGGGATAAGCTCCTGGGACAAAAGGGAAACAGCCCAGACCGCCGGCTAAGGTCCCTAAATCCGAGCTAAGTGGTAAAGGAAGTCCTTTTCCTAAGACAGCCGGGAGGTTGGCTTAGAGGCAGCCATCCTTTAAACAGTGCGTAACAGCTGACCGGTCGAGGAAGAGGGCGCCGAAAATTTAGCGGGGCTTAAGCTCGGTACCGAAGCCGCGGACTCAGGCTTTGCCTGAGTGGTAGGGGAGCGTTCCCTGCGGGTTGAAGCTCAAGCCGTGAGGCGGAGTGGACTGCAGGGAAGTGAGAATCCTGGCATGAGTAGGAGCTAAGACAGGTGAGAAACCTGTCCGCCGGAAGCCCAAGGGTTCGGCGGCAATGGAAATCAGCCGCCGGTTAGCCGGGACCCTAAGGTGAGGCCGATGAGGCGTAGCCGATGGGAAGCGGGTCAATATTCCCGCGCCAGCGGTGTGGAGCCTTCGTCATGACGCAGGAGGCTAAGCCGAGCCCGCTATGGAATGCGGGTGTAAGGTAGTAGGGGAAAGGAGTAGGCAAATCCGCTCCTTTGCTAACCCCGAGAGCCGATGCGGCAACTCGGCTGACGCCACACTGCCAAGAAACAATGGCGCTGGCTTTGAAGCACCGCTGCCCGTACCCCAAACCGACACAGGTGGGCTGGGTTAGGAGCCTAAGGCGTCGGGGGAACTCTCCTCAAGGAACTCGGCAAATTGACCCCGTACCTTCGGAAGAAGGGGTGCCCATGGGAGTGTAGTCCCTCGCGGACGAAGCTCCTGTGGGTCGCAGAGACCAGGCGGTGCCGACTGTTTACCAAAAACACAGGACTACGCAAACCCGAAAGGGGACGTATGTGGTCTGAAGCCTGGCCAGTGCCCGAAGGTGAAAGCCTCCGGTGCAAGCTGGAGGTCGAAGCCCGGGTAAACGCCGGCCGTAACTATGACGGTCCTAAGGTAGCGAAATTCCTTGTCGGGTAAGTTCCGACCTGCATGAACGGCCCAACGAGTGCCGCGCTGTCTCGAGGGGAGTCCCGCCGAAATTGTAATGCCGGTCAAGATGCCGGCTACCCGTGGCTGGACGGAAAGACCCTGTGAAGCTTTACTGTAGCCTGACACTGGACTTCGGTCTGTCCTGCGCAGGATAGGTGGGAGGCTGAGAAGTCCCCGCTTCGGCGGGGATGGAGCCGCCGGTGAGATACCACCCTGGACAGGCTGAGGTTCTAACCCGGTGGAGTTATCCTCCACGGGGACCGTGTCAGGTGGGCAGTTTAGCTGGGGCGGCTGCCTCCTAAAAGGTAGCGGAGGCGCCCAAAGGTACCCTCAGGCGGGTCGGAAATCCGCCGTAGAGTGCAAAGGCATAAGGGTGCCTGACTGCGAGGCTGACGAGCCGAGCAGAGGCGAAAGCCGGGCCTAGTGACCCACATGCTCCGCGTGGAAGGGCATGTGATCAGCGGATAAAAGCTACTCCGGGGATAACAGGCTAATCTCCCCCGAGAGCCCACATCGACGGGGAGGTTTGGTACCTCGATGTCGGCTCCCCCCATCCTGGGGCTGAAGCAGGTCCCAAGGGTTGGGCTGTTCGCCCATTAAAGGGGGACGCGAGCTGGGTTCAGAACGTCGTGAGACAGTTCGGTCCCTATCCGCCACGGGCGCAGGAATCTTGAGGGGGTTCGTCTTTAGTACGAGAGGACCGAGACGAGGCAGGCTCTGGTGTACCGGTTGTTTCTCCAGAGGCAGCGCCGGGTAGCCATCCTGCTACGGGATAAGCGCTGAAAGCATCTAAGCGCGAAGCCCGCCCCAAGATAAGGATTCCCCATCAGGGTGGTGGGAGACTACCACCTAGATAGGCCGCAGGTGTAAGCTCGGCAACGGGTGTAGCCAAGCGGTACTAATTGCCCGATTGGCTTGCATACCTACTCCAAAAGGGAGCTTCCTACCTATCCAGTTGTTTCCCCTGGTGGCCATAGCGGAGGGGCTACACCCGGTCTTCCCATTCCGAACCCGGCAGTTAAGCCCTCCTGCGCCGATGATACTGTGCCGGCTGCGGCACGGAAACCTAGGTCGCCGCCAGGGGGTTTTAACCAACTCTTCTGATAATCCTCCCTATATCCGCTCTTGCTACTATGCCTACGAGCTTGTTTTCCTCTACAACGGGAAGCCTACCGATACCTCTGCTAAGCATAACCTCAAAAGCTTGAGCTAAGGTGGAATCCGGGTTTACGGTCAACACCCTTTCGCTCATGATGTCTTCCACCTTAAGGGTTTGTCTCTCAGGAGGAGAAACTGACATTATGTCGCTCTTGGTTATGATGCCCACCAGCCTTCCTTCCTTGACCACTGGAAGCCCACCGATAAGCCTTGATTTAATTATCTCGTAAGCTCTTTGAACGCTGTCCGACGGAGCTACGGTAATAGGTGTTTTCATTACCTCCCTTACCTTTATCCTCTCTAAGGCCAGTATTCCCCAATCTTCCCTGTGCGCGGGAGAGTCAAGCCTCGTGTCCACCTGGCTGGGAAAGATGCTCCTCTTACCGCTGAGGAAATAGGCAGTGAATACCGAAATCATAGCGGGAACCAGTAGCTCGTAGCCTTTTGTCATCTCCGCTATGAGTATTAAGGTTGATAAAGGTGCCTTAGCGGCACCTGCAAAGAGGGATACCATTCCCACTATCATGAAAGAAGGAACGTGGAACTTGAAAGAATAAAACTCACTCAAGCTCATGCTGTAAGCAGCACCAACGAGTCCACCTATTATGACCGAAGGTCCAAAAACTCCCCCAGAGCCACCTGAGCCTATGGTGAAGGACATACCCAGTATGACTCCGAATATACCCAAGATAACGAAGGCCAAGCTTGACTCCTTTCCATCCATAATCAGCTGGAGCCAGCCGTAGCCGTTGCCTATCGCTACAGGCGTTGCCATGCCCACGAGTCCCGCAAAGAATCCGCCTAAAGCCGGTTTTATGTAAGTCGGAAACCTTAGGTTATCAAAGCTTTCCTTGATTCTGAAAAACAGCCACACGTAGAACCTAACTACGAGAGCGCATACTACACCGAGGCCTACATAAGCCACGAGGTTGGGAATCTGAACGTTAAGCATAGGGGGGATTTCAGTCTCAAAAATAGGTTGAAAGCCGAATACGAGACCAAAGACGCTGTAAGAGACCACCGAAGCTATAAAGCTCGGTATCATAGCCTCTATCTCAAAGTCCTTTTTGAAGAAGACCTCGGCGCTGATTATGGCTCCCGCCAACGGAGCCTTAAATATGGCCGCTATCCCCGCACCGAGTCCGACGGCAATCGCAATTCTTCTGTCCTTCGGACTTAGCCTAAACAGGCCGGCGACGCTTGAGCCTATACCTGCACCGATGAGTGCGATTGGACCCTCCCTACCAGAGGTTCCTCCCGTTCCTATGGTTATTGCTGAAGTTATGAGCTTTACAAGGGAAGACTTGAGAGACAACTTTTCGGAATTATGGTAAGCCTTTATGGCCGCATCGGTTCCTACCCCTGCCGATTCAGGAGACAGGTAATATGTCAGTAAACCGGAGATTAAACCGCCTACGGCCACAACAAGCGGTAGCAGGAAAGCTCTCTCTGGATACTCGGTAAAATTCGGCCTTTTACCTTCACCGGCCGGAATAGGTTGGAAGTAGCCTACAATTTCCTCTAAAACGTGCTGAGTTATAAAATCTAAAGCGTAAACGAAAAGGACGGCAAAAAGTCCGGAGAGCAAACCTATAATAACAGGCAGGACTATATATCTGCGAAGCACGATTGTGTATTATTTTATCGCTGGTCTATGATGGAAGAGTGCCGAGACTTTATTCCTATTGCTTGAGAAAGTCGTTCAGTGTGCTTTCGGAAGAGTTTATCTCAATCCTATTTCTGCCGTTTCTCTTTGCCCGGTATAGAGCCACGTCTGCCCTGCGGAGTGTTTCACTTATACCCTCCTCCATCTTGTCGTAATCGGATACACCTATGCTGACGGTGAACCTGACTCCATTACCTACAATAGAGCCTTCTGCCTCCCGCTTTATTCTTGTAGCCACGTCAATGGCCGAGTGTATATTCGTTTCAGGAAGAACTACCGCGAACTCCTCTCCTCCCAAACGAGCGGCTATGTCGCCTTTACGAACGCTGGAGCTAATTATGTCTGCGAGCCTCTTTATTACCAAATCACCTACATCGTGTCCGTATGTGTCGTTTATGCTCTTAAACTTGTCTATGTCTATTATAAATGCACTAACCGGCTTACCTTCACGTATTGCACCGGGTATTACGTTGTTGTCCACGGCTTCAAAGAAAAACCTCCTGTTGTAAAGTCCCGTAAGGGAATCTCTGCTCGCAAGCTCTTGAAGCCTCTGATTGGCTCTTTCAAGTTCCTCCGTTCTTTCTCTAATCCTGTCCTCAAGTTCTTCGTTCATCTTCTTGATTTCTCTGTTTTTGTCCTTTAACTCCTCGTTGAGCTTACGGGTCTGCGCTTCCCTTTTCCTTATATCGTCATGCAGCCGTGTGCTGACCTTAACGCTCTTATTTATTGAGCTTGCCATCTGTCCAAACTCATCTTTTGAGCTTATCAATATCTCGTTAACCTTGTCTTCGGGATTGGCAAGGTATCTAAAGAAAGAGTCAAGTCCCCTCTTTAGCTCCTGAAGTGGTTTGTGAACCAGCTTAAATATCAGGAACACGCTCAAGGCCGTTGTCAGCAAAACACCGAATAGAAGAATGCCGATGCCTACGAGCATTCCCCTATGTCTATCTTCCTCAAGTTTCAAAAGTCCCGCGGTAAGGTTATTTATATCTTCCGTTTTCTTTTTTTCCAACCTCGCTACAACGCTTCCGATGTCGTAATAGACCTCCATGTATCCGAGAAGCTCACCGTTATAGGTCAGATTCCTTCTTGTAGACAGAAATCCCTTTGGAGAGTTTGGAACGGGAGAAAAGAGTATCCCTTTCCCATTCCTGAGTGCGGATATAAATAGTGTTCCGTCGGAGAGGTCGTATATGTTTATAGCCCTTATGTTTTCATTGACCTCCATGAACTTTTTAAGGGTCGCTACGGTTCCATCCTTGTCCAGAGCAAAGAGAGACTGACTTAGAGAGCCTTCTATAGAGGTTATAAGTCTGTTTATGAATCTTTCTTCTTTCGCGAGATTGTAGTCCCTACTTTCTTTCGCTTCCCTCATAATATTCATACGCATATCTTGGCTAAATCTGTTCATTCCTTCCAGATAGTTCCTGTGGACGTAAATTATTGCGACTGAAAGTATCAGGAGTTGGACTATAGCCAGTGCAAGGGAAACTTTTAGGATTACGCTATTTTTCAAACCTCTTCAGTCTCCTTACTCCTAATATAAACCTTTACTCAAGCTTGTGCCATCTATAAGCAGGCAGCTTCTTAACACGCTTGGACAGGAAAGGGTTATCTATGTATATAGTTCTTCTACCCTTTATAAGGCGCAAAGCACTCTTTATGTAAGGAATGGAATAGAACCACCTTTTGAAACTTCCGTTCCTGTATGCGTTCTCAAAACCCCTGTTAAGTATCCGAGCCAGCTCTTTATTCTTAGGAGAGACAAAGAAGAACATTGCAAAGGGATAGACCAGAAGTATCCTCTTTTCGACGGTTATGTCTTTGCATTTATTCTTCCTCGCTAAGACCTCTCTCTGCGCCTCGGTTATCCCACGGGAGAAGTAATCTACCCTTCTCTTCTCGATTAAAAGAAATATATTCTCGTATTTGGCTTGTATCTGCTTGAGTCCCGCGTGTTCAAGTATCGCGTTGTCGCTCCAACCTATGCCCTGCGCACCGATAAGTTTGCGCAAGTCCCTAAGGGTTTTTACCTCGTCAAACTTCTTTTGTGACTCCTTGTGAATTATAAACACCCTGTACCCAAGAAGCCCTCTGTATATGGGATAGTATATGGGAATTAACTCCCTCTCAAACCTCTCCGAGGTTCCCATCCAGTAAAGGTCTATCTTCCCGCTCTTTAGCTCTTTTTCTATCCTCGCCTGGGTGTACAGCTGTTTTGTTTCCTCTATAATGTAGTCTTTAACACCTGCCTTTTTGAGTATAAAGTTCAGGAGTTGCAATTGATACATGTTCCTGTCCGGTTCCTCTGAAGTCCTCGGGACTACTATTCTGAGGGTTTCTGATAATGCCGCAAGGCTAAAGGCTAAAAAGGCTACTAAGCTGATTAAAATCATACTATACCATTACGGTATAGTATAGTCGCGTACGTTTAAAATGTAAACTTACATTTATCTCAAAAAACACTCCAAGACTCCTTCCGTAAGGGAGGAGATACGGAGTGTCGCCCGCAAGGGCGTTAAAATAGAAGTTGACCGGAAAACATTTGTGGAGTAAAGTAGTAAATAATTAAATACCCCACTGCTCCCGAGAGGGAGAACAAAAGCTCTAAGGTGGGGTAGAAGAAGAACGAAGAAACAGAAAGTAGCTCCACTACCTATCTTCGGGTAGGTAGGCAGGAGTAGAGGCGGAGTGAACCCGCCTGTTGTGGTAAGGGACACTACGAGTGTCCAAACCCACACGAAGCTCCGTCCGTGAGGGCGGAGAGGTTCACTTAGGAAATTTGGCAGACGTTCCTTACGGCAAGCTAAGGCCTACACGTAGATGGCTCCCGTTATCTCGGCTATACCTTGAGTCAGCCTATCGTATATGTGCTTTCCCCTAACTGAGTTCAGGGGAATCTCCACCTTTTGGCCACTTTCCTTAACCAGGATTATTTTCTCGCCGTTCAGGTATGCGTCCTTTATAGGCTTCCCGGTGCTGCTGTCCAGAATGTACTTCTTCTGTATGTCATCGTATTTGACAATTGTTTCCATCTTATAAAACCTCCTTATTAGTTTTACTTAAACTTTAATATAGGTTTTCTCCCGAAAGATATACTGAATGTTTGTCATAATTTTCTCCATGCTTGCCAAGAGGATTATCCCCTGTTTGGACGTTGATAAAGGTAGAGTGGTTAAAGGGGTCAAGTTTAAGGACCTAATAGACGCCGGAGACCCCGTAGAGGTGGCAAAGCTTTATGAAGAGCAGGGAGCCGACGAGCTTGTATTCCTTGACATAACAGCCTCCGCGGAGGACAGGAACATAATGATAGAGGTGGTGAAGAGGGTAGCCGAAAGGGTCTTCATGCCCTTTACCGTAGGGGGCGGTATAAGAAGTACAGAGGACATGAGAAAACTTCTTGAGGCTGGAGCGGACAAGGTTTCTATTAACACCGCCGCCGTGAAGAATCCATCGCTCATAAGGGAGGGTGCCCTTAGGTTCGGTTCCCAGTGCATAGTTGTAGCCATAGACGCAAGAAGGTCAGGAGGCAGCTGGGAGGTTTACACCCACGGAGGAAGGAACCCAACCGGTAAAGATGTTGTCGCATGGGCAAAGGAAGCCGAGTCCTTGGGTGCGGGAGAGATACTGCTAACCTCCATGGATAGAGACGGAACTAAAACCGGATACGACCTTGAGCTGTGCGCAGCAGTTGTGGAGGCGGTCAACATTCCCGTCATAGCGTCGGGCGGAGCGGGAACCATGGAGCACTTTTACGAGGCCTTCAGCGTAGGGGTAGATGCCGCTTTGGCAGCCTCCCTATTTCACTTCAAGGAGGTATCTATACCTCAACTTAAGGAGTTTCTAAGAGCTAAGGGTGTCTTAGTAAGGATTTGAGTTCTCTGCCAAGCCCTTGTTCATCAAGCAGGCCAAACCCTCACCGAACAGGCTTTTGGTTATGAAGTTAGCCCTGCTCCTCGCCACGCGGAGGTTGCTCTCCTCCGACTTAGCCTTTCCGTCGGCTATGCCCACGACCTTGATAACGGGTTCGAACCCCATACCGTTCAGGTTTTTGAGAACCTCCTTTATGTTCTCTATGTTTATGTCCTTAGCCTTGGCCTTTCCGTATCCGAAAAATATGGAATACTTGCCAACTAAAACCAGCACACGTTTCTTCTTTTCACGGGTTATCTCCTTGGGAGAGGTCGTGTATATCTTTGGGAGCTTCGGCTCACCCACTACGTTGTAGCTTACCTTTATCTCCTCCCCCGGCTCCAGAGAGGGCAGGCCTATCATGACCCTTTCCGGAGTTATGTCCGTAGGGAATATACTTATGGACTCTGTTATGTAAGGTGCAACGGAACGAACCCTCGTAGCTCTGAGGCTGTTTTCTTCAAAGGAGGACGTAGTTATATCCTGCTCAAGGACTATGTCCTTGACCGTATAAGGCGTCTTGTTCTTGACCTTTATAGAGAAGGAGTAGGTATCCTCACCCACGTACTTTATGGACACCTTCTTGTCAAGTAGCGAGGACGCTTGCTTTGTAAGCAGCTTGTCTCCCACCTCTATGGGTATGTAAACGTAAACGTCGCTCCTCCTGTATTCCTGTCCCACGTCCTCTACAGATACCGCGTCCGTGCTGAGAGAAGCGTGGAAGGTGGTGGTGCATGCCTCTACCGAAGGGGAGACAGAAGCCAACCCCAAAAAAAGACCCAGCCCTATTATGGCATTACCTTTTCCCCCCATGGATAAACCCCTCAAAAACTATCTTGACATCTTTAATATTATCACCTTCCTTTAGTATATACAACCTTTTTACCCCTTTATCCCGGTAGCTGTCCGATTCATACTCCTGCGTGAACTCTACTAGATAATAAAGAACTTTGCCCTCCTTAGCGAAGGCCAACGCGGTTATGTCCTTTATGTTTACTTTTATATATTTCTTTCCTAATATTACCCTCCTCTTATATCTCTTCCATTCCTTAAAGCCACCGCCCTTCCACCTGAATTTGTCCGAGTAGAAGGATAGGAAACCTTCCAGGTCTTTGTTTTCCCAGCTTTCTTTCCACCTCTGTAGGAACTCTTTTATATCTTCCGTTTCCAAGTGGGCAGGCAGGGTTTTGTATATACCTATCAGAGTGTTGTTGAGCTTTATGAACTTAAGTATCCCTCTTAGAGATTCGTTGTCCGCAACTACGCATCCCCTCGTGCTGAAGGGTATCTTCTCCCTGTCGGTTTCGTTGCTGCCGTGCAGCCATATGCCGCTTCCGCCCTTACCCCAGAGTTTATCCACCGGATTTGGGTAGTTTAAGACCACCGCTATGCCGCCGTATATGGCAGGTAGCTGGCTGGGGGGTATAAACCTCGTGAAGTAGTACAGACCCTCCGGAGTCTTTTTATCTCCTTCAACCCACTTATCTCCCCAGTTCGCACCCGTGGTTATGGGATAGAGTCCTACCAGCTCTTTCCCTCTGTAAACCAGCAGGTATTGGGACATCTTCTCCACCAAAAGGATGTACTTATCGGGTGGATTGTTTAGTATGACCGGGGGAGTGCTCTTAAAGCGTTTCTTGATTACCTCGGTAATCCTTTCCCGGTAAGAGGTAGGGTCGTCAACGCTCCTTATAAGCTCGTTAAAGCGGTAGTAGGCCGGGTTGTAGTCGGACTTTAGCTCTATGGACTTGAGGAAGTGCTCCAAAGCCTTTTCCTTGTTCCCCCTTAGCTCCTGAAGCAGTCCCTTAGTGTACTCCTTGATGTAAGGAGGAGCCTCCACCTCTATCTGTGAACCCAGCTCCTTTATGACCGCGGCCTCCTCGGGTGAGGCGGAGCCCTCTATGAACCTCTCAAAGACCCTGAGGATATCCCCCCTCTCCAAGTCCTTGTAGGCTAAACCTACCCCTGCCGACAAAAACAGTCCCAAGGTAATGAAAAGAAGCCTCTTCATCAGGTAATCTCTTCGTCCCCAAACTCGGTGTCGGAGCCGTTATTTTTTAAGTTCTCCTCACCCTCCGGAGGAGGGTTGTTCATTAACATAGTAAAACAGAAAACCGCCAACCCGTATATGATTCCCCAAGAAGCCAGCATAAACAGCAGAGCTTCTCCCTTCATCAGGTTCATATTATAGGTAAAAATGTAAAATAGAGCCAATACTCGGAGGGAGCTGCCATGAAGAAGCTTATTTTTCCCGTTTTAATTCTTGCCATCGCTTTGGGAGTGTTCGCCTTAGACAAGTATATGGACAGGAGAGCGGAGCAGGAGGTTAAGAGGGTCTTTAAAGAGCTGGGCGTTGAGGGTGAATACGAGGAGGTGGATTACTTACTCCTGAAGAACCAGATCTTGGTGAAGAACTTCAGGATAAGGGACAAGGAGGGAGAGTTTTTCGCTTCAGAGCTTCTCATTAAGAAGTTTTCGGAAGACGGCGTGGACATAGAGTATAAAG
Organism: Aquificaceae bacterium; assembly: GCA_027014155.1. Taxonomy (GTDB): domain Bacteria; phylum Aquificota; class Aquificia; order Aquificales; family Aquificaceae; genus WFYI01. The sequence continues at coordinate 32,813 of JALWEG010000003.1, forward strand.
GCATAAAGGTAAGCGAAGACGACAAGCTCTCCGAAGACTTCAGGAGCCTCGGATATAAGGACTTCAGCCTTGACGGGGGTGTGAAGGTAGATATAGACAAAGAAAAGGGATCCGTAGAGGTCAGCAGAGCCTTTGCGGAGCTTAAAGATGGCTTTAGGATAGAGATGAGCTTAAGGCTGGAAGGAATAGATATAGACTTCTGGAAGGATTTAGACCCCCAGAGCGAGATTAACCCTTTCCTGCTCATGGCCCAGCTGAGCGAGATAAAGCTGATTTACGCCAAGTTTCTGTTTGCAGACCTGGGTATAAAGAGGAGACTGCTGGAGGCGGGAGCCAGAAAGGAGGGAATGAGCTATCGGGAGTTTAAGAGAAAGCTCATCAAAGAGCTTAACCGGGACATACTAAAGGCCAAGAGTGCCGAGGAGGCACGCCTTCTTATGAACTTTAAGAAATTCCTGGAGGAGGGCAAAGAGATTAAAATAGAGATAAAACCTCAGAGAGGTTTGAGCTTGGGCAAAGCCTTGACCACCCTGATGTTTACTCCACAGGATAAGGTTTTCAAGAGAGCTTTAGCTCTCTTTAACGTAAAGGCAGAGGTGAACTGAAGTGAAAGTACTGATTACTGGAGCGGCAGGTTTTGTAGGCTGGAAGACCTCCCAAAGGCTTCTGGAAGAAGGACATCAAGTCGTAGGGGTAGACAACCTCAACGATTATTACGACGTGTCCGTAAAGGAGTGGCGGCTCAGGCAGCTGGAAGCTTTTGAAGAATTCACCTTCTATAGGGTGGACATAGAGGATAAAGAGGCTTTAGAAGAGGTGTTTTCAAAGCACCGCTTTGACGCGGTTATAAACGAGGCGGCAAGGGCCGGGGTCAGGTACTCCTTAGAGAACCCTTGGGTTTATCTGAGCACCAACGCGGAGGGAACCCTAAACCTTCTGGAGCTGATGAGGAAATATGAAGTGAAGAAGATGGTTTTGGCCTCCACCTCCTCCCTTTACGCGGGACAAGAGATGCCTTTTAAGGAAGAGCTTCCGGTAAACACACCCATATCTCCCTACGCCGCATCAAAGAAGGCCGCCGAAGTTATGGCCTACAGCTATCACTACCTATACGGTCTGGACATAACCGTGCTCAGATACTTCACCGTCTATGGCCCTGCCGGCAGGCCGGACATGAGCATCTTCAGATTCGTAAAGTGGGTGATGCAAGGGGAGCCTATAGAACTGTTCGGGGACGGGAGCCAGAGCAGAGACTTCACCTACATAGACGATGTAGCTGAGGGAACGGTTAGAGCGCTCAGGCCTGTGGGATATGAGATTATAAACCTGGGGGGAGATAATCCCCATAAGCTCATGGAAGCGCTGGAACTTATAGAGGGTATGCTCGGCAAAAAGGCCAGGATAGAGTTTAAAGACTTTCACAAGGCGGACATGAAGGCCACCTGGGCCGATATAAGCAAGGCGAGGGAGCTTCTTAACTGGGAACCGAAGGTCTCCCTTGAGGAGGGGATAAGAAGAACGGTGGAGTGGTTTAAGGAGAACTGGGACTGGCTCAAGGAGGTAAAGCTGTGAGCAAGCTTTGGTCAGGTAGGTTTTCGGAGGATACGGACGCCTTCGTTGAGGAGTTCACCCAATCCGTCAGTTTTGACAGGGAGCTGGCGTACGAGGACATTGAGCAGGATATAGCCCACGTAAAGACCCTTTTCAAGGCCGGAGTCATAAGTGAAGAGGAGAAGGAAAAGCTTATAAAGGGGCTGCTGGACTTAAAGAAGGATATAGAGGAAGGAAAAGTAGAGTGGAAAAGCCGGTTGGAAGACGTACACATGAACCTGGAAGCCCTACTAACGGAACGGCTGGGCGATGTAGGAGGCAAACTGCACACGGGTCGCTCCAGAAACGACCAGATTACCACCGACGAGAGGCTTTACCTCAAAAAACAGCTCAGGGGCATACTTTCCCTTCTTAAGCAACTCAGGATAACGCTGCTGGACTTGGCTCAAAAGCACATAGACGTTTTGCTACCCTCTTATACGCACCTGCAGAGAGCGCAGCCCATCAGGTTGGCCCACTACTTCCTCGCCTTTAGGGAGATGTTTCTCAAGGATTCCGAGAGGTTCGCCGACGCCTACAGGAGGATAGATGAGCTTACCTTAGGAAGCGGTGCCGTGGCGGGTGTAGATTTTCCCTTGGATAGGTTCTTCACCGCTTCGGAGCTTGGTTTTAATCGGGTATCCAGAAACTCCATGTACGCCACCGCAGACCGGGACTTCATCGCCGAGTTCCTCTTTTGCTGTGCCTGCACGGGAATGCACCTATCAAGGCTTTCGGAAGACCTGATCCTGTGGGCTTCTGAAGAGTTCGGCTACATTGAGCTACCCGATAAGCTCTGCACGGGCAGCTCCATAATGCCCCAGAAGAAGAACCCCGACGTTCTGGAGCTCATAAGGGGAAAAACGGGCAGGCTTTACGGGAACCTGATTGCTTTGATGACCACTGTGAAGGCACTTCCCATGTCCTACAACAGAGACCTGCAGGAGGATAAGGAACCCCTCTTTGATAGCGTGCGGACATTGAAGGGTTCCTTAAGCGGAATGATAAAGGTTCTAAAAGGCTTAAGGCCCAAGAGCGAAGTTATGGAAAGGAACGCGGGGAACTTCGTCCTGATAACCGACGTGGCCAACTTCCTCGTGGACAAAGGAGTACCCTTCAGAAGGGCACACGAGATAGCCGGTAGAATAGTGGCTTATCTGATAGACCGGAGCAGGAGGCTGGAAGATATGAGCCTTGAGGAGTTCAAGATGTTCTCCGAGGATTTTGACGAGAGTGTCTTGGAGCTTCTCAATCCTCAGGTGGTTGCCGATAGGAGGAAGACCTTCGGTGGAACCTCAAAGGAGAGGCTGCTGGAGGCCATAGAGGCGGCAAAGCTGGAGGAAGGGGTGTAAAATAATCCCATGCGGGACATCTTCTTCTTAGAGAGAGACCCATACGCACCCATAAGGCACTGCTACCCTATATCAAAGATTCTTTACGAGGGGAAGAGCGAGTATCAGGAAATACTGGTGGCGGAGTCCCCCGAGTTCGGCAGAATACTGGTACTGGACGGGGTAGTTCAGCTTGACGAGAAGTACGAGTTCACCTACCACGAGTTTCTCGCCCACGTTCCCATGTTCGCTCACCCAAATCCCGAGGACGTTCTGATAATAGGTGGAGGAGACGGAGGCACCCTGAGGGAGGTCTTAAAGCACGAGAGCGTAAAGAGGGCGGTTCTGGTTGATATAGACAGAGAGGTGGTGGAAGTATCCAAAAAGTTCTTTCCCACCCTATCGGTGGGCTTTGAGGACCCGCGTGCCATAGTGATTCATGAAGACGGCTATAAGTACGTTCAGGATTACTCTCAAGAGTTTGACGTAATAATAGTTGACTCCACAGACCCCGTAGGATTCGCCCACGTGCTTACAACGGAGGAGTTCTTCAGATACGTACACAACGCTCTCAAAGAGGATGGCATATTCGCCGCCCAGACGGAGTCCATATACTACCACCTTGACATAATAAGGAGGATACAGAAAGACCTGGCCAAGGTCTTCCCCATAGTTGACCTCTTTGTTTCCAACATACCCATATACGCCGGCTACTGGTGGACCTTCTCCATAGGTAGCAAGAAGCACCCGGTAAGGCGACCCTCAAGGGAGGTGTCCGTGGACACAAAGCTCTACTCGGCACAGATGCACTCTTACTCCTTCCTGCCCGAAGATTTCTACAGAAAGCTGCTTGAGGGCCAATTTAGGTTATAATAAACCCTTCAAGCCTCGTTTCCCGCCGATGGCCGGATGGGAGACCTAAAAAGTCCAGGAGGTAAGCGATGCCCAGAAACAGGCATTACAAAACGGAAAGGTTTTACGAGACCGTCTTTGTCCTCAAGCCTACCCTGACGGAGGAGGAGGCCAAGAGGATTCTTGAAGAGGTAAAGACCCAAATAACCCAAAAGGGTGGTGAGTTGCTCTACGAAGAGGACTGGGGAAATAAGAGTTTGGCTTACAGGATAGAGAACTTCAATCACGGCCGATTCTTCCTGCTCCAGTTCAAGACCCAGAACCCGGAGCTACCCAACGAGCTGGACTTCTTCTTTAGAATAAACGAGGACGTAATCAGGTGGATGAACTTCCAGATAAAGAAGGAGGAGGTTCTAAAGCCTAAAAAGTAGGGGAGGTTTGGGCTATGTTGAACAAAGTCCTGCTCATCGGCAACCTGACGGCTGACCCAGTGGTTAGATACCTGCCTTCCGGAACACCCGTATGCGAGTTCGGACTGGCTTACAACCGTAGGTTCAAGTCGGGTGAGGAATGGAAAGAGGAGAGCCACTTCTTTGACGTTAAAGCCTACGGTAGGTTGGCTGAAAGCTTATCTGAGAGACTTTCCAAAGGTTATACCGTAGTTTTGGAAGGTAGATTGACCCAAGACAGGTGGGTGGGACAGGACGGCAAGAACTACAGCAAGGTTAGAATAATCGCCGAGGCCGTGAGGATTATCAAGAAACCCAGGCTTGAAGAGGAGGTAGAGGAAGAGGAAATTACGGGCATGGAGGTGCCCAAGGATATAGATGAGGAGCTTAAAAGGCTTGATGAGGTAAAGCCCGAAGAAGAAAAACCTTTCAAAGAAGGTGATGATGAAGTCCCATTTTAAGGAGGTTTAGTTATGGCTATAAAGAGACCTGCAAAGAAGAAGGTTTGTTTTTACTGCGAGCAAAAGAGAGACCCCGACTACAAAAACTACGAGGAGATGAGGCAGTTCATGACCGAGAGAGGAAAGATAAAGTCCAGGAGGCAAACCGGCCTCTGTGCCAAACACCAGAGGAAACTGGGACTTCAGATAAAGAGAGCAAGACAGCTGGCACTTCTGCCCTACGTAGTCTCTTAAGGAGGAGATGAAATGAAGGTAATACTCAAGCACGACTTGGAAGGCTACGGCTTTATGGGAGACATAATAGAGGTAAAGGACGGCTTTGCCAACAACTACCTCATACCCAGAGGTATAGCTCTGCCCGCTACCGAGGGCAACGTTAAACACGTAAGGGACATACTCTCTCAGAAGGGACGCAAGCTCCAGAGGGAAAAGGAGAAAGCCCAGCAGTTGGCCAAGAAACTGGAAGGCACCATAATAGTAATCAGGAAGAAGGCCGGAGAGGGCGGAAAGCTCTTTGGCTCCATAACCGCCACCGACATACTTCAGGCCCTCAAGGAGCTGGGCTTTGAGCTGACCAGAAAGAACGTGCCCACCAAGACCAACATCAGAGAACTCGGAATATACACCATAACCCTCAGACTCCACAAGGACGTCAGCGTTGACATAAAAGTAGATGTCAAACCCGAAGAAGAGGATTAAATTACTCTAAGCCATGAAAGAGGTATCCGTAGAGAAGAAGAAGGTAAGCCTATTTTCTTTAGATTTGATGACCGCCTTCGGCGGTGTTTTACTGGCAATCCTCCTGGGACTTTTGCCTTACCCAAACACCTTCTGGTACAAATCTGCGATGCTGATTTACGGACTCGGCTCTTTGGTGTATATAGCCTACGCCTTCCTCAGGGAGAAAATTTTGGGCAACATAGGCACGGGCGTTCTCCTGCTGGGGCTGGTACTAAACCTCGCCGGTATGATAAGAAGGGGCATAGAGAGCTACCAAATGGGAATATTCCACCCCCCCTGGAGCAACCTCTTTGAGGCTCTTACCTTCTGGAGCTTTATAGCCGGAAGCGTCTATCTGATAGTGGAGAGGAAGTACGGCTTTAAGGTGATAGGTGCCTTCGTCCTACCCCTCATATTTCTAACCTCCGCCTACGCCATATTCAAAGCTTCCCACGAGATACAACCCCTCATGCCCGCCCTAAGGAGCTACTGGCTCTACATACATGTGATAACGGCCTTCACGGGATACGCCGGCTTTACCGTGGCCTTCGGCGGTGCGGTGGCCTACCTTATTAAGGATTACTTTAAAGGCAAAAGGTTTGCTGAGAACTACCTGCCCTCCAAGGAGCTGCTTGACGAGATAACTTACAAATCCATAGCCATAGTCTTTCCGGTCTGGACGGCCTCAATAATCCTCGGTGCCGCGTGGGCCAACGAGGCGTGGGGCGGATACTGGAGCTGGGACCCCAAAGAGGTATGGTCTCTGATAGTGTGGCTCTTCTTCGGAGCATATCTGCACGCCCGTCAACTGATGGGTTGGAAAGGCAGGCGTGTGGCGTGGATGGTGGTTGCCGGATTCATCACCGTCCTGATATGCTTCTTTGCTATAAACCTTTACTTCCCCGGACTGCACAGCTACGCCACCGAGTAATCAGCTCTTCGTCGTCTTGGCGGGGGACACCTTCCTAAAGCCGAAGAGCCTTTCCGCTACGGCACGGGACTTCTTTATGGCTCTATCAACCCTCGCGCTGTCGGTTCCCAGTATCTTTGCTACCTTGCTCACTACAAACTCGTCTTGGGTATCCTCCAACAGCTCCACTATGGATAGAATAAACCCCAGCTCGTTGTTCCTTTTCTCATAGGCGTTTATTATGTCCGTATCCAGCTTAAGCTCCCTTGCTATGTCTTCCGGAGGTTCGCCCATCAGGTATCTGGTGGTGGAGAACAGCCCCATCAAGTAGGCCTTCTCGCTCTTTTCCGGAATATACAGCTTTGCCAGCTCCTCCGCCAGGCTGGCCCTGAAGAGTGAAGACTTTATGAACCTCTCCTCTTCTATACCGGCAAACAGCTCGGTTATGGCTAAGGAGAGGGCGAAGTTGGCCATCTTGTTCACGTTTAAAAAGGACACCGCTGACTCCACGGAATCTATGTGCTCCGAGTCCTTGTAGTTGGCTCTAACGAAGTTGAGCAATCTGTAGGTGGCTCCCACGTCGCTCTCTATAACCTGAGCGGCACGCTTCATATCCCTATTTTTCAAAGCCTTATAGAGGTCTATTATGGTTCTCTTCATAAAGTAGAAGCTCTTAACGTCCCTTATAGGCTCGGGCCTTGCGAGATAAAAGCCCTGAAAATACTTAAAACCGAAGCTCTTGGCTCTGATTAAATCCTCTTCCGTTTCCACGTTCTTGGCTATTGTGTCCTTTCCCAAGTCCCTTAGTATCTGAAGAATTTCCTTCATATCGCTGTCATTGTATATGTTCCCCTTTATATCTATCTTCACCCCGTGGCACTTACCCAAGAGAGAGAGGTAGTTTATCTTCTCAAAGCCAAAATCGTCTATTATGAAAGTAAAGCCCATCTTTACCAGCTCGTTGACCGCCTGAAGCAGGTCGTTAGTTATCTCCTTGTTCTCTACCAACTCTATGCCCACGTACTCGGGCGGTAGTAGCTCAAACATGGAAGCTCTCAAGAACAGGGAAGGAACGTTTATAAAAATCTTCTTCCCCTGGGCTACCCGCTCGAGCCCCATCTCCATGAGAAGGTTGACGGCTATGGAGGTGGCCTTAAGGGGGTCCGTATCGGAGGGGTAGCGTTTGGTTTTTATATCCTTGAGCAGTGCCTCGTAGAAGGCTATCTCGCCCTCAGCGTCAAATATGGGCTGCTTGAAAACTACATACATTTCTGCACCATAATTAAAAATAATATTAATTTCAGGAACTAAAACAACGTTTTATTTCCCCTATCAGGTACGTGGAACCCAGCGCCAGCAAGGGGTAAGGATAGTCCTTCAGGTCCTCCACCTTCAGCACCTTTACATTTTTAAAGCCCAGCTCCTTTGCGCCCCTGACTAGGCTGCCTATATCCTCTCCTCTGTGGTGGCTCACCTGCACAAGGAGTATTCTGTCCTTGAACTTCCTCAGCGCAGCCATAGACTCATACCACTGCTTTTCCTTTAAACCCGTAAACAAAATATCTATATCGGGCATATACTTGAGAATTTCAGATACCACCTTTTCAACCGCGTAGGGGTTGTGGGCTCCGTCCACCATCAGAAGCGGCTCTCTGCGAAGCACCTCCATTCTGCCTTCCCACCTGACGGATCCGAGAGCCTTCTTGACCACTTCCTCCTTTAAACGGATAACTTCCTCCGTTAGCTTTATCGCCACGGCAGCGTTGTCTATCTGCCACCTGCCCCACAGTCCGAGCCTTGCCTCCTCAAGGGTCAAGCTATGGGTCCTGAGGCTGTGCAGCAGGGTTTGTGAACCGCTGACGGTGCCGGCATAAGTAAAGTCTATCCCCGCCACCCTTAAGTCTTCCACGCGGGCTCTTTCCAAGGCTACCGGGTACAGGGGAAACCTCGCAGAGCCTAAAATCAGGGGTCTGTTCCTGCGATATAGCTCTATCTTGTCCGAGGCTATCTCCCAGAGGTTTCTACCCAGCCACCTGGTATGGTCCCTTTCCACGTTGGTTATGGCTACCGCCCGGGCTTCGCACACCTTGGTGGCATCCCACCTGCCCCCCATACCCACCTCAAAGACCGCAAAATCTACTCCTGCATCGGAGAAGTACTTGACGGCTATCAGCGTGGCAGCTTCAAAGTAGGTAAGATTGAGTTCTAAAAAGAGGGGCTTTAGCTCCCTAACGTACTCTCGCAGGACTTGGGACTCTATAGGCTCTGCATCTATACGCCACCTCTCTTCTTCCCTGAGCAGGTGGGGGGATACGAACCAGCCGGTCTTGTATCCGTGATGGCGCAGCAGGCTCTCGGTAAAGGCACAGGTGGAGCCTTTGCCGTTGGTTCCACCCACGAGGAGACTTACGTAATTCCTCTGAGGGTTTCCCAAACGCCTGACCCCTTCCTTTATTCTGTCCAAAGAAGGCTCTATATGGTAATCCCTACCCTTAAAGAGTTCCCACAGGCTCATGATAGGCTCATCTTCGGAGATAGCTAAGCTTCTTGTGCCACTCCCAGGCGGTCTCTATTATCACATCTAAGCTTCCGTATCTAGGTTCCCAACCTAAAACCTTCTTGGCCTTCTGGGCGCTGCCTACGAGAACGGGGGGGTCTCCAGGCCTTCTATTCCCTTCCACCACATTAATGTTCTTTCCCGTGATTTCCCCCGCTCTCTCTATGACCTCGCGGACGGAAAAGCCGGCACCGTTCCCGAGGTTGAAGACGTCGCTATCCCCACCGGACTTAAGATACTCCAGGGCGAGCAGATGTGCAGTCGCAAGGTCGGATACGTGTATAAAGTCCCTGATACAGGTTCCGTCCGGTGTAGGATAATCCGTTCCGTATATTTCTACATGACTTCTTTCCCCCAAAGCCGTCTCTAACACTATGGGAATCAGGTGGGTCTCGGGTTCATGCCACTCACCTATTTCCGTATCCGGGTCAGCTCCTGCGGCGTTAAAGTACCTCAAGGATACATAGCGCAATCCGTAAGCCTTAGAGTAGTCTTCAAGCATGTGTTCCACGGCCAGCTTGCTCCTTCCGTACGGGTTCACGGGATTTTGGGGGTGGCTTTCCTTTATTGGAATCTCGGTGGGAATCCCGTACGTGGCACAGGTGGACGAAAAAACTATGTACTCTATACCCTGCTTTCTCATAACCTTTAGAAGGTTGAGCGTGTTTCTTACGTTGTTCTCGTAATAAATCTCCGGATTCTCAACGGATTCTCCCACGTAGGCGTAGGCGGCGAAGTGCATCACGGCGTCTATGGGGTAGCTCTCCAATATCTTCCTGAGCCTCTCTTCGTCCGAGAGGTCGCAAACTTCCAGCTTTCCCCACTTTACCAACTCCCTATGTCCCCTCTCAAGGTTGTCTAAGGTTAGCGTCTCGTATCCGGCTCTGCTCAGCTCCTTGTTTACGTGAGAGCCTATGTAACCCGCACCGCCGGTTATGAGAATCACCTATAAAACACCCCTTACCACTTTGTTAATAGAAGTGCTATTATAGCCTTCTGTGCAGTGCAAGGTAAGGGGGCGTTCTAAAGTGGGGGAGTCTGCGGGTAAAGTAGTATCTGGCTATGTGGTAGCTGGTATCAAAGCCGTAAAAGTTAAGCCTCATCTTCTCCAGCTCCTCCTCCCTATACTTGGCGAGAGGCTTTCTCTTCTCATCTTCAAGCCTTTGCCTCACCTTCTCTCTCAAGAAAGCCTCAACCTCTGGGGAGACTATAAAGCTCTCCAGTCTATTCCTCAATGCGTTCCTGAACTCCTCGGGAGTCCGGCCAAAGCAGTCGTCTATCAAGCCTATGGCCTTGGCCTTCTTTGAGCTTATGGGCATGCGGCTCTCCATTACCTTCTTTGCCCCCTCATGTCCCACCCTCTTGGGTAGCGTGTAAGTCCAAAACTCGGAACCGAACAGGTTACCGATATTCTTGTAGTGGGGATTGAGTACCACGCCTTCCCTCGCAAATACGAGGTCGCAGGTGAGAGCTAAGAATACCCCTCCGGCACCGGCGTTCCCCTGCATGGCCGCAACGGTCAGCTTGTCCATGGTGGTCAGAATCTCCTCGCACAGGTCGTCCATGGCGTTTATGTTCTCCCAGGACTCGTCCGTCGGACTTTCGGCAGCCTCTATGGTGTTTAGGTTCATTCCGTTGGAGAAGAAGTCCTCCTGTCCCATCAAAGCTATGGCTTTCACCGGTCTGGATTTTGCATACCTGAACGCCTCCAGAAGGCTCTTACACTGACGCGTGGACATGGCACCGTTGTAAAAGTTAAAGTAGAGGTATCCAACGCCTCCCTTTTCCTCGTAGAGTATCTCCCTGTAGGTTTTAAAGTCCACCTTCTCCCAGGGCTTTAAAGGCAGTTCTGGGATTTTCTTTTTTAATTTAATCACCCGCTTCGCGGGTAGCTTTATAGAACCCTTAACCTTAGCTCTCGCATGGGTTATCCATACGGCTCCGTCCGCCGTCGCTATACATAGGGCTTCGTCTCTGCTGGCCAAAACCTCACCGGGCTTGCCCCTTAGCCCCTGCTCAAGAAAGGCGTTATAAACATAAAACTCCTCATCTCCTATACGGGCCAAGGCCCCCGGCTGACTGTCAGAGGCGTAAACCTTCCTGAGAACTTCCCGAGAGGAGTCCCTTTCCCAATCTATGCGCCTCAGATGGGGGCTGACCTTGGGATTCCATACGCCTTCCCTCTGAGGTTGAGGAGAGAAGTTCCCCTTCTGAAACTTCTCCACCGCTTCTAATACACACTCAACCGCCGCCTCCGTAATCTCCCCCCTGTATACGCTGGACTTTCTCTTAAAGGGCATGGGAAACTCCCTCCATGCCCATATATCCCCGGCATCGTACTCCTCGTGAGCCTCTATTAGAGTTGTACCCCATTTGTGCACGCCTCTGAGTATAGCCCAATCAAGGGCCGAGGGACCCCTATCGCCCCTGACTCCCGGGTGGATTATCAGGGTCTTGTATCTCTTCCACACCTGAGATGGGATCTTCCTCCTCATGAAGGGAGCCAGTATAAGGTCAGGCTTATACAGCTCGGCCGCCTCTATTATAAGCTCCGGGTGTACGTCAAGCTCCACCGATACCTCGTGTCCCCTGTCGGTAAGCTCGCAGTAGAGCCTCTGGGATAGGGAGTTAAACCTGTAGCAGTAGAAGAGAATTCTCATGCCGGCACCAGGTCCCTCTTATACTTGTAGTAAGCTGCGCAGGCGCCCTCCGAGGACACCATGCATGAGCCCAAGGGGTTCGTAGGTGTGCACACGTTGCCAAAGAGCTTACACTCTGTAGGAATGGCCACTCCCCTTATTACCTTTCCGCATATGCAGGCGGGGTGCTCTTTGGGCTTGGGTAGCTTTACCTCAAAGCGTTTTTCGGCATCAAACTCCCCGTATTCGGAGTTAATCCTCAGAGCGCTGTAGGGTATGCTTCCTAAACCTCTCCACTCAAAGCTCTTTCTGAGCTGGAATACCTCCGATACCAACCTCTGTGCCTTCAGATTTCCCTCGTAGCTCACAAACCTGCCGTATTGATTCTCAACACGCGCTCTCCTCTCCTTTATCTGCCTCAAAATCATGGCAACCGACTGAAGCAGGTCAAGGGGCTCAAAGCCCGAAATTACCACCGGTTTCTGAAACTCCTCTGCGAAGTAAAAGTAAGGCTTGGTTCCTATTACGGTGCTCACATGGCCGGGTCCTATGAAGGCGTCTATCTCCACACGTCCTATCTCTCTTATCTCCGGAGCGTTAAGTATATGCTGGATAGCCGCCGGGGTTATCACGTGATTGCACACCACGGAGAGGTTTTTCAGTCCCATCTGCTTTGCCTTCTTTATCAGAACGGCCGTTTGCGGCGTGGTGGTCTCAAAGCCTATGGCGAAGAAAACCACTTCCCTGTCGGGGTTCTCTTGGGCTATCTTCAGAGTGTCCAGACAGGAATACACCATTCTCACGTCGCTTCCGGCAGCGCGCAAATCCAGGAGACTCCTGCGCTCAGAACCCGGAACCCTGAGCAGGTCTCCGTAAGAGCAGAGGATTACATCCGGAAGCTTTGCCAACTCAATGGCTAAGTCTATCCTACCCATGGGCATCACACACACGGGACAGCCGGGGCCGTGTATGAACTTAACGTGGCCTTCCAATAGCTGGTCTATCCCTAACTTCATTATGGAGTGGGTGTGTCCACCGCAGAACTCCATCACTCTAACGGGCAACTCGTTTAGCTCTGAAGCCAGCTGTTTGACCCCATCAAGCAGCCTTTGTATCCTCCCGGAGCTTCTGAACTCTTTCCTTATGTCCCTATCCTTCACCCTCTTCACCCTCCAGCTCCCTTACCAGCTCCTCAAAGAGTTCCAAACTCTTCAAGGCCTCCTCCTCGTTGAGCTTCTGCAGAGCGAAACCCACGTGTATGAGCAGGTAATCTCCCACTTTGACCTCCTCCTGCATCAGCTCAAGGGACACTTCCCTCCTAACTCCCATGGTGTCCACTACCGCCACATTGCCTTGCCTCAGCTCCACCACCTTTGAGGGTATGGCCAAACACATAGCTTTAAATATAAATAGCTGTTCATTTCTTTCAAGGGTGTCCTTTAGCCTTCAATGCCGTAAGAGCTGAGTTTCACCCTTAGTGTATTCCTTGAGATATTCAGAAGTTCTGCAATCTTACTCTTATTCCCTCCGTATCTTTCCATCAAGAAGCTCAGAAGCTCTCTTTCCATCTCCGGCAGGAAGCGTTTGATTTCTCCTTCCGGGAGAGCTTCCAGAAGCTCCCGTACTAAGGGGTTTATATTTTTTATACTCTCTTTCGGAACTTGGAGGTTTTCTATGTATCCCTCTTTAACCTCAAGAACTCTTTTATATACGGTATTTTTCAACTCCCTGATGTTTCCCTTCCAGGTATAGTTTAGTGCCTCTTCAAGGGCACTCTTACTTACACCTCTCACTTGAGTCCCGAATTCATCATTCGCTTTTTTTATAAAGAAGTTTATTAACTTCGGTATATCTTCTTTCCTTTCCCTAAGCGGAGGAATGCTTATAGTCAGCTGAGAAAGCCTGTAATAAAGGTCTTCTCTAAACTTACCTTTTTCCACAAGACTCTGAAGGTCCCTGTTGGTAGCAGCTATTATCCTTACGTCAGCTTTTCTCTCTTCGTCATCTCCGAGTCTGTAGAAACTTTTATCTTCAAGGAACCTTAAAAGTTTTGATTGAAGGGGGTAGGGTATGTCCCCTATCTCATCTAAAAAGAGCGTTCCTCCTTCAGCTATCTCTACCTTACCCTTCACGTCCTTTATAGCACCCGTAAACGCACCCTTTTTGCATCCGAAAAGCTCCGCCTCAAAGAGCGTTTCTGGTATGGCAGAGCAATTTATCGCCACGAAGGGAGCATCTTTTCTTAGAGAGTTTTCATGTATCACCTTTGCCATAAAGTCCTTACCTACACCCGTTTCCCCTACCAAAAGCACAGTCATGTCTGATGAAGCGGCAGCTCCAACCTTCTTAAATACTTCCATCATGGAAGGGGCATCTCCTATAATGGATCCACCGGCGAGAACCTCCGGTTTCTTCGCTGAAGGTTCTTCCTCTTTCAAAACCTGTCTCACCAATCCCAGAAGCTCTTCTTTACCAAAGGGCTTTTTGAGTATATCAATGGCTCCATACCTTGACGCTGAGATGATGTTTTCGGGGTTTGCGTACGCGGTTATGACAACTACGGGAATGCTGAAACCCTTTTCTCTCAAGGTTCTTAGGAAATCTATGCCTGAGGTATTCTTGAGCTTAATGTCTAAGATGAGGAGGCTGTAGCTCGTTAAGTTGTCTATTTCATGAGGGTTTTCTATATCTTTTACTGAAAAACCTGCTTCTTCAAGGACTCTCTTTACCGCATACCTTACGTTTCTTTCATCTTCCAATAAGAGAATCTTCCTCACCCTTTTAGGTCCCCGGCCAAAGGTATGTGTAATTTAAATATAGTACCTTTTCCCGGCTTAGAATCAAGTTCCAAGCTCCCTCCGAGCAGATAGATATTTTTCATTACTATTGATAGACCGAGGCCAGAACCAGATTCTTTGGTGGTATAGAAGGGCTCAAAGACTCTTTTCATCTCGTCTTCCCTCATTCCCTTACCCGTATCCCATACCTCTATGTAGAGTTCACCTTCCTTAATATAGGCGCTAACTCCGACTTCACCGCTATCGTCTATCGCTTCAACCGCATTAAGAAGAAGATTTATGAGCACAATCTCCAAGAGGTCTCTGGAAGATTTTATCTCTATATCCTTAACATTCTTTATAAATTTTATGCTTTTACTACGAGCTTTGGATTCAACGATAGAAAGAATATCCTCAATAACTGAGGAAAGATTAAACTTAGTAATTTCCACCGGAACCGGCTTAGCAAAATTCAGAAAGGTGTTTACCAGCTTGTTAATCCTCGTAAGTGAGTTTTTTATCACATCAATATCATCGTCCGAAAACTCGCTTACGCCTGAAAGCAGGTTTAAAGGTAGCATAGCATTCTTCAATTCATGAGCAAAATTTACACTCATTTCACCTAATCTTGACAGAATTTCCGCTCTCTTGAGCTTGTCTTCCATTTTCTTCCTTTCAGAAATATCAATTAAGGTTATTATTCGCCAATCTTCGTAAGCGACTGTTCCCATTAGCATAGGGATTGCCTCCCGATTGCCTTCTAACTTTAGCAATACCTCTCTGTAATTAGAGTTATTTCCATTTTCTTTTTCTAAGTTTTCAATAATATTTTCTATATTAAGGCCTATAAGGTTGTTTATCTTATAGCCAAAAGATTCCACCTTTTTGTTAACATAAAAAATTCTATCCTCCTTATCTACCACAAATACCAGCTCGTTTATCGTATCCAATATGTTCATATAGAATTTTTGAGCGTAGCTTATGTTTTCGTAATAATTCTTTAACGCTTGAATGATTTCATAAAGGAAGTCTGATAATTCTTGAAGTTCATCTTTTTCCTTAAATTCAACCTTTTTTACATTTTCTAAATTACCCTTTTTAACCTCTTTTATGGAACTTTTTATCTTCTTCAATCTTGAATTTATTCTATGTGATATAAATAACCCTAATAGGAAACTTATACCGGTAAACGGGACTGCAGATGCTATCAGAAAAAATCTTATCGGTTTAAATTCAGCCTTTATGCTATCCTTATCCAGAGTTAAAATCACCTTACCTATCTCAGAACTCAAGCCTACTATTGGGTAGTTTATATCTCCTTCCTTAGTGTATAAACTGCCTATAGGATATTTCTGCGGGTTTGAGTGGGCAAGGACGTGGCCTTTGCCATCTATAACTACCGCTTCGCTAACGGGACTTTTCTCCATTAGGCCTTTCACGAACTTGAATAAACTCCAGAAGTCTCTGTTTATTATGTAATACCTTATCTGAAGCTCCTCACTTCTTACGCTGCCTATTAAAGATTTATACAGTCTTTCGTAATACACCTTCTCGCTGAACCGAATGACCATAAAGGAGAGGGGTATAGAGGTTATGGCTATGAGAGCGATAAAGGTCAAAGTGAGCTTAGTTCCTATACTAAGGTTAAGGAGCTTGCCGACTAACTTCTTCATTCCCGTAGGGAAACTTAAACGCTTTAACCGTTGAAATCATATCACGTATGGGGTCATAAAACTCATCGCTTACTACCGTAAATCCGTCAAGAGCAAATTCCTTAAGTATTTTTTTTCCCTTTGCGTCTCTTGCCATGAGTATAAGGGTATCTCTTACGGTGCGCTTTATACTTTTGGCTAAACCTTTTCTAACCACTACAGGCGTTATTGGATACGGTCCATAGGCTTCTATTACTTTCAATTTGGAAGCTATCTCTGGTGTCTTCTTTGCAAACTGTTCAAAGACTATACTATCAACGCTCGCACCTTCAACGAATCCGTAATATACCGCCAGAATGGATTCCGAATGGCTGTACGTATAGACTATAGGGTTAAAAAAGTCCTCCGCTTTGTATCCATTTTCAATGAGAATATAGGTGGGCACCAAGGAGCCTGAGTTAGACTTTGGGTCTGAAAAGGCGTAGGGTTTACCTCTAAGGTCAAGTATGCTTTTGTATGCTTTGTCCCTTCTGGTTATGACATAAGAGTAGTAAAGAGGTTTGCCTTTGTGCAAGGGCACGGCCAAAAGTTCAAAGTTTGAGGTGTCTTTGTCTTCAACGTATGGAGCGCCGCATATGTAGGCTATATCAACTATCCTCCTGCTCAACAGATAACTCATCTCATCGTAAGACTTCGTAAATACGGGGACGAACCTGTATCCCGTTCTTCTTGATAAATAATTTAAGAAATGCTCTATACTCTCTATATCCTCCTTTGCAACCACCGCGGTGAACCCAAAACGAACTATGTCCTGAGAGTAAGCAACGCTTACAAGTAATAGAATGACTAAAATAAAACCCATTCTAATTTTTAAAATACGTAGCTAACTAAGGTTAGGCTAAATCTCCCCAATGAACGCTTTCACCTTCTCTTCTATCTTATCTCTAACCTCTCTAAACTTACGGAGCCTTTCCTCTTTGCTCCCTCTTGCTTTTGCAGGGTCTGGCAGTTCCCAATGTTGGGTGTTGGCACCAGGAATCAAGGGACAGTTCTCGGCGGCGTCTCCACAAAGGGTTATTAAGTAATCCAATTCATTCAGGGGAACGTCCTCAAGAGACTTTGATCTGTTCCTTGATATGTCTATTCCTTTCTCAGCCATTACCTCAATAGCAAGCGGATGGACGTATCCGGACGGTTCGGAACCCGCGGAGTATATCTTTACGTCCTTCCCGAACTTTTCTGCATAATATTTAGCAAACCCTTCAGCCATTTGGCTTCTTGCAGAATTACCGGTGCATATGAAGGCAACTTTCAATTTAAAGCTCCTTTTTACTCCTGCTCATGGCTTCTTTTATCTCCTCTTCTGTCAAATCCCCCTTTATCTCTATGGCAACTCTTCCCTTTTCCGCCTTAAAATCTATAAATTTGACCTTCTGTTTCACCTCTTCGCTCATGCAGTCGCATCTTCCGGTCTGGCAGTTCTCCACTATCTCTTTAACCTTTTGAGCCTCAACCGAGCTGTCCTTGACCTCTATGACAACACCTTCTTTCATCTTTCTCACCTCGCTCACGTCCTTTATGGTTCTCTTGGCCATTTTCACTACCTCCTTCTAATAGCGTCTTGGCTTAGTATAACATATAAAAAATTTTTTATGTGTAAAATTTAGGATAAAATTTGCGTAGACGCACCCCGAAGTAAATTAATTTGTGATAGCCGATAACCAAGACTATCGGGTTCACCCACCTGACGGGTGGTAAGGGTGGATCGTCCCGAACTGAAGCCCGTGGAGAGGGAATATCCTTCTGTGAAGCTGGAAGTTCTCCACTCCGAGTGGAAAAGGGAGGTCACAGTTCACAGCTTACCATATCCGTTTTAATCTCCTCAAGTTCAGCTATCAGCTTTTTGTTAGCTTTCAGAATAGGATTATTCATGTTTAAGGAGTAATAAACCCATTTTCCTCTTTTTTTAGTCCTTACCATATTGGCTTCTCTTAGAATCCTGAGGTGGAAAGATAGGTTGGGCTGGGATATGCCAAATATACTTTGAATCTGACAAACGCATAACTCCTTTTCCTCGGAAAGGACCTTCAAGATTCTCAATCGTGTCTCGTCGGATAAGGCGTAATATGAAACTTTCAATCTTTCCAGTTCCATGGATATAAGTCTAACTCAGCGGTGGTAATCTTTTTACCGGCAATGCTCAAAGTTTGAGCAAACTTTTAGACATATAAAGCTTTAACTATATCTTTATAAGCTTTGATATACACAGACTATCCGGTATTCATAAGCAACGGCACACTACCTGCAATATATAGGCGAAAGCTTGAAAAGGTGAAAGGAGGTATGGGTATGCTGCAGACTACCATGTCGCGACGAACCTTTGTGGGAGGCTCCGTAGTTTTAGGAGCTCTTCTCACCAGCGTTCGCTTTTCAAAAGCTTTTGTTGCTCCCTCTTTGTCTTACAAAAGGAAAAGAATAGCTAATATCAGAGACTTGAAAAACCACAAACCGGTGATGTTCAACTATCCCGATAAGGACTCACCGGCCATGCTTGTGAAACTCGGAAGACCCGCTATCGGGGGTGTAGGTCCCGGAAAGGACATAGTGGCCTTTTCTGCGCTTTGTACTCACCAGGGATGTCCTCTGAATTACTCAAAGGTAAGGTTCGTGTGTAAGTGCCACTATTCCATGTTTGACCCCGCCAAGAATGGACAAACCTACCAAGGACACGCTTCCGAATGGCTTCCCCAGATAAGGCTCAGTGTGGATTCAAGAGGGAACATTTATGCAGAAGCCGTTGAAGGATTGGTTTGGGGAAGAGTGATAAACATTTTGCCTAAATAACATTAAGGGAGGTGTAAAAATGGCACTGTTTGCAAGAAAAGATAGGTTGCCTATACCACCTAAGAATGCGGAAAAGAAGACCACCGTGTGCCAATACTGCAACGTCGGATGTGGCTACGACGTTTACAAATGGCCGGTAGGTAAAGATGGGGGTAAGAAACCCAGCCAGAACGCGTTGGGTATAGACTTCACCAAGCAGCGGGTTGCTCTCCAAGGGCAGGCGATAGTGGAAAATATGCACACCGTTATTACCGGCAAAGATGGGAAGCAATATAACGTTCTCGTAATCCCTTCTAAAAACTCTCCTATAAACAGGGGAAATTACTCCATAAGGGGAGGAACCAACGCACAAGCCACCTATGCACCGTCAAAGCCTACGAGGAACAGGCTTCATTACCCCCTCCTCAGAGTAGGCGACCAGTTTCAACCTGTAAGTTGGGAGGAAGCTATAGACATAGTGGCAAGGGTGGTTAAAGGCGTTAAAGACAACTGGGGTCCTGACTCAATCGCTATGAAAGTTCACGACCACGGAGGTTCCGGTTCCGGTTTTGAAGATAACTGGGCCGTAGGAAAGTTTTTCTTCATAGCCGTAGGAACGAGAATGCTCTCCATACACAACAGACCGGCTTACAACTCGGAAGTTTGGGGGCAAAGGGAAAGGGGAACCCACGAGCTTAACTACTGCTATGAAGATGCGAGGCTCGCGGATACTATAGTTCTTTGGGGTGCAAACTCTTTTGAGACGGCATCGGTGTTTTACACACAGCACATGCTTCCCAATCTTCAAGGAGCTACTACAGAAGAGAAAAAGAAGGTTTACAAAAGGGGTGAGCCAGTGGAAGCGGCAAGGATGATAGTCGTTGACCCCAGAAGGACAGCTTCCGTCACCGTTGCCGAAGACGTAGCTCCCGGAAGGGTGTTGCATCTGAGACCGAGGCTGGGGACGGATTACGTTCTTGCGAACGCTATAGCAAGGGCTATATACGAGAAAGGTTGGCACGACAAAGAGTTCATAGAGAAAAGAACAGACCTAAAGACCTTTGAAGACTACAAGAAAAAGTCCCTCATGCTTGATGTCCCCTACGACAGATTCATGAGGGACGTTGAGAAGTTAACCGGCGTGTCAAGGAAAGATATAGAGAAAGCTGCCGAGTGGATAGCCAAACCCAAAAAGGGTGGATACAGGCGTAGAACCTTAACCATCTACGAGAAGGGAGTTATATGGGGATATAAGAATTACGACACCATAGCGGCCATATCCCAGATAGCCGCACTCACAGGTAATTATGGAAAACCTGGAACAGGTTGTGGAAGACAAGGTGGACACCAGGAAGGCTACGTGAGACCTCACAGCAGGTCAAGAGCTAAGCTGGTAGGTTCTATCTACGCCGGAGGTCCTCCTCCCAATATAGACGAGTATGTAAAGAACGACCTCAAGTCCAAGGTTTACTTCGTCTCCGGAACAGACCCTTACCTTTCAACTCCCAACGCGCAGGCGTATAAGAAGAGGGTTCATGAAAGAACCTTAGCTTTGACCGAGTTCCTCTCTGAGTACGCAGCAGCAGCAGGCGAACCTGCGGGTTCTGAAGAGAGAGCGAGAAGGATAATTGAAGGACTCGGAAAAACGCAAGGCCTCTTCTTAGTTGTAATAAACATGTATCAGAATGAAACCGCAAGAGATGCTCATCTCATACTTCCCGCAGCGGGGTGGGGTGAAACACCGACCACTTACATCAATTGCAACTCACGCCTTTTGAGAATAGCCGATAAGTTTGCAGATCCACCGGGAGATGCAAAACCCGACTGGTGGATATGGGGAAGGATAGCTACGAGGATGAAAGAGCTTTACGAGGCGGAAGGCAATCACGAAGAGGCCAAATACTGCTCCGGTATGGACTGGAAGAGTGCTGCCGAGGTATTCGCTGACGGAGCTTCCGAGTTTCCCAACAACAAGTTATCTAAAGCGGACGAGGCCAAGCTCCCGGCAGAGTGCTACAAGGGAGTGACCCACGACCTGCTGAGAAAATTGGGACAGAAGGGTATACAGACACCCGTCAGAATAGACCCTAAGACGGGCAAGCTTGTAGGGACAAAGAGGAGATACACCTACAAGTTTGGAACCTCCGACGGCAAATTTAAGTGGTATGGAACAGACCCTTGGAGTCCTGACCTCAATGAGTTCTATCCGCCTCAGATAACCAAGTATTTCAAGAACGGAAACGACCGGAAGTTTCCCTTCTGGTTTACCAACGGCAGAACTCAGATATTCTGGCAGACGGGTTATCACGATAGATACCTACCTGAAAAGGTTTATACCATTCCCATGCCTTACATAGAGATGAATACCAAAGACGCCAAGAGGCTCGGAATCAAGAGTGGTGATATCGTTGAAGTCTATAACATGGAAGGCAATTGTGTGGCGGTAGTTTACGTTAACGACTCACCTCCCCCGGGAACGGTTTACGGGCTTATGTATAGATTCCACGAGTCCCTAAATCACCTAACGACCGATTATACAGACCCGAAAACCACCATACCTTGGTACAAGGCTTCAAGAGTAGGAATAAGGAAACTATCCGGTAGTCTTGAACACGTGCGTAAGTTCACATCGTTCCTACCAATTAATGACTTCAGCTGATTTGTCGGGAGGAAGATTCCCTCCCGTTAGAAAAATCTATAGGGGGTGCAGTGGTATGAAAAAGGCTGCAATTTTTGGAACAGTCCTGTCGGTGGTTGGGCTTTCGTTGCCCTCTCACGCTATTAAGCTCAGAGATGCGGACGTTGACTTTGGAATCCAGTATAGGGTTATGTATAACAACTCAAATATTGCTTCCACAAAACAGTATGACTTTTTCAGACAGAGGCTCAGACTCAATTTAGATGTCCACACGGAAAAAGATGTAGGAGGCTTTATACAAATTGAGTACAGAGGAGGATGGGGAGGTTCTTCCCCGGAGGTAAGTGACCCGAGGGGAGCTTACGCGATAAACGCCTTTAACAGACTTCAGGCAAGGGGTATAAGATACGGTTTTCTCTACTTCCCCTTAGGTCCGGGTAAGGTTCTGGCGGGTATTCTTCCCGCAAACGACCAGGTTGACCAGATGCTCTTTTCGGCGGACTGGGACCTGAACCTCGGTGGTGTAGCCTACGCCGGAGGAGTGGGAAATATTAACTGGAGAGTTGCTTATGTAAGGCTTGTTGAAGGTGGAATGCTTATAGATAATACCAAGATAAACAGCGACGAGGACGAACACTTTATAGTCTTTGATTTGGGAACCAAAGTTTCTGGGATAGATCTCGGAGTCCACTGGTATGGTGCTTATGGTAAAGTTTGCGTACCCGGGACTGGACAGGAGTGTGTGGACAGCGACGGCAACCCTGCAAACGATGCTCCCTCAACAAAGCTTAACCAGACGTGGCTCGGTGCCCACGCAACCGCAAAGCTTGGTATGGTAAGGCTTCACGGTGTTCTTCTTTACAATACGGGTAAGGTAGGAGGGCAGAGCAATGACGGTTTACTTATAAGGATAGAACCGTCCATAAGGATGGGAAATGTCAACGTCAGTCTGTTGGGTATATACTCAAGCGGTAAAAAAGACGGCTCAGGGTTTAAAACCGTTCACAACCTCCTCGGAACCGGAGGTTATTGGGGGTACACTTATATCTTCTCGCCTCACGGACCTTCGGATGTTAACGATTTCGGATTGGAGCCGGGTAACGGAGGATACGGTTTGACCACTTTGCAAGGTAAAGTTGACGTTCCTCTCATGGATAAATTGTCCGCTCAGGTGGTTGCCGGGTGGTTTAGGTCTTCCAAGGACATGGGAGGAAACGGTAAAGACTTAGGAACAGAAGTTGGAGTTCAGTTTACAGCAAACGTTGGGAAACATATGAACTTAGAGTTTGGAGGTGCCATAGCGAGCTTAGGAAGTGCAGGTAAAGCTCATTACCAAGGCAACAACAAATCTTCTGTTAATGAGATATTTGCACGACTGCAACTGGAGTTTTGAACCTTTTTTCCTGCCCCCAGTATAGCTGCCCTGCCGGAGGCGGGGTAGCTTGCTTTTAAAGCTTGTCCTACAGAGAGAGGAACGGATTATGCCTCCCGTTCTTGATGCTAAAAGTTTGGAACTTTTAATTAAAGAGGAACAGGACTTTATAGTGTGCTTTTACAAAGGAAAGCGTAAACCTTTGCTTTTTGATAAGCTTTTCAAAAAGTATGCTCCAGAAATACTCATTCTTGTGTGTTCCGAAAATGTCTGTCCTAAAATGCGCAAATATATCAAGCCGAGGTGGAATACAGCTGTGTATATGTTTTCCGGTGGAAAGCTGATGGATGTTGTTTCAAAGCTTGAAGATGAGAACAGAGTCTATTTTGCAGTTGATAAGTTTATAAGGTTCGCCCAACGTAGGGAAGTCTTGCTGCTCAGAGAGAAATTATTTCAAAGAAACAGTAAGAGGCTAAACTCTCTTTTAGAACGGTACTACTATAGTATGGGAGGCTGAAATGAGAACTGTAAAGGTTGCCATAGCAGGGTTGGGAAAAGTAGGAAGCGTATTTTTAGATGCTCTGCTATCTTCTGAATCTGACAGCATAAAGGTTGTGGCTGTTGCCGAACCCAGAGAGGAGCTTGAGTCCGTAAAAAAAGCAAAAGAAATGGGAGCTGGATATTTCAGGGACGCACGCAACATGCTTGAAGCTTTAGGTGATGAGATAGATATCCTTTTTGATCTTACAGGAAACGCAATTGTAAGAACCGAGCTTCACGAAATCCTTAGCGGTCAAGGAAATAGACACACCATAATAGCCCCTGAGAGGATAGCCTACCTGATATGGGCTCTGATAACAGAGGGTAATAAACGTTATCCCCGGCCGTGAACCTCTCCGCCTTCTGCGGCGGAGCTTCCAGTAGAGACTACTCCCACCCGGAAGACCCACATGGGATTCCTGCTTCAACGAGAGATGGCTAACACCCTCCTCTGAGAGTATCCCGCCAGAGCTCTCTCCACAGGCGTTAGTTCGGGTCGCTCCGACCCTACCACCCGTCAGGCGGGTGAGACCTTTCCTTAGTATGTTTACGCTCGCATTGTAATCCCTGTCCATCACCGTCCCACATTCGGGACACCTGTGCAACCTCTCGGCTAAGACCTTGGGAACTCTAAACCCACACACAGAGCAATCTTGCGTCGTGTAGGACGGGTCAACCTTTGCCACCTTCGCTCCTGCCATTACAGCCTTGTAGGTAGCAAAGGTGATGAGTGTCCCCCATCCTGCATCAAGTATTAGCTTGGCTAAGTTGCTGTTCTGAACGAGTCCTTTTACGTTCAGCTTCTCAAAGCTTATGTAGTCGTAATTGTTT
>JALWEG010000004.1 GCA_027014155.1 Aquificaceae bacterium
TCCTTAAGGGAGGATTGTGTAGTGCGTCGTCCGTAAGGACGTTCTGGGGCTACACGTAGCGGAGTGAAGAGCTAAAATAATTTGCAGCGGCAGGAATCCCCGTGCGGGTCTTCCGGGTGGGAGTAATCTCTACCGGAAGCTCCTTCCGTAAGGAAGGAGAGGTTCACCTCTTCAGCCTTCCAAATCTCCGTTTCCGTTCTATATTTTTCTAACAGCACTTGTCCCTGGAGGAAGGTTTATGTGGAAGGATTTAAACAAGGAGGAGCTAAGGGAGATAATATCCCAGCTCTGCAGCAAGGAAGGCAGGTCCTATCGCTTGAAGCTTTTTACCGACGATAAAGACAACTGGAAGGGAACCATAAACTTGGAAATTATTGAAGAGGCCGAGCAGGATATGGAAACCAAGGGAGATACCTTTGAGATGCCCCCAAAGGGGAGCGGCTCTTGCGTTGAGCTTCTGGTCAAAAGCGTTGGGCCCAATTACGGAGAGGGAGTGTTTGTGAAATCCTTAACCTTTGTAATGAAGATTCACGGTGGCAGAGTTCTCGTTTCTTTTGAGGAACGAGAGGCTTACGATATAGGTGAGGAGGTAATAAGCACCATATAGAGAGCTAAAGAAGTAAAATAAACCCTATGACCGCTGTTGGTATATTGGGCTACGGCAACATGGGAAGAGCCTTTGCCTTAGGCCTTAGGCGGGGTTTGGGTGAGGGACGGGTGGTAGCCTACGACGTCAATCAGGACAGAATTGAGCTTGCCCGTGAAGATGGCATAGGGGTCGCTCGCGACCTTCACTTCCTAATTGATAGCTCGGATATAGTGCTTATAGCGGTTAAACCCAAGGACGTAAAAAGTGTGGCTCCAAAGCTCAAGGAGGCAGAGAACAAGCTGCTGGTAAGTATAGCCGCAGGTGTAAACTTGACCACCTTGGAAAGTCTCTTGGGCAAGAAAAAGATAATAAGGTCTATGCCCAACATAAACGTCCTGGTGCTTAAGGGCAGCATAGCTTACGTTCCTAATGAAGAGGTTTCTACGGAGGAGGAAGACAAGTTCAGAGAGCTGTTCTCTCACTGCGGTAAGCTATACAAGATTGAAGAGGGACTTATGGACAGCTTCACCGCTCTTGCGGGAAGCTCACCCGCTTTCATCCTATCTTTCATAGATGCATTGGCGATGGCCGGCGTTAGAGAGGGATTTGCCTATAAAGATGCGCTTGATATAGTCCTCAGCACCTTGCTTGGAACCGCCACCTTGCTTGATGAGCTTGGAGGAAACCCCAACGAGTGGATAACAAAGATAACCTCTCCCGCGGGCACTACCGTGGAGGGGATAAAGAGATTGGAGGAAAGGGCCTTCAAAGGAGCGGTCATGGAGTGTATAGAGGCCGCCGCAAGTAAGGCAAAGGGAATGGGCAAATAGCTGTAATGGTAAAGGGAAAAATAACCTTAAGAACGCTAATTGGAAAAAAGAAGAAGGGGCAAAAGATAAGTATGATTTCCACCTACGATTACCTTTCCGCACGCTTCTGCGACGAGGTAGGTATAGACTCCCTCTTGGTGGGGGATTCCCTCGGTATGGTGTTTCAGGGTAAGGAGAGCACAGTGCCTGTCAGCCTTGAAGAGATGATATACCACGCAAAGGCGGTAAGGAGGGGAGCGAAGAAGGCCTTCCTCATAGTGGACATGCCCTTTATGAGCTATCAGGTCTCCGTTGAGCAAGGGCTGCAAAACTGTGGTAAAGTATTGAAAGAGACGGGGGCGGAGGCCGTAAAACTGGAGGGAGGAGAAGAGATAGCTCCCCTGGTAGATAAACTCGTGAGGGCAGGGATACCCGTGGTGGGACATATAGGCTTCACCCCGCAGTCTGTAAACCTCTTCGGTGGGGCGAAGGTCGTGGGGAGGGACAAACAAGAAGAAGAGAAACTCAAAAGGGACTTTAAAGCCTTGGAGGACGCGGGAGCCTTCATGGTAGTCTTAGAGAGCGTCCCCTCCGAGGTAGCTAAAGAAATCTGGGAATCTTCCGTAGCTATAACTATAGGCATAGGTGCGGGCAAACACTGCGACGGACAAGTTTTGGTGTTCCACGACTTAGTTGGGTTGGTTGAGGATATAAAGCCCCGTTTCGTCAAGCGCTACTTGGAAGGGGCGAAGCTCTTTAAAGAGGCTTTAAACAGATTTAAGGAAGAGGTAGAAAAAGGCATTTTTCCATCGGAGGAGGAGAGTTATGGACGCTGAGAAAATTCTCAATCTCCTCGTAAAAACGGGGTACATAACCCAGGAGCAGGCAAACAGAGTTCTGAAGGAAAGGGGTAAGGACGAGGACATCTTTGATACCCTTGTTAGATTGGGCATCCTTGATGAGGACAAGATACTCCATTTCTTAAAGGGTCTGATACCTTCACGCATCTGGAATGAGGAAATCGGAGATGTGGACATACCGGCCTCTATAATCAAGAGCCTCCCTCAGGAGTTTTTAAGGAAGAATAAGATAGCTCCCATAAAGTATGAGGACGGCAAGCTGTACGTTTTGATGTTCAATCCCTTAAACCAGAGTGCGGTTAACGAACTCAAGTTCTACACCGAGCTAAATAACGTAATTCCCTTTGCGGCGAGGCTGTCCACGGTTGAAAAGCTGCTTGATAAACTCTTCCCTCAGTTGGCCAACGTCTTGGAAGACATAGAGGTTCCCGACGAAATAGAGCTTGAGGAGGAAGGGCCGGAGCTTCCCATAGAGATGCTCGCCCAAGCCTCAGAAGAGGCTCCCATAGTCAGGCTCGCCAACGGTCTGATATTTGAGGCGGTAAGAATGGGTGCCTCCGATATACACATAGAGCCTCAAGAAAAGAAGGTCATCGTCCGATATAGGGTTGACGGTGTCTTAAGGATATTTCACGAGTTTCCGGCTCAGATAAAGGACAGTATAGCGGCAAGGTATAAGATAATGTCCAACTTAGACATAGCCGAGAAGCGTAAACCTCAAGATGGAAGGATAAGAATCAAAGCGGGAGCCAAGAAGATAGACCTGAGGGTATCTACCGTTCCCACGGTTTACGGCGAGAAGATAGTCATGAGGATACAGGAGGCGGAGAAGTATCTTCAGGTGAAGCTTGAGGACTTGGGTTTTGAAGAGGACGACCTGAAGGTATTCCGCCGAGCCATATGGAAGCCCTGGGGCATGATACTCGTTACCGGGCCTACGGGTTCGGGTAAAACCACCACCTTATACTCCTCCTTGATGGAACGCAATAAACCCGAGGTCAACATAATGACGGCAGAGGACCCGGTAGAGGTCTCCATACCCGGAATAAATCAGGTCCAGGTGAACGAACGTATAGGCTTAACCTTTTCTTCGGTTCTGCGCTCTTTCCTGCGTCAGGACCCCGACATAATACTGGTGGGTGAGATAAGGGATACGGAAACGGCCGACATAGCCATAAGGGCATCTCTTACCGGACACCTCGTCTTTTCCACGCTTCACACCAACGACGCTCCCACTACGGTAACGAGGTTGGAAGACATGGGCTTGGAGCCTTTCTTGGTCGGCTCTTCCTTAGTTCTGATAGTTGCTCAGAGATTGATAAGACGCCTGTGCAATGAGTGCAAAATACCCACGGATACGCCAAAGGAGGCTCTGGTCAGGTTGGGAATCCTAAAGGATACAAGTGAGGACATTACCATATACAAAGCGAATCCAAACGGATGTGAAGCGTGCAACAACACCGGCTACAAGGGAAGGACTGCGGTCCACGAGCTTTTAGAGGTTGATGATGACATCAGAAAGCTTATAATAAAAGGAGGAACTGCGGACGACATTAGAGAACTCGCAAGAAAAAAGGGGATGAGGAGTCTATACGAAACCGGACTTTTGAAAGTTAGGAGAGGAATAACCTCTTTGGAAGAGGTAGAAAGGGTGCTAATGCAGTAAGGAGGGGTTTTATGGAGGTACAACAGAGGGAAGTAAGACTGCTGGAGGTTATACAGAGAGCCGTTCAGCTCAATGCGAGCGACATTCATATAACCGCCGGAGCGAAGCCTTCCATAAGGGTTGATGGAAAGATAAAGCCTCTTGAGGAATTTCCCGTTATGGTCCCCGACATCACCCAGAAGCTGGCCTATTCGGTTATGACAGAAAAGCATAGGAAAAAGCTGGAAGATAGAGGGCAGGTTGACTTCTCTTTCGGCATTAAGGACATAGGTAGGTTCAGAGCTAATGTCTTTTTCCAAAGAAACACGATAGCTATGGCTCTCAGAAGGCTACCTTACAAAATAAGAACGGTGCAAGAGCTGGGATTGTCCGAAAACGTGCTTGAGCTGTGCCACAAGAGTATGGGACTCGTTCTCGTTACGGGGCCTACCGGTTCAGGTAAGTCCACGACGTTGGCCGCAATGATAGACTATATAAACCAGAACTTTCCCTCTCACATAATAACCATAGAAGACCCCATAGAGTATATCTTTAACCACAAGAAGTGTATAGTTAACCAAAGAGAGATTGAACAGGACGTTCATACCTTTGCTGAGGCACTGAGGGCAGCCCTCAGGGAAGACCCGGACGTGATACTGGTGGGAGAGATGAGAGACATGGAAACGGTGGAGATTGCTCTAAGGGCTGCGGAAACGGGACACCTCGTGTTCGGAACCTTGCACACCAACACCGCAATATCCACGATAACGAGGATAGTGGATATATTCCCGCCGGAGCAGCAGGAGCAGGTAAGGGTTCAGCTGTCCTTCGCCCTGCAGGGGGTGATATCCCAGAGATTAATTCCCAAGGTAGGCGGTGGCAGAGCGTTGGCCTACGAACTGCTTATACCCAACGTGGGTATAAGGAACCTGATTCGTGAAAACAAACTCCAGCAGATTTACTCACTGATGCAGAGCGGGCAGTTGGAAACGGGCATGCAGACCATGAACCAGAGCTTGGCCAAGCTCTACAGGTCGGGGGCCATAACCCTTGAGGACGCCATGAAGATTTCTCCCGACCCCAAAGAATTGGATAGAATCTTAAAAGGAGGGAGAGCTGGTCTAAATGCCTAAGTTCAAGTATAAGGCTTACTCGGAGAACGGTTCGGTTGTAGAGGACGTTGCAGAAGCTCCGACCCTCAACGACCTCATAGTCCGTTTAAGGGAAAATAACTACATACTTATTGATGCCGAAGAGATAGGTGAGTCCAAAAAGGAGAAGTCCCTTAAGAAGGGCGGAACTAAGTTTTCCTTCGGTGGCGTAAGCGATAGGGATATTTCGTTGTTCTGTCGGCAGCTGGGCGTTCTGATAGACGCCGGCGTGGGAATAATAGAGGCCCTTGAAGTCTTAGCGGAGCAGATGCCCAACAAAAAGCTGGCCATGGCCATCGTGGAAGTCGCAAAGGACGTGGGAGAGGGAGAGGCCTTCTCCAAGGCTATGGCTAAACACGAAGGTATATTCCCCGAGCTGGTAATAAATCTCGTTCTCGTAGGTGAAGAGACGGGTAATCTGGGACTTGCACTGAGGAGAGCCTCTGAGTACTACGAGAGGATGGCTCTCATAAAGGGTAAAATCAAGAGCGCATCCTTCTACCCGGCCTTCGTCTTAATCGTGGCAACCGTAGTCGTTCTGGGAATACTCTACTTCCTCGTTCCCACCTTTGCAGACCTTTACTCTTCCTTCGGCAGCGGGCTTCCCGCCCCTACGCAAATTTTAATTAATCTGTCCAACGCCCTCAGGGAGAACATACTCTACGTAGTCGTCGCTTTCGTGCTCTTTCTGGTAGCTTTCAGGTTCGCCTACGTTCGGAACTACGCCTTTAGGAAGGGAGTTCACTCTCTTATACTCAAGTCTCCCATCTTTGGCGGTCTCGCCTTGAAGAGTTCCATGGCAAAGTTCTCAAGGACGATGGCCACACTATTCTCCAGCGGCGTGCCTATAGAGAAGGCGTTAGAGGTGGCCAGTAAAGTTGCGGGAAACCTCGTGGTCGTAGAGGACGTAGATAAGGTAAGAAAGGATGTCACTGAGGGACAAGCTTTGTGGGCTTCTATGAAGAAGCAATCCACCTTCCCCAACTTGGTCATAGCCATGGTAAAGGTGGGAGAGGAAACCGGTAGGCTTGACGAGATGCTGGATTCCATAGCCCTCTTCTACGAAGACGAGGTTGATAGAGCCGTGGACGCCATGATTTCCATGATAGAGCCGGCTTTGATAGTTATACTGGGAACCATAATAGGGGTTATCCTGATAGCTCTGTATCTGCCCATCTTCAAGCTGGGAGAGGTGATAAAGTAAACCTTAAATTACCTTTCTCGCAAAGAGCAGGTAGGCGGTATGCCCTACCATGGTATCTTCCGGACGCAACCTCTCGGGGTTGGGCTTGTAAAATCTGTGCAGTATCTCCGAAACTTCTATATCCGTGAATCTGTCTTCAATAGCTTTAAGAAGTTCGGAGACCTGATTGGCCGTAGGAAGCAAAAAACCCACAGTGGCTCCAGGCTTAAGGGTATAGTGAACCTTCTCCACGTGTTCTTGAGGATGTTTCACATCTACAAAGGCGGCGTCAAAGAAGTTTTCCTCCACCTGAGCATCACTAAAATCGGAGTGAAAGAATCTCACGTTCCCACTTAGGGAAAACCGCTTAAGGTTCTCGGTAGCGTTTTTCATAAACCTCTCTTCTCTTTCGTAGGTATAGACCTCTCCCGCTATATGAGAAAGAACTGCGCACAGGGCTCCGCTACCGGTGCCGAACTCAAGAACCTTAGATTGTTTATCTATTCCGAGTCTGAAGGTTATGTAAAAGGCGTCTTTGGGATATATGATTTGAGTTTTCCTCCTGAAACCGAGCATTATTATGTCGTGCAGGGTGGGTTTGAACACGGAGAAGTTCCCAATTTTCACACCGCCGGGTTTGCCTACGATTTCTTTAAATTTCAGAACTTCTTTGCCCACGTTTATGGACTCTTTCTCTCTTAAAACTCGTAAATACTTTTTATCTCTGTAAACTATCAGGATAAAGTCCCCTTCCTTGAACATGGGGTCTTAAGAGGCTTTGGCGTTCTTGAGTTTAATGTACTCTTCTATGTCCAGAACCTTAAATATGTCTTTGAAGGGTCTTAGCTGGAGTTCCAACTCCTCTTCCTGCCTTTCCTGGCCTATCTCTTTGGCCAAGTCCTCCAGTATCTCACTTACCAAGCTCAGAAGTTCCTCTTCCTCTTGGTCTTTTAACTTCCTTATCAGGTAGAGCTTGTTGTCCTCTCCGAGCCTGAGATAGGTGTACTTCAAGAGCTTGAAGCTAATTTCCTCCCATAGCTTCTTCAGAGAAAGCTTCAGGATTATCTGGAAGGTGATGTTGAGCAGGAAGAGATACATAAAGGACTCTATGTTCCTGACCTCTCTATAGAAGTAAAGGCTCACTTTGAAAGGTTCTTTAAATTTGAGGTCGGTTGAGTGTTCAAACCTGTGCTCTACCTCGTTTATGGGTGCTATTAGACTTCCCTTATCAAAGATTATGTATCTATTTTTCCCCTCTTCCTCTATAAAGAGGAGAGCGTTCTTTTTGTATTTGCTCAGTCCCAGAAAGAGCTTGCTGACTTCCATAAAGTCGCTACTGAGTTCCCTTATATGGGGGTAAGAGAGATATCTCAGGCTTATGTAATCCACCAGCCTCTCGTCCATTTCCATGATACTTAGCTCTGCGCCGTGATAGGGGTTCAGCAGGAACTCAAAGACGTCTATGTTCTTGGGGTATATGGATATCAGCTCACCCTTCTTGTAGAAGAGAATAACCAGGGAGTCTTCCATGGATATCTTAACCGTTCCGGAGAACTTTGAACGCTTGATGCTCTCAAGCACCGCTATGAGGTTCACCTTGTCTATGTTTATGTCGTTCAAGAAGTAGTCTATCCTTAGCTCCTTAAAGACCTCCTTCTCCTCTTCGGTAAACTTGTGGATATCAAGCTTACCTTCACTGAGCAGTCCTTCAAGCTTACGAACGAGCTGGGTTATGCCCTCTTCGGAAGAAAAGAGTATATCCAGCAAGGTCTTGTTGTTAAAGTGTTTAAGCTCCTCATCGTCCGAGATAGCTCTCAGGGTAGCGTAGGGAGATATTACCTTCTCAAGAATCTTATCCAGCTCCTTCCTCACGATTATGGACTGTATGGTTAGTTCCTCCACGTCCATGGGCATCTCAAGGTTTATGGGATTGGTAAGCTCCTCGTCATAGAAGGCAAAGAAGCCTTCAGGATTTTCCAGCATCTCCGCTATGCAGTATATAAGCATGTTTTGAGCGTTTATGTTTTTAGGTTTATCCACGTCAAGGTTGCAACTGAAAGCCTGAATCATGTTGTCCTTAACGTGCATGGACAGATACCTGTTGTTCACAAATAGCTCTATTACGCCGTTCCTCCCCTGTAGGAGTCCGGATATGAGCCCGGATAGAGTTCTTATGTTGTCTATGTATCCGTAAAACATGGCTAACCGACCATCTGCTTAAATTTCTTTACAAGCTCCTCCTCCACAAGGTTAAAGGTCTCCTGCACGCCCTCGCCCCTTAAAGCTATAGCTTCCGCATAGGGTTTATTAGGAATATAAACCTCGGAAGTTAATACGTCCATAGGAACTGCGTCGGGCAAATCCCTTTTGTTATACTGAATTACGATAGGTGTACTTTCAAGGGTTTTTCCGTATAAGCGTAAATCATCGGCCAAAACCTCTAAGAACTCTACGTTCTCCTTAAGCTTTTTCTCGGAAGAATCTACCACGAAAACCACCGCATCTGCACCCCTCATGACCATCTTCCTTATGTCCTTATATATGTCCTGACCCGGTATCGTGTATATAGAAAAGGAAAGCTGAAAGTCGTCCACCACCTTCTTCCTCGTTATGAAATCAAAAACGAGGGTTCTCTCCTGCTTGGTATCAAAGGTCAGAATGTCAAGTCCGTCGGACTTCGCCAGTTGCTCTATGTTGGTGGTCTTGCCGGCGAGCGCTATTCCGTGATAAACGACCTTAAACTTAACGCTACCCTTAACGGAGTCTATAATCATATTCTCCCTCCTGAGGAGTCTCTCCTATGTAAATATTAAACCATTCAGCGCAGTTGTCGCATATGAATTTATACCTGCCGTGTTCCTTGCCGCAAGAGGAACATCTCCAAGGCCTGTAGAGCTCTTTTAGGTGCTCAAAAAGCTCCTTTGAGGTGTGGGAAGAGGCGAGCTCCACCATAAAACTCAAGGTTTTGGACACGTGCGGTTTCAGCTCCTGAGCCCTGTCAAACATACCCAGCCTAATATACAGCCTGCACAGAAGCTCTTTGCTTATGAGTTCCTTGCTCTCCTCTAAGGCCTCCACAACTTCGGGCTCAAGCCTTTTGGCCTGCATCAGCATATCAAACACTTGATTTCCAAAACCCTTCTCAACGGCCTCCTTTATTACCTTCTTCGTCTTCCTGCCTTCACCTTCACTCAAGAGAGACACCACTCTAAAGCAGTAATACTCTGCCGAGTCTTTATACTTTGGCTCTCTATCAAAGGTTTCGCTCCGGAGAAGGTGGTAAGACTCTAAGGCGGAAAGGACTCTCTCCTCCTCCTTTCTAAAGGCCTTCTCAACCTCCCTTATAACCTCCCTCTGAAGGCTCAGAGCCTTCTCAATCTCCCCTTGAAGAGCGTATAAATCCCGTAGCCTTTTCTTTGCCCTCAGATTGTTCCAGTTCTTGCCCAAGGCCTGTTCAAGAAGCTCGGTAGCTTTTTTGATATCTTTCCTTAGCAGACCTTCGGCTGTAAAGGTCTCGGCTATTCCTAAGGTGTAGCTTCTGTTCTGGAGCTTTTGCTCCTCTCCTTTTGCCATGAGAAGAAGCGGGTAGTAAACCTCATCTTTGGCCGATAGCTTTCTAAAGGCGGAGACCGCCTTGAGGTTGAATCCAGTCCACAGAGCCTTAAGAGCTTCCTCTATCTTGTATATCCTGTTTCCCAGATATGCGTTCTTTAAGGTATATACCAGGGTTGGAACGACTCCCCCGAGGATAACGCTTCCCAGTATAACGCTGAACAGGGGAAGGCTCAGTGAGTAGTCTAAGAACTTTACGTTTACCGTCTCGGTATTGAAGTAGGAAAAGGCTATCAAGAGAGCGAGCACTAACACAAAGAGCAGAAGCTTAAGCAGAAACATCAGACCTCTACCCTCCGAGCTTCGGCCCATATCCAATCAAGTCCGTAATGCTCCCTCCATTCCTTGGTGAGTATGTGAACTACCACATCAAGCAGGTCCACCAGTATCCAGTTCCCGAACTCCTTTCCTTCTACATGGTCTATTAGGTAACCTCTCTCCTCCAGCTTGTCCGTCAGGTAATCGGCGAGCGCCTTTGCGTGCGTAGTAGAGTTGGCGGTGGCTATTACGAAAAAGTCGGCTATGTTGGTCAGCGTTGAGACATCAAGGAGCACTATGTTTTGGGCCTTCTTCTCCTCTAAAAGTTCCTTTACCAATCTCAGCTTTTCCATGACCTGTTCTTGATACGTAGAAGTTCTCTGTAGTAGCCTTCCTCTCCGTAAATGCTCCTATACCTTTCCATCAGCTCAAGAGCCTCCCTTCTGGCCTCCTCAACGAGGGTGTTCCACCTTCCTATTTCCTTCTCAAAGAAGCTTATCCGCCTCCTTATCGCCTCCCTCTCCTCTTCATTCTTTGCCTTCTTGAGCTTTTTCCTCAAATCTTCTATTATAGTCTCTATCCATTCCTTCTCTTTCTGAGCCTGCAGGTGAGAGAGCAGGAGAGACTTTATGTATCTGTAGCTCAGTTCCTCTTCTGAAATGTAGCCCGAGAAGTTAATCAAGACCTCTCTGTAGCGCCTTGCGGCCGAGTAGTAGTAGCCGTACTCCTCGTAGAACTTAGCCACGTTGTACTCATGTTTGGCTATCTTCGTGTAAGCAGCGTCTATCAGGTCTCTGACCATGGGAGCGTACTCGCTGTTGGGATACTTAGACAGAAAGTCCCTCGCCTTCTCTATGGCCTTAAAGGTGTAAGTCTGGTCTCTGTATTCGTCGGGAGCCACCTTGAGGTAGCTGTCTATCAGCATCCAGTAGGCTTCGTGGGTTTGAGGGAGGTTGGGATAGTAAAATACGAAGTCCTCAAGGTATATTATGGCGTTCACGTAATCCTTATCCAGGTAATAGCTCTTGCCTATCAGGTATCTGACCCTCTCTATCTGGTAGGGACTAAGGTGGTCTATGTACTTTAGAGCCTCCTTAAAGCTGTCTGCGGCATCGTCGTAATTCCTTTTTCTGAACTCTGCGAGACCCTCCGCGTAAAGCTCCTTGGCCTGTTTCCTCCTTTTTTCCTCGCTGGGCTTGGCACATCCTGCCAGAAGGATAGCTGCAATTACCAGCAGCAAGGTTAGCTTTCTCATTACACGAAGGACATCTCGTAGTAATCCAAGGGAGCGTCGCATTCCTCTTTGAGGGTTATCCAACCGTCAAGGCTCCTGTTTTTTATAAACTCCTCCAGTTGTTCCTTCAATACCGGATTTATCCTCAACTCTACCTTTTTGCCTCTCAAATATTCTAACTCTTTTTCTATCTCATAAACCACGTATTCCGAACTCTTTATAAAGCTCCTGCCCCTGCAATAGGGACAGGCTACCGAGAGTTGCTTGGTTATGCTTTTACCCTCTCTCTTGCGTGCCATCTCCAGCAGACCTAAGCTGGTTATCCCGTATATCTTCACCCTTGAGGCCTCGTCCTCAAAGGCCTTCTTGAGCTTGTTTATAACTATATCTCTGTTTCTCTTGTTCTTCATGTCTATGAAGTCTATAACTATTATCCCCCCCAGGTCTCTAAGCTTTATCTGACGGGCTATCTCCTCAACCGCCTCCAGGTTGGTCTTCAGAGCGTTCTCCTCAAGGGACTCCCCCGAGCCGCTACCGCTGTTCACGTCTATAACGGTCATTGCTTCCGTTTCTTCTATGACCAGGTATCCTCCGCCGTTCAGCCACACGTACTTATTGAAAACCCTGTTGAGGGCTTTATCTATCTCGTACCTCTTGAGGAAGACCTCTATTCCCTTAACGTAGCGCACTCTTGTCAGCATCTCGGGGTAAAAACCTTCCAAAAACTCCACCAGCCTCTTCCAAATCTGCACATCATCAACTATGATTTCTCCTATCGCGTTCCAGTTGTCTATCAGAATTTCCAGGTATTGAGGCATGAACTCGTAAACCAGACCTACCTTCTTATCTGAGGCTTTATTGAGCACCCCTTGCCAGATTTCCTGAAGCTTTTTAAGCTCTGCGATTATCTCCTCTCGCTGTGCCAGCAGAGCCGAGGTTCTAACTATCACTCCTCCGGAGCTTAAATAGGGCAAAAGCAGCCTCTCAAACTCTCCTCTAACAGATTTATCAAGCCTTCCGGAAAGGAGCACACCACGGGAGTTAGGTAGGTAAACTATGAACCTGCCGGGCAGGCTAACCTTACAGCTGACCTTGGCACCTTTGTCCCCCACCGGTTCCCTTTTTACCTGAACAAGCATGTACGAGCCTACGGTGGGCACCTTGCACTCGCACTCCTCCTCCTCGTATCCGTTAACCCTCAATCCTTTGAAGGGCAGGTAAGCCTCCTTATCAAGACCTATATCTAAAAAGACCCCGTTTAATCCCTTGGCAAGCCTCCTGACCTTTCCCAAGAAGATGCTGTTGGATATACGGGGGGTATCCTTCCTCTCTACCCTTATCTTCTCCACCTGAAGTTCTTTAACCAAAAAGGACATAACGAGCTGGCTACTGGCCGACACTATGAGGCGGGCATCCATCAAATTCAATATTTTAGACCAATTTAGTTAAAGCCACGCTCCAACAGATTCTCGTCCAACTCACAGCAATCTGGACACGGCTCACCGAAGAAGTATCCCTGTCCGAAACGAAAGCCCAGCCTCTTTATAAGCTCGTACTCCTCTTGGGTCTCTACCCATTCACCCAGAAGGGGAACCTTAAAGGCGTAGGATATTAACTTTATGCTTCTGAGGAATACCTTGTTGTTTTTATCCCTGTGCATACCCTTTATGAAGTGGCCGTCCACCTTTATGAGGTCAACGCTACCTATAAGATACTTGAGGTAAAGCATAGAGGAAAACCCCGCACCGAAGTCGTCAAGAGCTATCTTGTAGCCCAAACCTTTAAGGTTTCTTATTATGCTCAGCGCTCTTTCCATATCGCTGAAGGCTTCCGATTCCGTTATCTCTATGTATATCTTTCCTCTCAGCTCTGGGGGAATCTCTTCAAGGATTCCCATTATCCTTTCCTTCTCCAATGAGTTGGGAGAAGCGTTTATAAAGAAGTTGCTTTCCTTCTCGCAGCCGAACAACTCTTTCGCTCTTGTGTATATTGCGGCATCTATCTCCTCAACGAGATTACTCTTTGCCGCCTTATAAACGAACTCGGAAGCGGAAACAATCTCCCCGTTAGGTCTAATCATACGCGAGAGAACCTCGTAGCCGAAAATTCTGTTCTCCCTGAGGTCGTACACTGGCTGAAAGTAGGGCACCAGTCTGCCTTCCTTTATGCTCTTGACTAACTCCTTCTCCCTCTGGAAGGACTTTATGTAAATCTCCGAATACTCCCGCTTATCCACGACGGCGAACCTGTTTTTACCTTCACCCTTTGCCTTGTAGAGGGAAACGTCCGCTATGGATACCAGCTGCTCGGGGAATACGGTATCTTCGGGAAAGCCGGCTATACCTATGCTGACGGTTATGTACAGGGAGGTGTCGTTTCCCACCCAGAAGGTTTCCTTTCTCACGTTCTCCAGTATCTTCCTGGCAACCTCCTTGGCTTGCTCTTTGCCGGTCTCCGGGAGCAGAACCGCAAACTCCTCACCTCCGTATCTGTACACCGTGTCCGACTCCCGGACCGACTTTTTCATTATCGCCGCCACCTTTTTGAGCACCAAATCGCCCGCCTGGTGTCCGTGGACATCGTTGACGGCCTTAAAGTCGTCTATATCTATGAGCAGGAGGCTCAGGGGACGGCTGTATCTCAGGGATATACTCCTATACCTGCTCAGGTCGTTCTCAAAGGAGCGCCTGTTGGGCAAGCTCGTTAGCAGGTCAACGGTGGCTATATGTATCAGACTGAGCACATAGACGAGGTTCCTGAGAACTATCTTCACGTAGCTTATGTCGTCCTCCGACAGGTGTGAGTCCAGAAGCATACCCAAGACTATTCTGTGGGTATCCCCGGCATCAAACACGAAGACGTCGGCGCACCCTTCCTTTAGGTTCCGCTTAATCACAGAGCCGTCGGCTACGCTCTTGGACGCCACCTCTTGGGTCAGTTCTGAGAGTGCAGAGCTGGGCACGTCCAGGCTGTAGCTTTGAACCCGGAAGCTTATCTTGTTGCTTTCCAGCTCTTTAACCAGAAATAGCGCGTGCTTGGCTTTGAAGGTTTCTCTGAGCGTTTTCAGAACGAAATCCACAAACTCGGGAAGCTCCTCGGGCTGGGTGATACCCTTCATCACTATCTTAAAAACCGCTCCCACCCTCTCTCTGTATTCCATCTCCTTCTTAGACAGCCTTTCCAGAGTTCTGCCTATGTCTCCGAACTCGTCCTGGGCGGTTTTGAACTCCATAAAGTCCACGTTCCACTCTCCCTTCAAGAGCTTGTTGGATATGGTCTGCAGCCTCCTGACGGGATACATCAGGAGCTTTGAGAAGGCCAGATATCCCAAGCTGTAGGTTATCCATATCAGGAGAAATAGACGTGCGTAAAGGGTAGCTCTCTCTATCAGGAAGGCTTGGACTATCCTTTCCTTGGGCACGTGGACGTATATCCTGGAACTCAAGTTAGGAGTCGGGGCGCTGGCCAATATATCCCCCTCCTTCAGCTTCGGCTCCTTACCGAAGTAAAATTCTGCTCCGTATCTGGCTATGGCTCCCAGCTTTTTAGAAAGTAAAACCCTCAAGTCCGAGGCCTCATGGCAGAAGTAATAAATCTTATCCTCCGCTCTTATAAACATAACGACGGTAAAGTCGTTGGGGTCAACGTACACAAAGTAAGGGTCTGAGCTTTTAAGGCCCTTTACCGCTTCCTTTACCTTACTAAGAGGGTAGCTTCCCTCGTAGGAAGCTACCTTTCCTCCTTTGAGGTATCCCGCACACAGTACTGTGGAGCTTAGGGAGGTTATATCGCTGAGCTTTATCTTCCCCTCTTCCAGAAGGTTTAAGAGAAGAGAGTCTTTTCTGTAAATCTCCCTGAGCCGGCTGACTATAGCCTGTATCCTGAACTTGGCGGCCCTGTTGGCCGCCAGTTTTACGTTTCTCTCCACCTCTCCCATTGATATGTAAACGTCAATTAGAAAGGCGGCTATCAAGGAAACGGAGGCTATGGTTCCAAAAAGCAAAGTTACCTTTGCAGGGTAAGTTCTAACCTTCAGAACTTTTTCAACGAATTGGTTGAGTAAAGGGATTAAACTCATAACATAAACTTTGTCCCCCTCTATAACTTTGTTATATATCTTAATTATACGTGAGAGAGTAAGCACGCTAAGTCGTAAACCGCAAACCGGGAGGCGGTGAGCCATACTACGCTTCAATAGCAAAGGCGTTTTGGTGTAAACTATTTAGGCTTCAAACTTAGACCTCTCCGGGCATATTAACCATGGAAGAAACGAAGGGATACGACCCAAAAGCCATAGAGGAGAAGTGGGCAAAGCTCTGGATAGAGAAGGAGATATACCACGTAGAGAAACCCGACGCTAAGCGTAAGTTCTCGGTGGTAATTCCGCCTCCCAACGTGACGGGTTCGCTCCACATGGGACACGCCCTAAACTCAACGCTGCAGGACATCATAGTTCGCTGGAAGCGCATGCTGGGCTACCATGTCGTGTGGGTTCCGGGCTTTGACCATGCGGGCATAGCCACCCAGTACGTGGTTGATAAACAGCTTCAGCAGGAGGGAAAGAGTAGGCTTGAGCTGGGCAGAGAAGAGTTCATAAAAAGGGTTTGGGAGTGGGTTCCCAAATCAAGGAACGCCATAAGGACCCAGCTTCAAAAGTTGGGCGTCAGCGTTGACTGGAAGAGGGAAAGGTTCACCTTGGACGAGGGATTCTCCCGTGCCGTAAGGAAGGCCTTTGCAGAGCTTTACGATAAAGGACTCATATACAGGGACGAATACATAGTTAACTGGTGTCCCAAAGACCTTACGGCTCTCTCGGACCTTGAGGTGGAGCACGAAGAGGAACAGGGAAAGCTCTGGTACATAAGGTATCCCCTTGAGGACGGCTCCGGATACATCACGGTGGCCACCACCCGACCTGAAACTATGCTGGGCGATACGGCGGTTGCGGTGCACCCACAGGACGAGAGGTACAGAGACCTGATAGGTAAAAGGCTGCGCCTGCCCTTGGTTAACTGGAGCAGGAAGAGCTTGGAGGGTGAAGAGGTAAGTAATTTCATACCCATAGTGGCCGACGAGAGGGTAAAGCCGGAATTCGGAACGGGTGCCGTCAAGATAACCCCGGCCCACGACCACAACGACTTTGAGATAGGAAAGAGCCACGGGCTTCCCTCCGTAGCGGTAATGGACCAGAGAGCCGTCATGAACGAGAATGCGGGGGATTACGAAGGGCTTGATAGATATGAGGCCAGAAGGGAGATAATCAAGAGACTGAAAGAAGAGGGTCTCTTGGAGAAGGAAGAGGAACACCTGCACGCCGTAGGTAGATGCTACAGGTGTAAGACGGTTATAGAGCCTATGGTGTCCAAGCAGTGGTTCGTTAAGGTCTCGTCCCCCCAGATAAAGGAGGTCTCCATAAAGGCCGTTGAGGAGGGTTTTGAGAGGGTTGAAAAGAGAGAGCTTTACTTGCAACTGGCTTCGGTAGAGGGATTGCACATAAATATCCCCGTATATCCCCCGGAGGGCTCGGAGATAGTGGGTATGATAACTATTCCTTCGGGGATAAAAATCTATGCGGGATACAGGGAGGGCTTTTTCTCTTACATATACTATCCCGAAGGTGAAGAGAGCTACGCGGAGCTGGCCAAAGGTTTGGCTCCCGTACTGGAAGATAAACACCCGCAACTGCAAAGCTTCATAGCCTTGGAAGGAAGCTTTACCCTGATAAGCAAGGGTGGAGAGAGGAGCTTTTCCGGTAAACACCTGCTCGCTCTCACTCCCGAGGGAGTTTACCTCTATGGGTGGGACGGAGGTAGCTCCGTAGAGCTAAAAGACGTGCTGCTAAGGGGCTTTCCTAAACCCGAACCCGCCCAGAGGTCTATAAAAGTAAAGGTAAGCAGAGAGATTACCCAGGAGAAGAGGCTAAGCAAGGTTAAGTTTGTCCCGCGGCACTGGGAGAAGTTCTATTTGGACTGGATGCACAACCTACGGGACTGGTGTATATCCAGACAGATATGGTGGGGCCACAGGATTCCCGTTTGGTACTGCAGGGACTGTGCCGGTATAAACGTGTTTACCGACGAGGACTTTGAGAGGGTTCACGACAAGATAATCTTCAACCTAATAGCGGACAACAAGCTGTCTGAGGAGTTCACACCCGAAGAGGTGGAGGAGGTGCTCAAGTCTCCCAACTTCGTCCACCCTGAGATGAGCGTCTTAGAGTTCTATAAGAGGTTCGTCTTTCACGCCTACGACTCCATGGACATAGATGCCAATTCCCTCAGGTTGCTATTTACCCAAGACGTGAACCCCATGGCGATGTTAACGCCCGGTGTATCTGCTACGGGCAGATACAGGTACAACCCCGAAACCAAGAGGTGGAGATTCGTAATCAGGTGCAAGACCTGCGGCTCTGAGAACCTCTTCAGAGAAGAGGACGTTTTAGATACCTGGTTCTCCTCGGCGCTTTGGCTCTTCGGGGTCTTCGGCTGGCCTAAGGACACTCGGGACTTAAAGAACCTCTACCCCACTGACCTGCTAATTACCGGCTTTGACATAATCTTCTTCTGGGTGGCCCGCATGATAATGATGGGCACCTACTTTATGAAGGACATACCCTTCCACGACGTATATATCCACGCCTTGGTCAGAGACGAGCTGGGACAAAAGATGTCCAAGACCAAGGGCAACGTCATAGACCCCTTGGACGTGATAGAGGAATACGGTGCGGACGCGCTCAGATTCACCCTCGCCATACTCACGGTTCAGGGCAGGGACATAAAGCTCTCCAAAAAGA
This sequence comes from Aquificaceae bacterium, assembly GCA_027014155.1. Classification (GTDB taxonomy): domain Bacteria; phylum Aquificota; class Aquificia; order Aquificales; family Aquificaceae; genus WFYI01. The sequence goes on from JALWEG010000004.1 coordinate 18,135, forward strand.
GGTTTGAGGGCTATAAACACTTCGCTAACAAGATATGGAACGCGGCACGCTTCGTGCTTATGAACACAGATAAAGAGTTCATCACGAGCCTACCATACATGGCGGAGCTTAGGCCGGAGGACAAATGGATAATCTCAAGGCTAAATGTTGTGGCATACGAGGTCGGCAAAGCTCTAACGGAGTATAACTTCTCCAAGGCCGCCCACGAGATATACGAGTTCTTCTGGTCCGACTTCTGTGATTGGTTCATAGAGTTCTCTAAGGAGAGGATATACAAGAAACCTCAGGCTACCGACGGCGAGGAGAGGGAGAAAGAGCTTGCCCGCATAAAGTCCGAGAAAATTACGGCACTCTATACCCTTAACCTCGTGCTTGAGAGGGCGCTGAGGCTCCTGCACCCCTTCATGCCGTTTATCACCGAGGAGCTTTGGCACAAGCTTCCCAATGCGGACGGAGAAAGTGTATCCTTAGCTGAGTATCCTCAAGCCAAAGAAGAGGAATACTTTGAGGAAGACCTGAAGAAGGTGGAGAGGCTGAAGGAGATAATATCAACCGTCCGTTCCCTGCGTTCCGACCTTCAGGTAGAACCCTCGGCCAAGCTCAGAGCCTTCTACAGAGTGCAGATTCCCGAGGATAGGGAAATCGTTGAAGAGTTCAGACACCACATACTCAATCTTGCAAAGTTGGAGAGCTTTGAAGAGGTTCAAGAAAGACCCCGGCAGACCATAGCCACCTTCTCCGGAAAGCTGGAGCTGTTTATATCAACCGAGGGACATATAGACGTTGAGAAGCTAAAGCAGAGCTTCTCCAAGCGCAGGGAAAAGCTCCTGAAGGAGCTGGAGAGAACCCAGAGAAAGCTGAGCAACGAAAACTTTCTCAGTAAAGCACCCCCCCAAGTGGTAGAGAAGGAAAAGCGCATAAAGGAAGAGTTGGAAGAGGAGTTAAAAAAGATTGATTCTCTCCTGCAAATTCTTTCCTCTGAGTAAATGATATATTATTTACTACCCGGGGCGGAACATGAACATCACAGAACATTACAGAGAGAGGGTATTCTATGTATTCTCCGTCATAGGTATAGTATCCACCCTGGTGTTCGGTATACTCCTTTACATAATTCAAGGCAAGTACGGCTACGCCGTTTTTGAACTCCTGCTGGTCGTAGCGGCCTTCTTTAACGTCCTTTACTACAGGAAAACTAAAAATTACGACCTGGCCTCCAAGGTGGTTCTTTCGCTCATGGTGATAATACTGTCCTTCCTGATAACCACCGGCGGCTACAGGGGCACGGGTATCATGTGGGTATATACCTACCCTTTGCTTACCTTCTTTTTGAGGGATAGAAAGGGAGCCTTTCTGTGGAACACCCTCTTGGGCTTGGCAGTCGTTTCCTTGATTTTACTGGAATTCTCGGGACATTTGGAGGTGTATTACGACGTGGACCAATTGAGGCAGGCCGCTGGGTCTTATACGGCGGTGTTCTTGCTCACCTTTTTCTACAACAAGATTCTTGAAGAGGCACTGCACCGCCTGCACGAAAGGTCCATCGTGGACTCCTTAACGGGTCTCTACAACAGAGCCTTCTTTATAGAGAGCCTGAGTAAGCTGACCGAGAGGCTAAAGAGGGAAGCAATCTCTGCCCATTGCATAGTGTACCTGGATTTGGACAGGTTCAAAAGCGTAAACGATACCTACGGCCACGAGGTCGGGGATTTAGTTCTCCAGAAAGTAGCCAAAATAATAAGAGCCGGTTTCCGAAGGAGCGACATAGTCAGCCGTATAGGCGGGGACGAGTTCATAGTGCTGGCGTACGACTCCAGAAGCGAGGACATAAAGAAGAAGGTGGACAAGGTGGTTATGAAGATAGAGGAGGCCTTCAAGGAGTACGGACTCTCCGCGAGCTACGGGATAGTGGACATACCGAAAGACTCCCTTGACGTTAAGGAGATTCTAAAGCTCGCCGACGAAAGAATGTATAAGATGAAGCTAAGTAAGAGAAAGAGTGCAAGCTAAAAATGTTCGTTGACAAGGTCAAGATATTCGTCAAAGGCGGAAAAGGCGGAAACGGAGCCGTAGCCTTTTTGAGGGAGAAGTACAGACCTAAGGGCGGTCCCGCGGGAGGGGACGGAGGCAAGGGAGGGGACGTGATTTTGGTAGCCACCGAGGACAAACACACGCTCCTTGATTTCAAGTATAAGAGGCACTTTAGAGCCGGACGGGGAGAGCACGGAAAGGGAAAGAATCAGAAGGGAAAGGACGGTGAGGACGTGGTTCTATACGTTCCCGTAGGAACCGTGGTAAGGGACGCCGAAAGCGGTGAAGTGTTGTGCGATTTGACAGAGGAAGGTCAAAGGTGCGTCGTGGCCAAAGGCGGAAAGGGAGGAAGGGGAAACGCTCACTTTGCAACACCTACCCATCAGGCTCCCAGATACGCAGAGGAAGGACAGGAGGGGGAAGAGAGGTGGATAGAGCTGGAATTGAAGCTGATAGCCGATGTGGGCATAATAGGTCTGCCAAATGCGGGCAAGTCAACCCTGCTTTCTAAGCTAACCAGGGCGCACCCTAAGATAGGTGATTATCCCTTTACCACACTGCACCCCAACTTAGGGGTTATGGAGATAGACGAAGAGAGAAGGGTAGTCCTGGCGGACATACCCGGCCTTATAAAGGAGGCGCACAGGGGAGCGGGACTCGGCCACGAGTTTCTGAGGCACATAGAGAGAACGAAGCTCCTGCTGCACCTTATAGACGTATCGGCTCCCGACATTCAGGACCCTCTGGAGGCTTACAGGACTGTGAACGAGGAGCTGGGCAGCTACAACCCCTCTTTGCTTGATAAACCCCAGATAGTCGTAGCCAGCAAGATAGACGCTCTCCAGGACAGGAGTGTGCTCAAGAGACTTGAGGACTTCTTTGAGAAAGAGGGCACAAGGTTTCTGGCGATATCTGCCATAACGGGTAAGGGTTTAAGTGAATTAAAGGAAGCCCTCTGGGAGGGCCTATCCGAGCTTAAGGCTAATTGAGTTCTCTTAATTTTTCCTCAAGAGCCTTGGCCTCTTCAAGGAGCTTGGGACAGTAAAGGGTTTCCCCCTTAGAGGTATACTTGGCTCTCTTCCTCAGGAGGTTTATCTTCCTCTTTAGCCTCCTCCTCTCTATAGCCTTGAACCACTCCGTAATCCTTTCGGCCGCTTTGAGCAGGTCTTTGCCTGCAGCTCTCAGCTCTCTCTTTAGCCTGCGCCTCTGCCTTTGGTCGGCGTGAAAGGAGAGCAGGGAGACTTCCTTTCCCTTACCCTCCTTGAGTATCTCTTCCATGACCTTCCTGAAAGAGCCCTGAAACTTCCTTTTCTCCTCTCCTATCCTTACCCAGATCTCCACCGCTGAGTCCTGCCTCCCGCACCTGCATCTTGCGGGGCTGGGGTATTTCTATCCCGCCTCTACCGAGGTGTCCATCTCCCCAGCTGGCGGCTTTTGGACACCCCTTAAGAGCTAAGGGTGCTCAGGCTCATAGGGCCTGTAGAGGGTATTTAATTATAATTATAACTTTAACCAACTTGGAGGTCAGAAATGGGCGATTGGGAAGAGCTTCTATCGGAGGACAGCTTTGAGATAGCGGGAAGAAGGTTCAAGTCAAGGCTCATAATAGGTTCGGGTAAGTTTAAGAGCTTTCAAGAAAACAAAGAGGTTCTTGAGGCTTCCGGCGCTCAGATAATAACGGTGGCCGTCAGGAGGGTAAACATCACAGACCCCAACAAAGAGAACCTGCTGGACTACATAGACCCCAATAAGTACCTCATACTTCCCAACACCGCGGGTTGCTACACGGCCAAGGAGGCCATAGACACGGCTATGCTGGCGAGGGAGGCCACGGGAATAAACTGGATTAAGCTGGAGGTGATAGGGGACCAGAAGACCCTCTTGCCCGACATGGAGCAAACCTACGAAGCCGCGAAGGTTCTGGTGAAGGAAGGGTTTGTGGTATTGCCTTACATATTTGACGACCCCATATACGCCAAGAAGTTTGAAGAGGTCGGCTGTGCTGCAGTTATGCCCTTGGCGGCTCCCATAGGTTCGGGTTTGGGACTTCAGAACCCCTACAACATAATGTTCATAAAGGAAGCCGTATCCGTACCCGTGATAGTTGATGCCGGAATCGGAAGCGCTTCCGACATACCCCCCGTTATGGAACTCGGCGTTGATGGGATACTGACCAACACCGCCTTGGCAGAGGCGAAGGACCCCATAAAGATGGCGGTTGCCATGAAGTACGCCACCTTGGCCGGCAGGCTGGCATATCTGGCCGGCAGAATGCCCAAGAGAACCTACGCGGTTCCCTCCTCACCCACCAAGGGAGTCCCCTTTAAATCATGATAGATGCGGTAGTGGTGGGCTCGGGCATATCCGGGCTCTCCGTGGCAAGGTGGCTAAAGAAGAAGGGCATAGAGCCGGTCGTTTTTGAAAAGGAAGACAGGATAGGCGGCAACATCTGGACCCAGAGCCGGGAGGGCTTTACCTACGAACTGGGACCCCAAACCCTGCTGGCGGACGGAGAGGTTAAGGATTTCTTTAAAACCTTCGGTATCAAATACATAAAGGCTTCGCCTTCCGCCAAAAAGAGGTACGTGCTCAAGGGGGGACGTCTCTTGCCGGTTCCAACCGACCCCCTCAGCTTTATTAAGACTCCTTTGCTCTCCTTGGGCGCGAAGCTGCGAGTCCTGAGGGAGCCTTGGGTTGCACCGAGCATAAAGAGCGATGAGAGCGTTGCGGAGTTCGTTAAGAGGCGCTTCGGACAGGAGTTTCTTGATTACTTGGTGGCACCCTTCATATCCGGTGTGTACGCCGGAGACCCCGGCAGGCTTTCCGTCAGACATGCGGTCAGAAAGGTATACGCTTTGGAGGAGGAGTTCGGGAGCGTAATAAGGGGCGCCATAAAGAAGGGGGCGCTCTCCCCACCGGGAGAGATGGTTTCCTTTGAGGGAGGTCTATCCACACTAACGGAGGAGCTATCAAAGGGCTTGGAGATAAGGAAGGAGAACGTGGTTCTCAAGATAGTCCACAAGGACGGCATATTCCACTTGGACACGAGGGGCGGTAAGCTGCAGGCCAAGGCTGTGGTTATAGCTTCACCGGCCTACACCGCCTCTTATCTGCTCAAGAACATATCCTGGAGCGCCTCTAACGAGTTTGATTCCATAGATTACGTCCCCATGGTGGTGCTGAACCTCTACACCTCCGAGTCCGTTCCCGAGGGCTTTGGCTTTCTGGTTCCCCGAAAGGAGGGCAGGCGCATCTTGGGAGTTATCTTCGCTTCCAACATCTTCCCGGACAGAGCACCCCCGGGGAAGAACCTTCTTAGCGTGTACATAGGCGGCGCCACCGACAGGGAGGCCATAGAGCTGGAAGACGAAGAGCTGATAAGCATAGTGGAAAGGGAGCTTAAAGAGATTCTCTCCCTGAGCTCTCTGCAGGTTCTATCGGTCAAGAAGTGGAAGCGTGCTATACCCCAGTATAACCTCGGTTATGAAAGGTATCTTCGTCTGGCGGAGGAGATAGAGAGGGAGCACGAAGGCCTCTTCTTGACGGGCAACTACAGGTTCGGTGTATCCATGGCGGACTGCATAAGGGCTTCCAGAGAGGTGGCCGATAGAGTGGAGAGGTATCTGGAGCGTAGCTCGGCCTGAGTAATGGCAAGGAAGAGGAAGTTCAAAAAGCTCAGGATAAGGAAGAGGAGGGAGCAAAAGCTCATAGACGTGTATCAGAGAAAGCTCGTGGAGGCTCTCAGCGAGCTGAGGCTTCCCGTGCTGATGCTCCACTTTGCTCTTACCTTCGGGACCTTGGGCTACATGCTCCTGTCAGACGGGGACTTCATAAACTCTTTCTACATGACGGTTATAACCATAGGAACCATAGGCTACGGGGAGATTGTTCAGGGGAGCGATACACCTATAGGCAGGATATTCACCTCCTTCCTCGCACTCAGCGGGATAGGAATCTTCACCACCAGCGTCACCATAGTGGTGAGGTTGATTTTTAAGGAAGATATAATTAACCTTTACAGAGCGATAAGGATGCTCAAGGAGATAGAGAACCTATCGGGACACTTCATAGTTTGCGGCTACAACGAAATCACCGCAAGGTTGGTCAAGCTTTTGAGGAAAAGAAAGATAGAGTTTGTGGTCATAGACGGTAGGAGTGAGGTGGCAACCAAGCTGCAGGAGGACAACGTAAAGTACTTTATCCTTGAGGAACCCTTCAAGCGCTCCATACTCCTGTCTGCCGGCATAATGAAGGCCAAGGGCATGATAATCAATCTTGAAGACGATGCGAGAAACATAGCGGTAATAGTCACGGCGAGACTCCTGAGACCCGAGAGGGAAAGCTTCCTCATATACTCCTTCGCACCCACGGAAGAGACGGCACAAAAACTTGAAGAGCTGGGAGCCAACAGAGCCATAGTTCCCGCAAGGCTTCTGGCGACCCGCATATCCGCCTACATATTCCACATAGGTTCTGCCTTCATATCGGACCTCTTTGATAGGATAGCCTTCGGAGAGGAGAGCGACATAGACATACTTGAGCTGGGCGTGAGCGAGGCTTCACCTTTGGTGGGCAAGAGGTTAAAGGAGGTGGACTTTCGCAGGAAGCTGAGCGTGACGATAATAGCCATTCGCAAGTCGGACGGAGAGCTGGACATAAACATAACCGGAGACACCCAGATAGAGGGCGGTGATACGCTGATTCTCTTCGGCTCTCCCAAGAACCTCAGGAAGGCACAGAAGATTCTGGAAGATTTTGAGAGAGCTGAGAGATTAATAGGAGGCAGAGTTGAAGTTTAAGAAGATATTTACCGACTTCTTCATACTCATGGCGCTTACCACCAACATCAGCTTCATAGTCACACCCAGCTCTTACGAGCTGGTTATAACCGTGGCGGCCAACTTAGCCGCCACCATACTGAAGATAGGCGAAGGTAGGATACTGTCCACCGAACTGATGGCCTCCAGCCTGGTTGCAGACTTGCACCTCGTTCCGGCGCTGTTTCTCTACTTCCTGGGAGATGTAGGCGAGGCAACGAGCCTCGCCGTAGGTGCCTTGGCGGCCAACGTAATATCCGTATTTCTCTCCATCATAGAGACAATTCTCAGCGTCTTTACCGACGAGGAGGAGTGAACGTGAGGCTCTTGATGATAGACAACTACGATTCCTTTACCTACAACTTGGTTCAGTACTTGGGCGAGCTGGGCTGTGAGGTGGTGGTAAAGAGGAACGACGAGATTAAGCTGGAAGATGTAAGGAAGATAAAACCCGAAGGCGTAGTGATATCACCGGGTCCCTGCACCCCGAGGGAGGCCGGTGTGTCGGTGGAGTTGGTTAAGGAGTTCTACAGAGAGCTTCCCATACTGGGAGTCTGTTTGGGACACCAATCCATAGGCGTTGCCTTCGGCGGCAGGATAGTTAAGGCCAAACGCCTGATGCACGGCAAGAGTTCGGATATATTTCACACCGGCGAGGGAGTTTTTGAGGGACTTCCAAACCCCTTCAGCGCGGTCAGATATCACTCCTTGGTTATAGAAAGGGAAAGCCTACCCGATGTACTGAAACTGACCGCCTGGTCGGAGGACGGGGACATAATGGGCGTGCAGCACAGGGAGTATCCCGTTTTCGGGATTCAGTTCCACCCCGAGTCCGTCCTGTCCCAGTTTGGCAAGGAGGTTCTTAAGAACTTCCTGAGAGCTATAGGCCGATAACCGATGACCGAAGCTCTCCTGCTCTTGGCCTTTCTCGTCTCCTTGGGAATCTTTCTTTGGTTTTCCCACAGAGGGAGCGTTCTGTGGGACGCCACCGTGACCCCCTTGGCCTCCATAATAGGCAGCGGCTTTTTGGTGGTGGCACCCCTTTTGCACCTGATAGGTGGAAGCTTGGCGATTCTTTACATGCTCGCTATACTCGCGCTGGCTTACGCCGTAGGACATGCGTTGCGTTTTAACATAGAGCACGAGGAAGAGCTAATACAAAAGAAGTATCCTACCCTCGTCGGTGTAGAGAGGCTATCAAATCTTATTCTTTCCTTCGCCTACATAGTTTCGGTGGCCTTCTACCTCAGACTTCTGTCCTCCTTCCTGATGGCAGGCCTGTGGCAGAAAAACGAGCCTTTGGAGAAGGCGCTCACCACCCTGGTGCTTGCCGGAATAGGTATATCGGGATACCTGGGAGGACTCAAGCGTTTGGAGTGGTTGGAGAAGTATTCTGTCTCCATCAAACTGGCGGTGATAGCGGCTCTGCTGCTGGGCATATTCCTTCACGACGTAAAAAACCCCGGCTTCGTCTGGGAGAGCAAGCCCGTCTCCTTTGAAACCTTCAGATACTTGGGAGGGATACTGCTCATAGTCCAGGGATTTGAGACCTCCAAATACCTGCGCGGAGCTTACTCCAAGGAAGTTAGGGTGAGGAGCATGAGACTTGCGCAGTTGATATCCTCTTTGATTTACGTAATCTTCATAGCTCTCGTCCTCCCCATTCTCAGCGGCACTGAACACGGAGTTGACGAGACGGAGATAATAGAGATTTCAAAGGTGGTATCCCATCTGCTACCTTACCTGCTACTTCTGGGAGCGGTTATGAGCCAGTTCAGTGCCTCGGTTGCCGATACGGTTGGCTCCGGGGGTCTGCTCCAGGTGGAAACGGGAGGACGCCTGTCCGCAAGGGTGGGATACCTCATAACGGCCGCCTTAGGGATAGCCCTCGTGTGGAGCGCAAACGTCTTTGAGATTATAAGCTACGCCTCAAGGGCCTTTGCCCTTTACTACCTGTTGCAAACATCGGTAGCCTTGGGGATAGCTCTGAAGAGGGAGAAGCCAGTCGCACCTTTTTTCCTTCTCGTAGCGGCTATCCTTGCCTTCGTTGTCTTCCTCGGCAAACCCGTGGAGGGTAGCTCATGAAGGCAGCAAGGCCGCCTTCAGAAACTCTATCCAGCCGGCCCGGTAGAGCCTTCTGTAATCGGTTCCGCCCTTGAGCAGCTCCATGAACCTCTCAAGGGATACACCTCTACCCATCTTAAAGGCTATCCTCTGAAACCTGTAGCCGATTCTGGCTATCTTACCCGCGTAGACCAGCTCCGGGAGTATGCTCTCCCTCACCTTCTGCGAATACAGCTTCATGGGAGAGTGTGGACTGGAAATAACAGAGTCAGCCAACAGGTGCGCGCCCAGGACGGCGTAGTATATGCCCTCTCCCAAGAGCGGGTCCACCATATTGGCGGCATCTCCTACGAGCAGAACCCTATTCTTGCCCAAGTGCAAGTCCCTTTCGGATTCCGCGAAGGGAATGAGCCAGCCTTTCACGGGAGAGGGATTTCGGAGCCTTAGGTATCCGTGATTGTCCATATATCTCTCTAAAACACTTCGTAGCTCTTCCCTACCCGTAGAGGCCACTCCCACGCTAACCCTGTCCCCTTTCGGAAATATCCACGCGTATCCTCTGCTTACCACGCCCGTGTCTATGATTACCTTATCCTTGAGGCTTGCCTTTGCTACAACCTCAACAGACCTAAAGAACTTTTCTTTTTTATAACCCAACCGCTTCGCGGTTTTTGAGTGAAATCCGTCCGCCCCTATAACGAAGTCGGCCTCAACCTCACCTCTGGTGGTGATTACCCTGTAGGATGCTCCCGTTCGCCGGAAATCCTCAAGTTCGCACTCCTGCCAAAGCTCCGCACCCCTATCTAAAGCCCTCTGAGTTAGAAAGCTGTCAAAGCTGCTTCTATCAATTATGTAGGCCACCTCCTCACCCTTGTCCTTCTCAACGAACTGCCTTCCGGCGAATCCAAGAACTCCGCCCGAGATTCTGTTAAGAACCTCTCCCTGCCAACCCTCCGGCAGAAGCTTGGCTATCCTTGCCGAAAGGCAGCCGGCACACAGCTTATCCCGCGGGAGCTTCTTTCTCTCTAAGACGAGAACCTTCAAACCTGCCTCGGCGAGCCTTAGAGCGGTCGTAGCTCCGGCAGGGCCGCTTCCCACGACGAGGGCATCAACTCTCCTCATCTCTCTCCTGCCACTCCCAGTATCTCTCAAGAACCTTAAGGTCCCTGTCTATCTCAAAGCTCAGACGTGGCACGCTCTTGGCTCTAATTCTCTTTCCCAACAGCTTCCCTATGAAGCCCTTGGCCGACTCAAGGGCTCTCTTGGCTTCTTCCTCTCTACCCTCCGGGTACGCGGTGAAGAATACCTTCGCCTGTTTGAAGTCCTTCGTGGGCTCCACCTTAGTGATAGTGATGAAGCCTATGTTGGGGTTTGCCAGCTCCTTGGCCACTATATCGGATATCTCCTGCTTGAGGATCTCGGAAAACCTTTCCAGCTTCTTATCGCCCATGGAACTTAAGTTAACACAAAGCTCCTGTGATACCATAGCTTTTTATGACTTACTGGCAGGCCTTCTTGATGGGCGTGGTAGAAGGTGTTTCCGAGTTTCTTCCCATATCCTCCACCGGCCACCTGATACTGACCGCCCACCTTTTGGGAATACCCCACGATGATTTTACCAAGAGCTTTGAAATCACCATTCAACTGGGCTCCATACTCGCGGTGGTGTTTCTTTTTTCGGAACGGCTAAAGAGGGATTTAGAGACCTGGAAGAGGATAATACTGGGCTTCATTCCCACCGGCATTATAGGCTTTCTCCTGTACAAGGCCATAAAGACCCATCTGATAGGCAACGAGCTGGTGGTTGTGGTCTCCCTCATAGTGGGGGGTTTCGTTCTCATAGGTGTGGACCTGCTCCACAGGGAAGAGGGTGCTTTAAGGGATATAGACAGCATACCCTTGAGGAAGGCCTTTCTCATAGGTGCCCTGCAGGCTATCGCCGTCATTCCCGGCGTGTCCCGTTCCGGAGCTACCATAAGCGGTGGGCTCATATTGGGACTTTCCAGAAGGACTGCCGCGGAGTTCTCCTTCCTTCTGGCGGTACCCACCATGTTCGCCGCCACAGCTTACGACTTAGTTAAGACCGGCGGCAACTTCGGAACCCAGGATTGGGGACTCTTAGCCGTAGGCTTCTTCACCGCCTTCGGGGTATCCATGCTCACGGTGAAGGCACTTCTAAGCTTCCTGAACCGCCACGGCTTTCTTCCCTTCGGCATATACAGGATAATTGTGGGTGTGGTTTACGCTTATACCTTTCTCTGATATGAGATAATAAACGCTTATGAAGGCGTTGCTTGTGCTTTATTCGGGACTAAAGGATAAGGAGATAAATTCCACCATAGAGAACAACATAAAGCTCCTTTACAGGACGGTGGGTATAGACAGCATATACGCTTCCATATCGGAGCACTTCTTGGACATGTTCCATAAATTCCCCGACCTGTGCTTTGTGAACAACTCCAGAGACGAACCCAGCTTCGGTACCTACAGGGGTTTGAGAAAGTTGAGGGGAAACGACGTGCTGGTGATAGAGGGCTTCGTGCGTCTAAACAGGGAGCTGATTCAGGGATTTCTGAATCGGGTAAACCTGACGGTGGGAACTATAAGGGGTAGATGGTCTGGTCTGGCCTTTATAAACATGAAGAACTTAGACTACGTGGTGCGAAGTCTGGAATTTAGCTTTGGCAAAGACCTCAAGCATGCCTTTGAGGTCCTTCAAAACAAGTACAGCATAGCTCCGGAGTTTCTGGAGCTACCAGATTAGGGGCTTTCCTATCCGTGAGGGACGGGGGTTAATTAGCGCAAAAAAGAGCTGCCTGAAACCGCTGAAGAAGGAAACCTCTTCAGGGGTTAGTGAGGGAACCTCCCCTGAGAAGTATATAACGAACGCCTTACCCACTATGTTCTTCCTCGGGACGAATCCCCAAAACCTGCTGTCTTCGCTGTTGTCCCTGTTGTCACCCATCACGAAGTAGGAGTTCTCCGGCACTATAAACTTTGTGCAAACGCCCCCTTCAGACTCAAGGCAGTATCCCTCCGGTATCAGAGGCTCGTCTAAGTTCAACGTCCCGTACCTGCAGTCGTACTCGCACATGCCCGACAGAATGGGGCCAGAGGCTCTGAACCATACCTTGTGCTTTAGTGCCTTGCCTTCCCCTACGGGAACCGTTTCCTCAAAGACGGCGTAGTCCCTTATACCGAAACTTACCTTCCCTAAGAACCTGGCCGCTACCCTATCGCCGTTCACTCTGAGTTCGTGAATTCTAAATCCCTCTACCTCCCTCTCTACGAACTCCACCACGTCTCCCGGCATTCCTATGATTCTCTTTATGTAGTCAAGGGACTCGTCTCTGGGATACTTGAATACCACGATGTCCCCCCTTTGGGGCTCTGAGAGACGGTAAACCAGCTTGTTTACCAGTATGAAGTCTCCTATCAGCAGAGTAGGTTGCATGGAGGCCGACGGTATGTTGAAGGCCTGAACGAAGAAAGCTCTTATGAATAGAACGAGGACAACGATAAAGGCAAGTTCAACGACCCACTTCTGACTCTTGTCCATGTGGCTTGAATTTTACCACACTTCTGTTTCTCAACTGTCCACACGCCCCGAACACGTCCGCACCCTTACTGAAGCGCACCAGAGCCGAGAGGTTTGCCTTCCATAGGACCTTCTGAAACTCATACACCCTATCCAAGGTAGGTCTCTCGTAGGGTAGCACCGGATCGGGATTGTAGGGTATGAGGTTTACCTTGAACCTTTTTCTGTATTTGCCTATAAGTCTGACCAGCTCCCTTGCATGTTCGGGACCGTCGTTAAGGTCTTTTATCAGCACGTACTCTAAGGTTATCCTCCTATACCTGGACAGGGGAAAGTTCACCAGAACCCGCATAAGCTCCTTTAATGGGTTCGTCTTGGCTATGGGCATAATCCTTTCCCTAAGCTCCTGAGAGGGCGCGTTCAGGGATACGGCAAGGTTCAGTTCCTTCATCACCCTGTCGGAGGCCATCTTCTCAAGCTGCCTTATCAGTCCGCTGGTGGAGATGGTTATCCTTCTCTTGGACAGGTCTAAACCCCAGGGGGACACCATAATCTCGGAAGCTCTCTTCACGTTCTCGTAATTGGCCAAAGGCTCACCCATACCCATGAATACCACGTTCCTTATCCTCTCGCTCGTGTCCCTCTGAACCTGCAGAAATTGGTCAAGTATCTCGTGGACTTCCAGATTCCTCCTTAGGCCGTCAACGGCGGTGGCGCAGAAGGTGCAACCTACCGCGCACCCCACCTGAGAGGAAACGCACAGGGTAAGGTGGTCTCTTTCCTTTATGAGAACCGTCTCAACCAGGTGTCCGTCGCGGGTCCTGAACATGTACTTAACCGCATCGGGAGCCGGCACTCTGCCGAGAGGCTCAAGGCAGTGCACCGAAAGGAGCTTAGGAAGCTCTTCCCTCAGCTTCTTGGGCACGTCGCTCATTGAGGAGAAGTCCGTGGTGAACTTCTTGTAAACCCACTTTAAAATCTGGTCAGCTCTGAAGGGCTCGTAGCCCAGCGACTCCATATACTTTCTTAATTCTTGCCTGTTTAGGGACAGCAGCTCCATACCAAACAAAACTATGATACTCCCTCAATTATCTCCGATGCCGCCTGAGGATTGGCAAAGGTGGATATTGCCTCTCTCATTTCCCTGTAGCGGGCGATTATGTTATCTATGGACGATATGAGGGTGCTTATGTTCACGTCGGACTGCTTTAAGGTTATGGCTCCTCCCAGCTCCTCTATCTCCTTTGCGTTGTAGAACTGGTGGTTTCCGTGGGCGTAAGGATACGGTATAAGAACGGCAGGGATACCGAACAGGGAGAGCTCACTGAGGGTAGAGGCTCCGGCCCTGCAGACGGCTATATCGCAGGCGGAATACACCAATCCCATGTCGGACCTGAAGGGGTAAAGGTGCAGGTTCTCCATGTCCTTGGCCTTTTCGGCTACCACATCGTACTCCTTTTCCCCGGATATGAGTATCACCTGAGAGCCGGTCTTGGTGGCAAACTCCAGAGCGAGGTTATTTATGAACCTCGCACCCTGACTCCCGCCAAAGAATAGAAAGAGGGGTTCCTTCTCTTTCACTCCAAAGGCCGACTTTGCCAGCCCCTTCTCTATCTTGGAGTTTATGACCGAGTCTCTCACGGGTAGACCGGTTCTCACCACCTCCTTGCCCTTGAAAAACTTCCTGGAATACTCAAAGGTTATAAACACCTTTTTGGAAAAGTTTGACAGAAGCCTGTTGGCGCTTCCGGGCACCGAGTTCTGTTCGTGGATAAATAGGGGAACACCCTTTCTTATCGCAGCTAAGGCGGAAGGAACGCCTCCGTAGCCTCCGAAGCTCAAAACCTTGCTATCCTCATCTATTTTTGAGACCAATTGGGAAGAGGCCCTCAGGTAGCTTATGAGAGCTTTAATCTTCGCAAGAGGAGACTTTCCCGAGAAGGGTAAGACCTCTAAAAACACCCTCTCCGAGGGTATGGAGTCCTTGAGTTTGTACTCTATACCCCTGAGGGTACCCACGTAGAGGGTCTTCATTCCTCTATTTGAGGCCTCCTTTAGAACCGCCAAGGCGGGGAAGAAGTGGCCGCCGGTTCCACCACCGGATACAACGAGCTTCATACGGCCTTTTTGATTATATCCCTTCTTACCCTCTCGAGTCTGTGGAAAAAGGTGTTCACCGCCTTGGTTATCAGACTTCTGGCTTCCCTTTTGCTTTTGAGACCCTTGTCCAGCATATAGGTAGATGAGTCCCCCTCAAAGTATCGCTTGAGTATTATCTCTCTGAGTTCTTCGTCCATCTCCTCAAGAATCTTTTCAATGTCCTTTGTAAAGAAGACAAATCTCTCAAAGTAGGCGTTCCTGTTGGAAGGCTCGCCTCCGGGCACAACGTAAAGCTTGCCCATCTCTAACTTACTCTTCTCTTTTTTAAAAAGCTCGTATTGGTCTAACACCGAGGACACTACCCAGGTTTTGTAGTGATACAGGTTCACGTTTCCTCCCATAACTCTGTATATTAGAGTGCCTTTAATACCTTTTCAAGGTCCTCAACCTTCTCCACGTTGAAGACTCTGACCTCCGGTATAGTCTGCTGAACCAGCTTGGAGAGCACATTCTTGGGCCCGACCTCTACAAAGGTATCAACTCCTTCCTTGGCCATGAACTCTACGCTCTGGTACCACCTGACCGGAGAGAATATCTGCTTATAAAGGTTGTTCCTTATCTCCGGTGCCAAAGTGGCCGAGCCGGCCGTGTAGTTCTGGACTATGGGAATGTCTATGTTCTTTATGGGTGTCTGTGCCAGCTTGAGCTTAAAGGCATCGGCGGCAGGCTTCATGAGGGAACAGTGGGAGGGAACGGATACCTTCAGAGGTATGACCCTGCCCCCGCGCTCTTTCAGAATCTCCGAGGCCCTCTTTACGGCCTCGCTCTGGCCGGATATTACCGTCTGCTGGGGCGAGTTGTAGTTGGCCGGTTCAACCACACCCACCTCCGAGGCTTCCTCACAGGCTCTCTCTACCTCCTGCGCAGGGAGCTTCAGGACGGCAGCCATGGCTCCCTTTCCTTCGGGAACGGTCTCCTGCATATACTTACCCCTGAGGTAGGTAAGCCTTACGGCTTCAAACAGTTCAAGTCCTCCTGCGGCCAGCAGAGCCGTGTATTCGCCCAGGGAGTGGCCCGCAAAGAATGCGGGCTTGGGAAAGCCCTGGGTCTCCATAACCCTGTATATGGCGTAAGAGGCCGTCAGTATCGCAGGCTGGGTGTATTCGGTTCTATTTATCTTACCCTCGGGGTCCTTCAGGATAACGTCAACTATATCGGCAGCGGACATTCTGAGAGCCTGCTCGCTCTCGTGGAAGACGTCCGCAGCTTCGTGAAATTCCCTGTAAAAGTCGGAAGCCATGCCTACGTACTGGGAGCCCTGTCCGGGAAATATGTAAGCCACCTTTCCCATAGCTTTCATATTCTACATCAGTGTAAGATAATTAGAACCATGGAGTTCCAATTAATCTTGGTTCTCATACTGGCCTTCGTGGTTTTGGGTCCGGAAAGAATGATGGACCTGGCCTTCAAGCTGGGTGAGGCTGTAAGAAAAGCGCGCGAGGTCTGGGACGAGGTCAGGATGCAGGCCTACGTTGAGAATATAAATAAGAGCATAATGGAATCGGAGCAAAAGACTTCCCAGGAGGGGGAAGATGAGATTCCCGAGGAGGACTTTGTGCCAGAGGAACTGAACGAAGAGCTTAACGACGAGGATTTTGACTTTGAAGAAGAGGAAACCCTACAGGAGGAGGAAACCTTAGAAGATGAGCGAGAATCAGCACCAACTTCAGGCGATGCCGCTGACGGAGCATCTGAGGGAGCTCCGAAGCAGACTGATTAAGTCCATAATCGCCTTTTTGATAACTTCCGGAGGTTCCTTTTACTTTGCCAAGTACGTCTTTGAGATTATGCAGGAGCCCGTCAAACACTCGTACCCGGACGTGGAGCTGATAACCCTATCCCCTACCGAACCCCTCTTTATCTTGATAAAGATATCCCTTACGGTAGGTTTAATACTGGCCTCGCCGGTTATCCTATTTCAGCTTTGGCGCTTCGTAGAACCTGCGCTCTATCCTCATGAAAAGAAGCTCTTTCTTCCCCTACTCCTATCTTCCATCTTCCTATTCCTCTTGGGTGGTGTGTTCGCCTACTTTGCAGTCCTGCCCCTCGCCTTGAAGTTTCTCCTCGGGTTGGGATACTCGCAGCTCGCCGCCACGCCCTATCTGTCGGTGGATATGTACATATCCTTCGTCCTTAAGATGATTGTGGCCTTCGGTATAGCCTTCCAGATGCCGATAGTCCTTTACATGCTCCAGAGGGCGGGCATAGTGACGGAGGAACAGCTCAAGAAGTTCAGAAGATACTTCATAGTGGTGGCCTTTTTGGTAGGTGCCATCATAGCTCCGGACGTTGCAACCCAGGTGCTCATGGCCATACCCCTCCTAATCCTCTACGAGGTTTCCATACTGCTGGGTAAGTCCGCCCGCAAGAAGAAGTCCGAAGAGAAGGCTATAGAGAAATCCCAGCAGGAGCACGGAGGCGATGAAGATGAGTAGGTTTTTGATAGTAGCCGGGCCCTGTGCCATAGAGAGTGAGGAGGTGGTCCTTGAGGTAGCGGACAGGCTCTCAGAGCTTGCGAAAAGCTTTAAGGAGTTTTCCTTCGTTTTTAAGGCCTCCTTTGATAAGGCGAATCGCTCATCGGTAAAGTCTTTCAGGGGTGTAGGTTTGGAGAAGGGGCTAGAAGCCCTGAGTAAGGTTAAGGAGACCTACGGCTTGAGAATCACCACCGACATACACGAGAGCCATCAGGCGGAGCCGGTCGCTCGGGTGGCCGACATCATTCAGATACCCGCCTTCTTGTGCAGACAAACGGACCTGCTGCTGGCGGCGGCGGGAACTGGAAAGGCGGTAAACGTGAAGAAGGGACAGTTTCTCGCTCCGTGGGACGCCAAAAACGTGGTGGAAAAGCTCAAGGTGGGAGGTGCCAAAGAGATATATATAACCGAGAGGGGAACCTCCTTCGGATACAACAACCTCGTGGTGGACTTTAGGTCTCTGGTAATCGTCTCAAGGTTTGCAAAGGTCATATACGACGCAACCCACAGCGTGCAGCTACCCGGTGGCAGGGGAGACAGCTCGGGAGGTCAGAGGGAGTTCGTATTTCCTCTGCTGAGAGCCGCTCTCTCCGTAGGCTGCGACGGCGTGTTCATGGAAACCCACCCCGACCCGGATAAGGCCCTCTCGGATTCGCAGAACCAGATTCCCCTCTCGGATTTAGGGTTTCTCCTTGAGGCGGTAGCAGAGTTCAGGGAACTGGGCGAGAAGTATAGGAGGGTTTTCATAACCTAAGAATAGACCTTGACCACCCTGTAGAAGGTGTCCCTCTCCACGGGAGTTTTGCCCGCCCTCTTTATCATCTTAACCAATCTATCAACCGAGTGCCCGTAGGCGGACTTGGTTCCCGCAGAGTGGACTATCCTTTCCTCTTCAATAGTTCCATCAACGTCATCGGCTCCAAAATTCAGAGCCACCTGAGCCACCTTCTCACCCAAGGTTATCCAGTAAGCTTTTATGTGCTCAAAGTTATCTAAGAATATGCGGGAGACGGCTATGGTCTTCAGGTCGTCCACTGAGGTGGTTCTGTGCCCACCCAACCTCGTGCCTTCTGGCCAGTAGGCGAGCGGTATAAAGACCTGAAAGCCCCCCGTCTCGTCCTGTATCCTCCTTAGCTGGGACATGTGTTCAACCCTCTCTTCAAGGGTCTCCACGTGGCCGTAAAGCATGGTAGCGTTGGTGGGTATGCCCAACCTGTGGGCGGTTCTGTGCACCTGAAGGTACTCCCGTGCGTTAGCCTTATTGGGGGATATAATTCTCCTCGCTCTATCGGAAAATATCTCCGCTCCGCCTCCGGGTATGGCATCAAGTCCGGCCTCCTTTAGCTCACTTATAACCTCTTCGTAGCTCTTCTTGGAAATCTTTGCCATATGGTGTATCTCTATGGCGGTCCAGGCCTTGATTACCATCTGGGGAAAGCTCTCCTTTATCCTACGGACTATCTCCAGATACCTCTCGTACCCCCAGTGAGAGGGTATGCCACCTACTATGTGCACCTCCCTCCCGCCCATGGAGTAGGTCTCCTCCACCTTCTTGAGAATCTCCTCCATGCTCATCTCGTAGGCGCGAGGGTCGGACTTCTTGACTCCGAAGGCACAAAAGTCGCACTGATACACACAGACGTTGGTGGGATTTATCTGCCTGTTCACTATGAAGTAGGCTCTGTTGCCGTTTATCTTCCTGTTAACGTGCTCTGCAAGGGCGCCAAGAAAGGTCAACTGGTTGGACTTATAGAGATAAAGGGCTTCCTCCTCGTCTATCCTCTCGCCCGACACCACCTTGTCCGCTATGCGGGCAAGCTCTCTATCCTTTACCCTGCTCAAAAGCAAATCTATGGTAAGCTCCATCTCATCACACCTCCGTTATTTCTATAACCAAGTCCCCGTAGGGCTCCCTTTGATGAAGCTCTATCTTGCCCTCAAAGTAGAGATACATCAGAGCCATAAATTGGGGAACGAAGTTCCTCTTGTCAAGGAAGTTTATGAACTCAAGCCTTTCCCCTACATCAAGGCTCTTAAAGAACTCCCACATCTCCTTTAAGACATCTTCAAACCTTGAAACGTGCAGAGGGATTCTCTTGGTTGAGCATCTCCTCTTGTAGCCTTTCCTCCTCTTCCTTACCACCTTTTGCAACTTCTCAAGGTTCTGGGCTATGTCCTCCTCAACCTGCGGACTCTCTTCATCAAACATGTCCACCAACTCCTGCAGGGTAAACTTCCTTTTCCTTATGACCTTTTTCTGGGGTTTTGGGAGCAAAGCTTCAACCTTCTTTTTGAGCAGGAATGAGGCTGCAACTATAGCCCTTGCGGGAATACGCAGGTCTAAAACCTCCCTCTTCCTAAGCTCTTCTATGTAGATGTCCGCCAGTTGGACTATGTCCACGTTCCAGGGGTCCAACTTGCCTTCCTGTATAAGAGGAACGAGAAGGGCAAAGGGGTGTTCCTCCTCTACCGTAAAGCTCTTCACCCCACTACTCCCTTGGCCTCCAGCCAAAGCTCGTCCATCTCTTTGAGGCTCATACTCTCCAAACTCTTTCCTTTCTCCTTGGCCTTCTTTTCAAGATACCTGAATCTACGAATGAACCTCTCGTTAGCCTCTTGAAGAGCCTCCTCCGCATCAACACCTAAGAACCGTGCCAGCTCCACCACAGCCGTAAGTATATCCCCTACCTCGTGCTTTATGTTTTTTTCGTCCTTGCGTTCTATGGACTCCTTCAGCTCCTCTATCTCTTCGCTTATCTTTTCAAATACCTGGGCTATGTTTTCAAAGTCAAAGCCTACCGCGGAGGCTCTGTCCTGCAACTTTTGAGACCTCTTGAGAGCCGGAAGGTGCTTGGGAATCCCGTCAAGCACGCTTTCTCTGCCCTTTAACTTCTTCCTTTCCCAAGACTCCAACACCTCCTTAGAGTCCGCATCTCCAAAAACGTGGGGGTGCCTCTCTATGAGCTTCTTAACCAGAGCGTCTATAACGTCATCTATACCGAAGGCTCCCCTCTCCTCGGCTATTCGGGCGTGAAAGACCGGTTGTAGTAGCAGGTCTCCCAGCTCCTCCTTGAGCTTGGTATCGTCTCCCTCGTCTATGGCCTCCAGAACCTCGTAGGCCTCCTCTATGAGGTGTTTCTTAAGGCTCTGATGGGTCTGCTCCCTATCCCAGGGACATTTCTGCCTGAGCAGAGCTACCACCTGAACCAGGTCCCTAAAGGTGCACTTCTCACTTTCGCAAGACATTTTTTTAAATTATCCCAAATCCTGTAGAATTCTTATATGCCAAAACTCATAATAAAGGGGGGCAGAGTCTTAGACCCCTCGCAGGGCATAGATGAGGAGATAGACCTCTGCATAGATAAGGGTGTAATAAAGAGACTGGAGAAGGACATTCTTGAACCCGAGGCCGAGATAATAGACGCGCAAGGGCTTATAGTAGCTCCGGGCTTTATTGATATCCACGCCCACCTGCGTGAACCGGGACAGGAATACAAAGAGGACATAGAGAGCGGATGCCGAAGCGCCGTGGCCGGCGGATACACAACGCTCGTGTGCATGCCCAACACGGAGCCTCCGATAGACAAGCCGTGGGTAGCAAGGTACATAGAGAGCCGAGCCTGCTCGGTGGGGCTGTGCAAGGTTCTCCCCGCAGGTACTATAACCGAAGGGAGGAAAGGCAAGAAGTTGGCAGACCTGTGGGCTTTGAAAGAGGCCGGGTGTGTGGCCTTTACCGACGATGGCTCACCCCTCATGGACTCTTCTCTTATGAAAAAGGCTTTGGAGCTGTCCGCACAGATGGAAGTTCCCATCATGAACCACTGCGAAGATGACCGCTTGGCGGTGGGGAGCATTAACGAGGGCGAGGTATCTTCTCTGCTGGGACTTTCCACCAGACCGCCCGAGGCGGAGGACCTGCTCAACGCGAGGGACTGCATACTTGCCTACTACACGGGAGGCCACGTTCACATACAGCATCTGACGACGGAACTGGGGGTTGAGATAGTTAGGGAGTTTAAGGCTAAAGGAGCCAAGATAACCTGTGAGGTGAATCCCAACCACCTCTTGCTGACGGAGGAGGAGGTTATCGGTGCCGGAGCCAACGCACGGGTAAATCCTCCGCTGAGGAGAAAGAGGGACAGGGAGAAGCTCATAGAGGCTCTCGCCGACGGCACTATAGACTGCGTAGCTACCGACCATGCACCCCATCACCCTTCCGAAAAGGGACTCGTGGATAGAGCGATGCCCGGCATGATAGGGCTACAGACGGCGCTGCCCATACTGCTGGAGCTGGTAAGGGAAGGGAGAATCAGTCTTATGCGTGCTCTGGAACTCCTGACCCTAAAGCCCGCTCAGATAATAGGCATTGATAGGGGAAGCCTTAAGCCCGGCTCTGCGGCAGACATTACCATCTTTGACGCCGACCGTAGATGGACTCTGAACGAGGAAACCAATCTCTCCAAAAGCAGAAATACACCTTTGTGGGGCCGAGAACTGGTGGGACGTGTGATTTACACCATAAAAGACGGGAGAATCGTGTATAAACTTCATTAATCATGGGACTGTTTATAGAGGACCTGATAAACTTCGGGAATCTGGTGGATACGGAGGTAGAGGTAAGGCTATCTCCGGCTGACCTGAGCAAGGTGTTTCCAGAGTATGAGTTCATACTTGAAGACAGGCTTGTAAAGATTAGGGGTAGCAAAAAGGTGCTCTTCTTTAAGAGAGGATTTGAGTTCAGGGGTGCCCAGGAGTCGGACAGGGTGTATAACGTCAAAGGTTTCAACGTGGAAGACTTCGGAATCTTCCTAAGGGTTCTCTCCAGAGACGGACTTGAGGAGCTTACCAAAGACGGGAGATTTTCCCTTGAAGAGGGCTTTCTCAGGTGGAGTTTGATAGACGCCTTTAGAGCTACGGAGGTGTTTCCAAAAATTCCGGAGAGGTTCAAGGACAGGATTCTCATAAAGAGGTATAGGGTCAAAAAGGACGCTCTCTCCATATACATAACCGTGACCAAGTGAATAGGGTATAATCCTTACAATATGGAAAAGAAGATTACGACCCCCCTTTCTGAAGAGGTGGTGGAGTCTTTAAGGGTAGGGGATAAGGTTCTCATAAGTGGATACATATACACGGCCAGAGATGCCGCTCACAAGAGAATGGTGGAGGCGATAGAGAGGGGAGAGTCTCCTCCCTTGGAGCTACAGGGACAGGTCATATACTACGTCGGGCCCACGCCACCCAAGGAGGGTATGGTTATAGGCTCTGCGGGACCTACCACAGCCGTCCGTATGGACAAGTACGTTGAGCCTCTCCTGAAGCTGGGTCTCAAAGGAATGATAGGTAAGGGGTACAGAACACCCAAGTTCAAGGAACTTATAAAAAAGTACAAGGCGGTTTACTTCGCTGCCGTAGGCGGTGTGGCCGTTCTGCTTCAGAAGCACATAAAGTCTTCGGAAATCATAGCCTACGAAGACCTGGGAACGGAGGCCATAAGGAAGCTTTACGTGGAAGACTTTCCCGTCATAGTGGCCTACGATATATACGGAGGGGACATATTTGAGAGCGGGAGGCAACGCTTCGCAAGGATAGAGCTTGACAGGTAAGCCTTCGGCCACTAAATTCAGAAGGTAATGTCCGCAGACCTTAACGACATTAGAAAGGGACTGGACATCGTAGACGTAATCTCCAGCTACATAAACCTTGAAAGGAGTGGAAACAACTATAGAGCCAACTGTCCCTTTCACGACGACAAGACCCCTTCCTTCTTCGTCTCCCCCTCAAGGCAGATTTTTAAGTGCTTTGGCTGCGGTGTTGGGGGAGACGCCATAAAGTTCGTATCCCTTTACGAGAACGTTCCTTACCTTGAGGCGGCACGTGAGCTGGCCAGAAGGTACAAGCTGAAGGTGAGCCTTAACCTGAAGGAAGAAGACCGGAGTGTATACAGCTCCCTTGAGGAAGCGGCAGGTTTCTACCAGACCCAGGTCAACACGGGAGAGGTTCTGGACTATCTAAAAAGAAGGGGCATCGGTGCCAACACCTTGAGGAGGTTCCAGATAGGGTACTCTCCCAGCAACACGGCCGTGGTAAGATTCCTCACTTCTTTAAAGCTGCTTGAGGCTTACAAAAAGACCAAGAACTTGATAGAGATTGACAGGGGTACCCTCAAGGACATATTCGCAAGGAGGTTGGTCTTTCCCATAAGAGACTTGAAGGGTAGAGTTTTGGGTTTCGGTGGCGGGGCTATGCGCGGGGAGGAACCCAAGTACATAAACTCCCCCGAGAGTGAAGTCTTTCAAAAGAGAAAGGTTCTCTTTGGACTGCACCAGGCGCTGAGCTACATGAAGGAGTTCAAGGAGGCGGTGCTGGTGGAGGGATACTTTGATGTGATGCGCCTGCACGAGGTAGGCGTAAGGAACGCGGTCGCTCCTTTGGGCACCTCTCTCACCAAGGAGCAGGCATTGACACTCTCAAGAGTAGTGAACCGGGTCTTCATCATGTTTGACGGCGACGAGGCGGGTAGGAGAGCGACCAAGATGGCCATTCCCAAGCTTTTGGCCGCCGGACTTGAGGTATATCCCGTCGTGCTGCCCGAAGGCTTAGACCCCGACGATGCCGTATCCCAGATGGGGAAGGATTACATAAAGACTTTACTAAAGGAGACCAAGGAATTATTTTTATCCCTATTGGACGAAGTGGTTAAGGTGGAAGACAAAGAATCTATTATAAAGGATTTTGTGTATTACGCCTCTTTTATGAAAGACGAGATAAAGGCCTACTCTCTCCTGCTGGAGCTGAGTCGCACTACCAACGTGCCCGTTTCCGTCTTAGAGAGCAGGATGGCCAAAAGGAGGGAGGAAAGCAGCTCGGCGGAGGAGAATCTGAGGCTGAACCCCGCAGAGAGGGTCTTCCTGAAAGGGCTGCTACTGCTAAAACCCGAGAACGTGGATTTGGCCAAGCTCAACCTTTCACCCACCGCTTACGTGCTTGCGGAGAAGATTCTAAGGGGCGATTACGATGACGTTCCCCGGTCGGCTGTGGACATAAAGACTGAGAACCTTGAGGAGGAGTTTGAGTACGCGGTCAAGGAAGAGCTTGCGCTGAAGGTCTTTCCGAAAGAGGAAATTGATAAAGAGCGGCTCAGGGAGCTGACAAGGCAGGGAGGGAACAGATTCAGGAGGCGTTCGGTTTGATTGCATTGACGCAGAGTTTTTATAAATACTTCACGCAGGAGGTAGAAGATGGTCTATGACGAGGGCGTCAAACAGCTGATAGAGCTGGGAAAGGAGAAGGGATTCCTAACCTACGATGAGATTAACGAGTTTCTTGACGAGGACATTGAGGACTCCGAGGAGTTTGATGAGCTTTTAGACCTCCTGTCCAGTCTGAACATTCAGGTGGTAGCTCACGAAGATGAGTACGAAGAGAAGGAAGAAAGACACGGCGATGAGATAATCGTCTCAACGGACCACTTCACCCTATCCGGTAGCGATGGCGACCCCGTGAAGCTCTATCTGAGGGAGATGGGCAAGATACCCCTCCTCAAGAGAGAGGAGGAGATTCACTACGCCAAGCAGATAGAGATAGGCAGGAAGATAATGAGGAGGGGCCTCCTGAGAACCTCCTTCCTGGTAGATAGGCTCTTGAACGACTGGGCCAAGCTCTGCGACGGGAAGATGAAGATACACGACATCATGGACCTGATAGATGAGGACCCCAACGATAAGGAGTACGAAGAACACTGCACCCAGCACGAGAGGTTCTTTATGGACAAAGGACTTGAGCTGGCCAAGGCTTACAGAGAGCTTCTTGAGACAAGGGCCAACTACGTTCAGAACCCAACCCCCGAAAATAAGAAAACCTACCTGATAGTCCACGCAAGAATGAACAGGATAGTCAGAGAGATGAAAATCAAGTATTCCAAGTTTGAGAGGATAGCCGACGAGCTGATAGCCATATACCAGAAGTATCTCAAGAAAAGCAGAGACCTCAGCTCAAGGCTCAAAAAGCTCAGACAGATTCACGAGGACGTGGAGGAGCTGGTGAGCAACTACCTTGAGAGCAAGGAACTTCAGGAAAAAATCAGGAACTCCGGCTACAGCTTTGATAGGTTTGAGACCCTCAGAACCGAGTATCTATCCCTCAAAAGGGACGTTCAGAGGTATAAGGACGAGATAGGGATACTTCCCGAAGAAATCAAGCAGGTGATGTCCATAATAGAGCAGGGCAGAAAGAAGGTCATAAAGGCCAAGCAGGTGATGATTCAATCCAACCTCAGGCTCGTGGTGTCCATAGCCAAAAAGTACGTCAACAGAGGGCTCCACTTCCTTGACCTGATACAGGAGGGAAACATAGGACTTATGAAGGCGGTGGACAAGTACGACTACCGTAAGGGCTACAAGTTCTCCACCTACGCAACCTGGTGGATAAGGCAGGCCATAACGAGGGCTATAGCCGACCAGGCGAGGACTATAAGGATACCCGTTCACATGATAGAGACGATAAACAAGATTATCAAGGCCTCCAAGAGGCTCTTTCAGGAGTACGGCAGAGACCCCACACCCGAGGAGATAGCCAGCCACCTGAACATATCCGTTGACAAGGTCAGGAAGGTCTTAAGAACCGCTCAGGAACCCATATCCCTTGAGACCCCCATAGGGGACGACGACGACACCTTCCTCAAGGACTTCATAGAGGACAAGACCATACCCAACCCCGAAGAGCACGTCTCAAGGAAGTTGCTAAAGGAGCAGTTGGAGAAGGTGCTGGGAACCCTTTCCGAGAAGGAGAGAGAAATCCTAAAATACAGATACGGCCTCGTTGACGGCACGGAGTACACCCTTGAACAGGTGGGCAAGATGTTCAACGTAACGAGGGAGAGGATAAGACAGATAGAGTCCAAGGCTATAAGAAAGCTCAGACACCCCTCAAGGGCTAAGTATCTACGGGACTTTGAGTTTTGAGAACTTTGAGCTAAATGTCAAACTCTTCAGGGTCGTCAACTCGGTTGACGACCCTATCCTCAACGCTTTCTTTTATTACTTCTCCTTTCTTGGTTCGGGCTTCGTCCTGATTCCGGTGGCCGCATACCTGTGGCTCAGAAACAGAGAAAAACTGAAATCCCTACTCCTCGCACTGCTAATAGAAACGGTGCTCGTGTCGGTTCTTAAGGTGGCACTCAACCAGCCGCGTCCCGCTCTTCTGCTGGAAGACGTAAAGCTCCTCGTCCCCCTGTACCACAGGTCTTTCCCTTCCGGAGATACGGCCATGGCCTTCATGTTGGCGGGGGTTCTCTCTTACGGAGAAGGTTTTTTATTTAAGTTATTAGCCTACGGCTACGCCGTGATTATAGGAATAGGGAGAATGTACTTGGGAGTTCACTTTCCCTTGGACGTGCTGGTGGGAGCACTTATAGGCTTAGGAGCCGCTCACCTTTCCAACAGATACCTTTATCGCCAGAAGGATACAGAGGAGAGAAAAAATTCCAGAACCCGAGCTTGAACAGCCTCCGCCACCACCACCTTTATCTGCATGCCCGTCCTTGGAGTCCTCTTCTCTCTTTACCACTATTTTAGTGTTCAACACCAGATTACCCTCTCCATCTGGAGGTGCCCAGTGGGCGTCCGGGGGTGTTCTCTCTACGGGAGACCAGGGGTGTTCCTTAGGTGGGTCTATCACCGAATCCTTTACCACGTTGTACCTGGAAAACCCTCCGTGAAAGTTTACGTCAACCCTTAGAGTACAGTTGCTGACGAGGTTCTCGGAAGCGGCCCACTGGAATACCAGGTGCCTTATGCCTTCCACATAGCAGTCTCTCAGGACGCTTTTACGGGTCTTTGAGAAGGTGATATATCCGTTCCCGCCTCCGCCCTTATTCCAGGAACCGAAGGCTTTAAATCCCTCTATCAACAAGCCGTGGCTCTCTTCCATGTAAAGGGGATGCCTGCCGCTCATCAGCACGCTGACATTCTTCACGTGGGAGTTGACCGTCCACTTCAGATGCAGAGAGTCCACCGCGTAATCGGGGTAGAGATTCTTATAGACGAAACGGGTTTCGGATGGGTCTTTGCCCGGAACAATCTGGGTTATGGTTATGTTCTCAAGCCTGAAGTTCTTTACGGGAATTATCAGTTTTACCTGGGTGCCCTGCGGGTAATCTATCTCAACCGGTTCCTTTAGCACTATCTCGTTGCCGTTGACGGACTCCACCTCGTAAATTCCTTGCCTCAAAAGGGGTTTGCTCTTGTTCCATTTCTTGCTACCTATACGTCTTAAAAAATCTTCATCGTTTGGATATCCCAGCCATACGAACTCAATCGCCTCGCCCGTATTTATCTCCGTATCAAGCTCAAAACTCTTGCTACCTTTGGGAGCTGCACTTTTCAGACTTCCTAAGGTTATGTACTTGCGCCCTAAGACCTCAAATACCGCCTTGCCCTTACCCGATATCCTTGACTCCACCAGGGTCCCGTCGCCTACGATATGGACATCGTTCCTTTTCACGTACACAGGGTCGTTAAACAGGAGCTTACCCTTGGGCAGCTTTATCTTTACTCCCTCTTGAGATGGACTCTCTTCCAATAGCCTGTTGAGACCTGCGGAGTCGTCTTCGCCATCGTCGGCGATAATCCCATATACTGCAAGCTCTTCAGGATTGAACTCCCGTGCGTTGGCTACACCTATGATGTGAGGTAAGAAGTCAAGACGGGGAAGCTTGAAAACACCTACGTAAACACCTACGAAAAGAATGAAAGTTATTATGTAAAAGACGAGAATAAGGTCCTTCATAATCATACGCAGACGTCTGTAGCTATAGACCTTTGCCTCAACCGCCTGCTTGGCTCCTTTGGCCCACCTTTGCTTAGCAAGGTTTGAAGAGGCATAAATCTTTATAACCGAGCCTACCCATTGGTCGTAAAGCTGCATGGGCAGGTGTATCAGTTCAGGATTGAGACGACATATCAAACCCAGGATTACCAGCTGGAGAGTCCTTACCCAGATTACAGGCCATACGAAATAAAAGACCATGTAAAAGGGAGACACGAACAGAGACAGCAGGGTGACCCCAGTCAGACTTACGAGGCTCGTCCACATGGATATCCTCTGGTCAACTATAGCCCACCATATATACCAACTGCCTACGGTCTTTGGTCCCAGCTTGATAGCCCTCCAGTTATTTCTCAACATATTACCATACCATCTGAACATCAGAGAGGAGCTTATCTTAAAGAAGTTTCCGCTCCTGTCTTCCGTTGACCAGGCTATGGCGTTGGGTATATACCACATCTTCCACCGGTTTTTAAGCAGGTAAAACCACGTGCTCTTATCGTCTCCCATAAGGAATCTGAAACGTCCGTATAGGTAGTGGTCTAAGTGGTCGGCCTCTATATACCTTATGAATTCCTCTTCAAGAACCACATGTGCCCTGAAAACGGAGAACCTACCCGTTAATGTCAGGACTTTGTCGTGCATACTGTGAGCCATCATCATGAGATGCCTTTTGGCAAACTTGAGCTTGTACCAAAGGTACATGAGCTTGGTTTTTCCTATGTAGTTTATGCCCTCGTCGGTGGTTAGAGCACCCAGCCGGCTATCCAATCTGAAGAAGGGCAGGCACCTCTTTAGAATGTACTTGCCCATGACCGTATCTCCGTCCATAAACACCACTATGTCGTTTCTGTAATCCTCGTGCCAGTTTAAAGGGTCAAAGAAGTGCCTCGCTATAGCTCTTAGCGTATGTCCCATAGCCACACGCTTTCCCATCTCTTGTTTGAGAAAGAAAAGCTCCACCTGGTCCAACAGGTCCAATCTGTTTACGACGCTCCGGATAAATTCAGCCTCTTTTTCGGAACCCACAGAAACAAAGACGTAAACCTCTGAGGGTATAGAGTAAACCTCTTTCACCAAGGCTGTAAAAACCTGTTCGCTGACAGCAAAGGATTCTTTATAGGAGGGAATCATGAAGTATAGTCTCTTGGGGTAAGGGTTTTTCAATTCCTTTACCCTCTTCAAAAGCCTGGGAAACTTCCTCTTCATATAGAGTAGCGCATTTATAACGTTCAGCACGAACCATGAGTATCTCCACAAACCTACGAAGGCCACCGCTATAAGCCCGTGAAACTTGATTTCCCACGCTCTTTCCGGAAGAAGGTAAAGAACCAAAAGGGAAAGCCCTACCCAGAAGGCAACGAACCTAAAGAGCTTGAACCAGTCTATTTTGAATTCGTCCCTTGAGCTTATCTCCCACTTGGCTTTCATCTAATAAAAGTATCTATTATCCTCACAACCGAAGGTTTGTAGTTTTCAGCCTCTATGACAACCTCGGCCCTCATACCCAGGCTCGCACCGGGAGGTTTTCTTTCAAGGGATACCTTTATAGGCACGTCCTTGAGGGCAAACTCCTCGGATTCCGATATTATGCTTTCGTCGTAAAGTCCCGTCTTGCCTATAGAGCTTACCTTACCGTTTACGCTCACGTTGAGTGCCGGAAAGAACACGTAAGCTCTGTCTCCGGGCTTAACAAACTCCGCTTCCGACTTCTTGAATCTCCCTATAACGTATCCCTTCTCCCGGGGATTTTCCAACACCATCAAGGGCTCTTTGAGCCTTACCATGTCTCCCTCCTTCTTGTATATAGAGACCACCCTGCCATCTACAGGAGACTTTATTTCTATCCTCTCTATGTAATTCCTCAGGTCTCTGGAAAGCTTAACGAGGTTGTCTATCTGAGCCTTGGTTTCGGAGATGCCGTCATCTATCTTACGCATGGCATTTAAGTTCGCTTTAAGGCTGGCCAGGAGTTTGGAAAGTCTAGACTGGACGTTTCTGTATCTGCTCTCTATATCTTCCAAATCGCTTCTGGATATATACCCCTCGCTGTAAAGCCTCTTATAGCTCTCAAGCTTTGACCGCAACTCCCGCGCATGGACTACGAGATTGTCTATCTGGGTTTCCAGAACGCTTACCTTGCCTTGCAGCTCAAGCTTTTTCATCTCGTAGGACTTAAGTCTATCCTTGAGGTCTTCTATCATCTGCGCAAGCTTCTCCTCTTTCCTGCGACTTTCCGTTAGAGACTCCAGCTTTATTAGAGAAACCAGAACGTCTCCCTTCTTAACCCTTTGATTTTCCTTAGCCAGAACCTTATCTACAACCGAATCTTTGGGAGCCAGCACATTGACGGCAGTTCCGCTGTAGAAGGCCTCCACACTGTAGGCTCTACCCATAGAGCCCAGCAGGATATACCCTATTCCCGCAACTATCAAAGCCAAGAGCGAGTATATAACTACGGCCCTCTTGAGCTTCCTGTCCAGCTCCTTTCGCTCTTCCTCCGTTAAGGGCTTTTCCACTTCCGGAGGAACCGTGGTTATCTTTGCCTTGGAAAGAACATCTCCCGAATCCTCAAGCCTACCTTCTATATAAGCTCTGACGTAGTTCTTTATCACCTGCTTTATCTCATCGGAGAGGGCTATAAATTGAAATCCCGCCTTGTCCACTCCCACCCATGCTGCCCTTGCCTTAGCTCTGAAGTCCACGTTGAAGCTGGCAAAGGGCAGTATGAATATCACAGGATACTCCTTACCCTCTTCAAAAAAGGTGCCTGCGGGAAGCTCTATACCAAAACCCTCAAAGGACCAATCCGTTACCCTATACTCTTTGCCCTCAATCACCACCCTTGCGGGCAGCTTCAATCTGTAGGTCTTCCTAAGGTAATTGGGCTCAAACTCCACCATGACGCTATTGGTTAATCGGACGAAAATGATGCTTCATTTAGGCGGGAGGCCCCCCATAAAAAGCTTGCCCCTAAAACTTTTGTCATCATATATAAATATACAGAGCTACACCTTAGGGGCAATGTTTAAAACTGCACTCGTTCTGGGGGGCTTTCTGGTATCGCTTGTAGCTTATGCCGGAAGTATTGGATACTCTTATCAGATAGTTAGCTCAAAGGTTAAGGCCTTTTTATTGGATTACTACGATAAACTCCCGGAGGAAGTCAAGAGCCACGCATACGTGTATGAAACCGACAGCGGTTTTTATACCGTCCGTGTCGGTTTTTCCTCTACACCCGAGGACTTAAAAAACTACGAAGAGCTTTTGAAAAGATACGGCATAGAAGGCATAGTGGTAATAACCGACGAGTCCAAGGTAAAGGGGAAGTGGGAGAATAATAAACGGGATGAGGATACGAGAGTAAAAGAAGAGAAAAAGAGAGAGGACAGATACGAGTCCATAGTGAGGAAGATAAACGGTATCCTTAACGGCTCTTCGGAACCCAAGCTTGAGAGCAAGCCGGATCTATCCGTAATTAGCACCTTCCTCCGCAAGCTGGACAGGCTGGAAAAGTTGGTAAAGGAGGTTTTCTTTGGAGGAAAAAACAGATACTTGGATATCTTACTCTTTGAGGACATTGAGAATAAAAACCTATGCCTCTTGAAACAGAGACTTAGAGTAAACAGAGAACTCCCGTCGCTTTACCTTATAGGAGAGCTCAGGTATAGGGAGAGGCCTTCTTTCCTGGAATCCCAGGAGCTGATAGGAAGGTGGTACTCTTACTTGGGACTGAAGTTTAGTCTATTGAAGGAAGGCTACGGAGAGAAAAGGTATAAGCAAAAGCTTTTCGGATTTCAATGCATAGCGAGAGAAGTGTTCAGCAGAACGGATTACGCTTACCGCTTTCTAGTAAGCAAGCAGATAGACAGCTTTGATGCGGACTTCAGGTTGGAGAGGGAGAGGATACTCTCCGAAAGGCAAGCTTTGGCCTCTTTGTCTAAAAGGCTTCTGGACAAGCTCTCCGAGCTTGATAAACAGTATGCCTTTCTGAAAAGGGTAATATTCTCCGGAGCGTATCTGAACGAGGCTACTTCGGAGGCGTCAGTGAAGGCCAGAAGAGATAGATTGAACCT
Organism: Aquificaceae bacterium; assembly: GCA_027014155.1. Lineage (GTDB taxonomy): Bacteria > Aquificota > Aquificia > Aquificales > Aquificaceae > WFYI01. The sequence goes on from JALWEG010000004.1 coordinate 50,122, forward strand.
TCCGCCCTTTGATGTGAACATGAACGAGCTTTTCAGATATATAGAGACGAGGAGAGCCCGCGTAGCCAAGAAGCTCCAGGAGTATATGGAGGCTCAAGGGAAGGCAGGACTTTTGGACATTCTCAAAGATGCGGAGCTGGACTTCATACTCAGGTATTACGCCACCGATTACGGATACGACAGAGAGCTGGCGCAGTATTACTCGGTGGGAGTCAGGTTTGACGTTCCCATACCTTATGGCTACAAAGCTAAAAGGGAGCTGTTTCGTTTAGAAATGCAGTCCATCAGAGAAGAGGTGCTGCAGCGCCTGGATAAGGAACATTCCCAGATTATAGACATGGCTTTCAGACTGAAACAGAACTTCCTGCACATAAGAAACCACCTTGAGTATATAAACAGGGACTTCATAAAGATACGTAAGAACCTATACCTGTGGGAGCACGGCGTGGGCAAGGTCAATTATAGAGAACTGATAGAGAGCTTCTTAGACATATACGACAGGCTTTTGCTGGTCAACAACTACAAGTATATAAATTACGTTTACGCCCAAAAGATTACCTACCTGCTGGATATAAAGGACAGAAGTGTTCTTATGAAGATGTTTAACTTCTGAGCGTCTCCTCCACCTTTGAGCTTTTCCTAACGACCCTGCGAATCTCGTCCTCTTCCATAGTCCACCTCGTTCTCTCCACCTGGTCCCTCCTGCTCAGGGGAACCTGGGAAAGGTCAATCTTGTCGTAGAAGGCCTTACCCCGCTTGGTGCTGATGAGCAGGTCAACCTCTTCGTGCACGGGATATAAGGCTACCAAAGAGTCCCGAACGCTGGAAAGAACCTTTACACCTTTGGCACCCTTGTTTCTCATCGGTATCTCCTCTTGGGACACCTTCTTTATCTTCCCAAGTCCGGTTATGACCAGCAAATACGGCTCGTCCCTGAGAACCTTTACACCCGCCACTCTATCTCCCTCTTCCAGCTTCATTCCCAAAGAACCTCTCGTGTTGGGTGTGGCGGGCTGAACCTCTCCCACCTTGAACCTCACCACCTTCCCCTTAGAGGAAAACATAAGGACGTCCGCACCCTCGTAAGAACGGGCTATCCCCACAACTTGGTCATTGGACTCTTTGAACTTTATTATCGGCATGCCTTGGGCCTTATACTCAAAGTCCACGAGGGGTATCTTCTTTATGTATCCTTTCTCCGTTGCAAGCAGGAGTCTGTCCGCATAGCGCTCCCTTATGAAGGCCCCTATGAGGAACTCTTCCGACTCTTTGAAGTTTATCTTGCTACCTTGAAGTGCCTGAGAGCCGGCAACCCAATAAACCCTGCCCTTGTTGGATATAAGGAAAAGACCCTCTGTGTAAGGCACATCAAGTATGTCCACCACTGGAGCCTCGCCTTCGGGCATGTTCTCAACGGGCACCACCTTGCCGTTTTCAAGGATAGCTACCACTATGGAGCCTTCCATTAGCTCCTTCTCGGAACCTTCTATGAAGGTTCTTCTTGGGTCTCCAAACCTCTTTACAAGCTCTTGCGTCTCTTCAATGAAGATTTTTATCCTCTCTTCTTCGCTCTCCACTATCTCTTTGAACCTCTTTATCTTCTGGGTCAGCTCCTCTTCCTCTCTGATGAGCTTTTCCCTCTCTAAGGAGGTGAGCCGCTGCAGCTTGAGGTCTAATACAGCCTGAGCCTGCCTTTCTGTAAGGCCGTATCTGTTTTGCAGAAAGTCTTTGGCTTCCCTTACGTCGCTTGAGCCTCTTATGCCCTCTATAACCTCGTCCAAGTTATTCTGAGCTATCAGCAGACCCTCAACTATGTGGAGCCTTTCCTGAGCCTTCTTAAGGAAGAACTTAGTTCTCCTGAGTATTACGTTTAGCCTGTGCTTTATAAACTCCCTAAGAACCTCCTTTATGCCTACCTGCTTGGGTTCCCCGTTTACCAGCACCACTAAGTTCACGGGAAAGCCTTTCCTGAGCTGGGTTCTCTTGTAGAGCTTTTTCAGAACTTTTTCACCTTTGGCTTCCCTCTTTAGCTCTATAACTATCCTTACTCCCTCTTTGTCCGTCTCGTCCCTTATATCGGAAATCTCCTTGATTTTGCCGCTTTTTACGTTCTCCGCTATCTTCTTTATCAGCTCCGCCTTATTTACCTGGTAGGGTATCTCCGATACAACTATCTGCTCTCTGCCCCCCTGCAGCTTCTCCACGTGGGCCTTAGCTCTGACCTGAATTATTCCCCTGCCGGTCTCGTATATGGTTTCTAAATCTTCCGAGTTCTCCACTATCCCACCCGTAGGGAAATCCGGACCCTTTATGTACTTGAATATCTCGGATACGGACATTTCTGGGTTCTTTGCAAGCTCTATCAAAGCTTTGCCTACTTCCCTGAGATTATGGGGCGGTATGGAAGTGGCGAGTCCTACCGCTATACCGGTGGTTCCGTTGCATATAAGGTTGGGAAACTTAGCCGGTAGAACTTCGGGTTCAAGGAGCGTGTTATCAAAGTTTGGATTCATGTTAACGGTGTTCTTGTCTATATCTTCCAACATCTCAACGGCAAGGCGTGTTAGCCTTGCCTCGGTGTATCTCATGGCCGCGGGCGGGTCTCCGTCTATGGAACCGAAGTTCCCCTGCCCCTCTATAAGGGGATACCTCATACTGAAGTCTTGAGACATTCTTACGAGGGCATCGTAAACCGCTTGGTCGCCGTGGGGGTGGTAATAACCCAAGACGTTTCCCACAACCCTCGCACTCTTTCTGAAGGGCTTGTCGGGGGTTAACCCCATCTCATACATGGCGTAAAGGATACGCCTCTGAACCGGCTTCAATCCATCTCTGACATCCGGTATAGCCCGTCCTACTATGACGGACATCGCATAGTCTATGTAGGACTGCTTGACTTCCTCTTCTATAGGAATACTGAGTATTTCCATGGCGTGTTAGGTTTATTTTAACACGTCCGCTGCGCTTTCCCCATAGACACCTTTTGTGGTTTAATATCCTATCTGTTAAAGGGGACGTAGCTCAGACCGGGAGAGCGCCGCCCTCGCACGGCGGAGGTCGGGGGTTCAAATCCCCTCGTCTCCACTTAAAACCCTTGAAAATCAATCACTCCCAAAACCTCTCTTTTAAAACTTTAACAATGAGGCTCTGGCTCTGTCCGTAAGAGCTGAGAAGTTTTCAAAAATTGCAATAAGTGTACTATGGCGAGCTGGAAACGGACGGGTAAAAAGGCTAACGAGTTGTATCATTTATTATGTAGGAGATGAAAGAGATAACTACAAGACCACAGGATATAAGAGAACTTGAGGATGTAAGTAGGGCGATAAAAGAGCTGTTCAAGAACAAATCTGTAAAGGTTTACATCTTTGGATCAAGAGCGAGAGGAGATTACACACCACGTAGCGACCTTGACCTTGGGTTCTTATCTGAAGAAGACATATCCTACGAGCTTTCCCTTTTGAGGGGGATTTTAGAGGAGTCAAATCTTACCTTTTCTGTTGATGTAGTGGATCTGTCAAAAGCAAGCGAAGAGTTTAGAGAGGCTGTTCTAAAAGAGGGTAGGATTTGGATAGGCTGAGAAAGCAAATTGAAGACTTTAAGAGGGCTTTGAGTAGGTTTGAAGAGGCTATAGTTCTTGCACATGAAAATAGAGGAGACAGGCTCTACCCTTTCTTAAGGGACTCTGCCATCCAGAGGTTTGAGTTTACCTTTGAGATATTCTGGAAGCTTGTAAAGACCGCCATGAAGGAACTTGAAGGTGTTGAGTGTAATTCCCCCAAGTCCTGTATGAGAGAGCTCTTCAAAAACCGCTACATTACAGAAGAAGAGCTCAGGAAACTCTTTCAGATGGTTGACGACAGGAACCTTACAGTCCACACCTACCACGAAAAGCTTGCCGAGGAGTTGTTTGAGAGGCTTGAAAGCTACGCTGGTCTTATGAATATGGTGAAAAGAAAGATACGTAGTCCGCTTGCGTAGGGCTACCTATAATTATTCTTAATGGAAGTAGGTATAAGCGAAAGGGATCTTATTGACATAAGAGAAGCATCTCGCTGGGCGTCAGAGTTTCTTAGAAGAGAGGTAACGGAGAGCAATATAGCATACCTCATCAACTACGGCAGGGTTAGTAAGCGAGTAGTAAACGGTAGGGTTTATGTGTCTTTAGAGGAGCTAAGGCGATACTACGAGGAGGCCACCCTGAAGAAGGAAAGGGAGTTTAGAAAAAAGTTAGGAGATGATATCAACTGGGAGTTGTCCTTTGATTGGGTTCCTGAAAGGGAAAGGACTAAGCATGTTCACAGATTGCACCCGTATAAGGGCAAGTTCATACCTCAGCTGGTTGAATATTTTTTGGATAGATACTTTAAAGAAGGAGACATAGTGTTAGACCCCTTTGTCGGCAGTGGGACAACATTAATTCAGGCTAACGAGATGGGCATACACAGTATAGGCATAGATATATCAGAGTTTAACACCATAATCACGGAAGTTAAATTTGCCAATGTCGATTTAATTGAGCTTCAGAGAACTATAAATAAAATACTGAGAGCTTTGAAAACCTACGAGAATAATAGTCAAATAGTGGAGTTTGAAAGAGAGCTAAAGTACCGCCTATCGGAGTTTAATAATAGGCATTTCCCGTCTCCAGAGTTTAAAAAAAAGTTTAGACAAGGGTTGGTTCCCGAAGATTACTTGATTGAAAGGCAGAGAGAATTTTTAGAAGTTTACGAAGCTCTGATTGATAAATATAACATTCCTCTAAACACCGGAGGCGGACAATCGTTTTTAGACAGGTGGTATATACCTACCGTGAGAGAAGAAGCGTTGAGCATACTTGAGATCATTAGCGGTGTGCAAGACGAAAATCTCAGAAAAACATTGATGCTCATACTAAGCAGGACTATACGCTCCGTCAGAGCTACTACCCATATGGACTTAGACAGATTAAAAGAGCCACAATACACACCCTATTACTGTTATAAGCACTTCAAAATCTGCAAGCCTGTGTTTTCGCTAATTCCTACGTTCAAAAAGTATGCGAAGGATACTGTGAAGAGACTGGTTGAATACAAGAAACTGAAGACACAAGCCTTTCAGGAGGTTTTAACTGGAGATAGCAGAGAAATAAATATTTACGATGAGATACGAAATAAGAATGAGGTTTTTTACAAACTGTTGAAAGAGAAGAAAATAACAGGAATTTTCACTTCTCCACCTTACGTTGGGCAGATAAACTACCATGAGCAGCACGCGTACGCCTACGAACTGTTCGGTATAGAAAGACGGGACGAACTTGAGATAGGACCCTTATACAAGGGTAAGGGCAAAGAGGCAAGGTCAAGCTATATAGAAGGAATCAGTCAGGTTTTGAAGAATTGTTTAAAATACATGGTGGAAAATCCAATAATAATAATAGTTGCAAACGACGAGTATAAGTTGTATCCTGAAATAGCTAAGGAAGTAGGGTTGGAAATAGTTGAGGAGCTTAAAAGACCTGTTCTGAATAGAACGGCTAGGGATAAAAATGCCTATTATGAAAGTGTTCTTATCTTAAAAAGACTATAGGGAGGTGTTAACATGAAAGTTATCATAGAAGGATTAATTAATGATTTTCTCAAAAAGTTTGATATGGAAGATTATAAGTTTGATAA
>JALWEG010000005.1 GCA_027014155.1 Aquificaceae bacterium
GCTTTTTTGAGGTTGTGGTAGTAGCCTATCAGGAGGTAGGAGGCCAGGCCTACTCCTTCCCAGCCGAAGAATATGCCAAGGAGGTTGTCGGAGAGGACTATCAGGAGCATTGCAAAGAGGAATAGGGATAGGTATGCGTAGAATTTGAAGGTCCATTTGCCGAATTCGTTGTGCATGTAGCCTATGGAGTAGATGAATATTAGTGTGGCTACGAAGGTGACTACCGAGGCCGTTATTGAGGATAGGGGGTCAAAGTAGAAGCCTACTTGTAGTGTGTAGTTGTCTATTGGTAGGAAGTTCCAGAGTTTTATTTGGACGGGGTGCTGGAGTGCTTTTGTGGTCATGTAGAGGGAGAAGATGAAGGAAAAGGCGCTGCCTAAGACCGCTATTATGCTGGCAGGCATGTCTCCTATCTTTCTGCCGAATAGGCCTATTATGAGAAAGGCTATGAGTGGTGAGAGCAGAACGAGCAGTCCTTCCATTCCTACACCCCGCTGAACTTTGAGTTATAAAATATACCACAAGGGATAACTAAAGATTGCCGCATGTACAAGGTAGCGAGCCACAACGTCAACTCCATAAGAGCACGCAAGGAGCTGGAGCTGGAATGGCTCAAGAGAGAACCCATAGACCTCTTGGGCCTTCAGGAGCTCAAGCAGGAGGAGAAGAACTTCCCCTTTGAGGAGTTCAAAGAGCTGGGATACCGGTGCTACGTGTTCGGACAGAAGACCTACAACGGGGTCGCTCTGTGCTCCAAAGACGAACTTGATGAGGTCTATAAGGGCTTCGGAGATGAGAGCCTTGATGTCCAGAAGAGACTGATATACGGAAGGAGAGGAGATATATGGTTCATAAACGTGTACGTTCCCCACGGAGACCTCAGGGGAACGGATAAGTTCTATTACAAGCTGCACTTTTACGAGAAACTCCACGAGTTCCTGAAAGAAAACTTCTCTCCGAAGGACAAGGTAGTGCTCATGGGAGACTTTAACGTGGCGGCCGAGGACATAGACGTGTACGACCCCCAGGTGCTCAAGGACTCCATAGGAACTATGCCTGAAGAGAGAGAAGCATTCAAGAGACTGTTGAGCTGGGGACTTATAGACGCCTTCAGGTATAAGTATCCCGATAAGGTTCAATACACCTGGTGGGACTACATCGGTGGCATGGTTTGGAAGAACAAGGGCATGCGTATAGATTACATACTCATAACCGAACCCCTCAAGGAATACCTGAGGGACGTGTACGTGGACATGTGGCCTCGCAGGAGGAGAACGCCCAAACCCTCAGACCACGCACCCGTAGTGGCCGTGTTTGAGCTATGAAAGCTATAATCTACGCCTTGCTCTCAGCCTTCGTTTGGGGAACGGCTCCCCTCATATTTAAGCTGGGACTCAAAGGAAACGTACCTTCCATAGTTGGGATATTCTTTCACAACCTTACCGCGGCTCTGGTGGCTCTGCTCAGTATCCTCATAGTTAAGGAAAGCATTAATTATCCTTACAAGGACTTAGCTCTCATATCCTTCGGTGGATTCGTGTCCGGCTTCCTTGGGCTTTGGCTCTACTATCAGGCCATAAAGTACGGGCAGGTGTCGGTGGTAGCTCCCATAGTCGCCAGTTCACCCCTTTGGTCCAGCCTGTTGGCCTTTGCGTTCTTGGGCGAGAGCTTATCCCTTCAGAAGCTGATAGGCACCCTCTTGGTGGTGGCAGGCGTCATACTACTTACCACATCGCAGGCCGGGAGGTGAACCTCTCCGCCCTCACGGACGGAGCTTCGTGTGGGTTTGGACACTCGTAGTGTCCCTTACCACAACAGGCGGGTTCACTCCGCCTCTACTCCTACCTACCCTAAGATAGGTAGTGGAGCTACTTTCTGTTTCTTCGTTCTTCTTCTACCCCACCTTAGAGCTTTTGTTCTCCCTCTCGGGAGCAGTGGGGTATTTAACTATTTACATTTACTAATTTACTCCACAAATGTTTTCCGGTCAACTTCTATTTTAACGCCCTTGCGGGCGACACTCCGTATCTCCTCCCTTACGGAAGGAGTCTTGGAGTGTTTTTTGAGATAAATTCAATAACTATGATTGGAAGAGTGTTTCAGATATTCAGGGAGAAGGGCGGTCTGCTCAAGGCCTTAAACCTGTGGGATTGGTATGAGTCCCTTGAGGTTTCCAAACAGAAGGCCGTTAAGAAGTATTACTCCGTGAAGGTCATAAAGAACCTGAACTTCCCATACAAGGCCAAACACTTTGACAGCGGGGAGATAGAGTCTCCCCTATACACACCCAGAACCTTCCTGGCCACCTTAGCTCAGACGGCTATGCTTGAAGGGGATTACGAGGTAGCCGAGTGGCTCTACAACGAAGCCATGAAGATGGAAGGAACGGCTTACGAGGCTCACCTGATACTGAACGACCTCATATTGCTATCACAGAAGCTAAGGGACTTTGAGAGAATAAAGGCCTACTGCCATAAAGATATACAGCTCTACAACGAGTATAAAGATGAACTCATAAGCAGAAACGGGGGCACTCTTCCTCAGATAAACTCCTTTGAGGTATGGGTCTATATGCTGGAGAGAGAGGGCAAGATAAAGGAGGCGTTAGATTTCGTAGAGCACATCAGAAGGGAGGGAATACCTTATCCCTACTACGAAGAGGTAAAGGGCCGCCTTCTAAAGAAGCTAAAAGACTCAGAGGCCTAAGGCTCCGCTCAGGAACCTGTATCTGAGGGAGTTTATGCGCTCAAGGTTGGAGATTATCAGGTCTTCCAAGAATGGATTGAAAGATACCACCACCACGTCCTTAGCAAAGCCGGATCTTTCTAAGGCTCTCCTGGCCGAATTTAGGAACTCCCTTAGAACATCGTCGGCCTCTATCTCAAAGGGGGCACCCAAGAAGTGATGACTTATACCCGAAAAGCTCCCCGGGGTATTCTTTATCATGAGCCTTATGGGATTGAGGTTATCTATAACCTCTTGTTTTTCTTTCACATATTCCAAACCGAACATGAGCATGGCGTCCGTTATAAGGTGCCTTGAGGACACGCTCACGAACTGCCTGAAGCCTGTCTCTCTCATGTCCATCTTTATGTTGTCCTTCTGGGTTTCTATCCAGTGGGGGTGAGGAGTATATACCAGCCACAGAATCTTCTCCGGCAGGAACCTTTCCTCTTCCATCTGTCCCCACATCATAATAACGTCGGCCAACCTACTACCTCTCTCAGTAATTAAAAGTTAGGACATAATGTTTTTTGAGTGTAGACAAATAGCACTAAACTTTTGCACGACTTGACAAAGAAGGACTCAAGATGTAAAAAAAAGAACCTCCCTGGGGAATGCTCCCAAGGAAGTGAATCCAACGACGAGCAAAGCTAAATACTTATGCTACTCAACATTTTCTCACGTGCCTCCCCCACCTTGTCAACCTCTCCTACATATTCAGCTTCCACTCTAACTAAGGCAGAGTAGATGTGGGTGCAGGAGAAAGTTGAATTTTCCGAAAGAGCCTCGTAAATTAATTTGTGATAGCCGATAACCAAGGCTATCGGATTCACCCACCTTATGGGTGGCAGGGTCGGGCCGACCCAAGTTTAAGCCTGTGGAGAGAGATATTCTCTCTGTGAAGCGGGAAGCTCTCCGCTCCGAGTGGAGAAGAGGTCTCCGGTATGGCTACCAAGATTAGAACGAACGTTTATCTGGATAAGGAGCTGAAGGAAAAGGCAAAGGAGCTTTTTAAAGAGTACGGTTTGAGTCTTAGCGACGCTCTGAATATCATACTCGCTCAGGTTGTTAGGAATAGAGAGCTTCCTCCTATAGAGGAGGTTATACCTGAAGAAACTTTGAGAGTTATAGAAGAGGCGAGAGAAGGCAAGAACATAAAACGGTTCGCACTTGAGGAATTTGAAGAAATTCTGAATGAAACAGCTGGAAGTTCATGAGCAATTCGTAAAGGACCTTAAGAGAACTAAGCTCAGAGGTAAACATCTACAAAAGCTCTTTTCCTACGTTAGTCTTCTGCTAAGCGGGCAATCTCTTCCACCTGAGGCTAAAGACCATAAACTTAAGGGAAAACTGGAGGATATAAGAGATTTTCACATCGGCAGAGACGTAATTGTCTTAGGCACGTAGAAATACCTCATCAGGCATAACATTTATCCACCTGACGCAGTATTTCCGTCCACCCGAGCTAAACTACTACTCCCTATCCTCAAGGACTCGGGAGATACTTGGTAGATAAACTCCACAAGCTTCAACCTTACAGGATTACAGAGCTTGATAAAAAGTATCTTCAACTCCTCGTAAAAACCAAGTCTAAGGAGCTTGGCTCCTATCCTCAAAATGTTCAAAGCTCCCACCAAATCCGCATGAAATACCTTGCTCAAAACCTTGTCCCTAAACACGTTCCCATTTCTGTTTCCATTCCTCATTCCCCTCAGCTTCTCTTCCAACTCCTTTATCTTCTCCTCTACCTCTTTCACCTCTTCACCTCCCCCTTCCAAACCTCTAAGCCTTGCTCTAAGAGCCATCTTCTTCCTTCCCAACCGCTGAACCTTCCTTATATCCGCAAAAGGAGACGTCTTTGAGCTGTAGCTCTCATCTATCTCAACCACTTCCATGCCGAGTTCTTGCGCCTTATACCTTATCAGCTCTATCAGCCTCCTGAACGGTATAGACACAAACTCTTGATTGGTCTTACTCCCCAAGTTTATCCCCTTCTTGCTGACGACAGCGTTTTTGCCTATGTAGATAACTCTATGTCCCGTCTCATATAGAAGGTTCACAAGCTCCCTCGCTATCTTGTGCAAATTATTCTCAAGCCATCTCTTTCTGTGAGAGGACAGAACCTTATCCTTTACCTCAAGCTCTATAAGCTTGTCTTTAAGCTTCTGTCTATCTTCCTCCTCATACTCTCTGCTACCGGTCTCATTCTTCAGGTAGTCTATCCGGCTCCTGAGTTTTGCTCTCTCCTTGTTAAACCATTGATTGAAAGCCTTTAGCTCCTTGCCTGAGACTATAAAGCTCTTCAGCTCAGGATTTTCTGATACCACAGCAAGGAGTTCATCAAGTCCCACATCTATCCCCGCTCCGTATTCTCCTTTAGGCTCTATCTGGCTCAGCTCGCACTCATACACAACATCTACATAAAGGTCTTCTCCGAAAAACTTGAGCCTTACCGAGCTTACCCTGTAAGGGAAATCT
>JALWEG010000006.1 GCA_027014155.1 Aquificaceae bacterium
TTAGCCACCTTCTTAGTGCTTTGGAGACAGAGAGTCTTATCTTGGTTCCTATTACCTTAAAGCCTGTTCTGTCGTAGGTTAAGGTTCTATGGGATTTTCTTTTGGGTCTGAATTTGGGAGGTTTTATCTCCTGTCCTTTGAATTTCTGAGGGTCTTTGAGATAGTCAAACCAATTCCTATATGCCTTTACGAGTTCGTCAAGGACCATCTGGGCTGAGCGGGATTGGAGGGATTTTAGGTGAATTGAGGAGCCTAATTTATTGTAGAGGTCATACATATTCACTTTGGCGAGTCTGTTTTTGAGAAGATAGAGAGCTTGGTTGTATAGTTTGCCTGAGTGGTAGGTGATGTGTCCCAAGACTACTTTGTATTCGGGAGGTAGGTCGTTTAACGCTATTGTCAAGCATCTTAGGCTCTTAGTGCCTGCCATATCTATATTTTAACGCCCTTACGGGCGACACTCCGTATCTCCTCCCTTACGGAAGGAGTCTTGGAGTGTTTTTTGAGATAAAGGGCAAACTCTACAGCTCTAATACCTTGCCCAAGGAATGCCTGAATCTTTCAAAGACGGCGTTTATGGCCAGCACGTCCCTGAGGTTGTATTCCGCAATCCTCTCGTACTCACCGCTGTGGAAGAGTTCCTTTATCTTGGAGCCGTCCACTCCCTCTTTTGGACTTTCTATGCCGAGTTTCCTGCATACGAAGTCCAGCTTGTATCTGCGGGTAGTTCCGTAAAAAGTCAGTACCTCCATAAGGTCTATGTGGCCTCTACCTTTACCAAAAAGGTTGCGCTTGGCTTCAAGTCCCAGAACTACGCTCCTGAGCATCAGGAAGGGAGCATCAAAGCCTTTGCCGTTGAAAGATACAAGCTTGTATTTAAACCCCTCACTGCCGCTTATGTACTCCCAGAACTCTTCAATAATCGCTCTTTCTGCCTCCTCCAAACCCTTGCCGATGCTAAAACTCCTCTTGTGGAGCAGGATACCGTAGGGTGTATCCACCTCTTCGTTTCTATCTTGGGAGGATACGTATAGAACCGTGGCCTTGCCCTCTTCGGGTTTATACAGGCATATACTGATAACGTGTGCCGTAAGGGCCCAGAAGCTCATCTTCTTTTTTATGTCCTCCTCCTTCTGGTTGTATCTCTCAATTCCTTCAAGCAGGTAATTTCTCTCTTCCTCCGGGAGGTCTTCAAGCTCTAAGCCTAAGGTCTCTATATCAAAAACTATATAACCACTTTGATTTACCATCTCTCCCTACCCTCGTTAGGGGGTATCTTAATACAAAATGCACGAGTTTTCTATAGTCCAGAGTCTTCTTCAAATAGTGGAGGAGCACGCAAGGAGAGAAGGTGCTAAAGAGGTCTCTAAGGTGGTGCTCCGCGTAGGTGTGCTCTCGGGTGTGGAGGTTCCGCTTCTGGAGACGGCCTTCAACACCTTTAAGGAGGGAAGCGTAGCCCGGAACGCTCGGCTGGTGATTGAGGTGGAGAAGCTCAGGCTAAAGTGCTCCGATTGCGGCAGAGAGTCGGAGAAGGAGGAGTTAAACGCCCTGTGTCCCGCCTGCGGCTCGCTGAACACCCAGGTCGTAGGTGGACAGGACCTGCTTCTGAAAAGCTTGGAGCTTGGAATTGAATAAGTGTTCATTATTATAAGCTCCGGTTATAGCTCCCATAAAGAAAGAGTATTGATTTGAATGAAAAATTATTCATAAATAATTGAATAAGCGTTTAATCAGGAGGGGTTGGCATGGAGACCTTTTGGGAAGCCTTCAAGAGGCACGGCGTAAGCAGAAGGGACTTTATGAAGTTTGCCGTGACCATAACCGGCATGATGGGGCTTGCCCCTACCATGGTTCCTAAGGTGGTCAGAGCGATGGAGAGCAAGCCGAGGGTTCCCGTTATATGGATACACGGACTTGAGTGCACCTGTTGTAGCGAGTCCTTCATTAGGTCGGCTACACCGCTGGCTTCCGACGTGGTTCTTTCTATGATTTCCCTTGAATACGACGATACCCTCTCGGCGGCCGCGGGCGATGCGGTTGAGGAACACAGGAAGAAAATTATGAAGGATTACTGGGGCAACTACATTCTCGCGGTGGAGGGCAACCCTCCCTTGGGAGAGGAGGGTATGTACTGCATAATCAACGGCAAGCCCTTCGTTGAACATCTTAAGGAATCGGCGGAAGGTGCGAAGGCTATAATCTCGTGGGGCTCGTGTGCCTCGTGGGGTTGCGTTCAGGCTGCCAAGCCCAACCCTACCACTGCGGTGCCGGTTCACAAGGTTATAACCGACAAACCCATAATAAAGGTTCCCGGCTGTCCTCCCATAGCGGAGGTTATGACGGGCGTAATCATGTACATGGTTCTCTTTGATAGGATTCCACCCCTTGACTCTCAGGGAAGACCCAAGATGTTTTACGGCAACAGGATTCACGACACCTGCTACAGAAGGGCATTCTTCAACGCCGGGCAGTTCGTTGAGCGCTTTGACGATGAGGCTGCCAAGAAGGGCTGGTGTCTGTATAAGGTGGGGTGCAGAGGGCCTACCACTTACAACCAGTGCGGTAGTATGAGGTGGTATAACGGCCTATCCTATCCTATTCAGTCCGGACACGGTTGCATAGGTTGTGCCGAGGACAACTTCTGGGACAACGGACCCTTCTACGAGAGATTGACCAACATACCGGTTCCCAAGCAAGAGAGCAATGCCGATAAGGTAGGAGCGGTTGCGGCCGCAGCCGCGGTGGGCGGTGCTATAGTCCACGGTATAGCCACCAAGATAAGAAACTCGGGAAAGAAGGAGGAGTAAGCCATGAAGAGGGTAGTGGTTGACCCCGTCACGAGGATAGAGGGGCATCTGAGGATAGAGATTATGGTGGACGAAGCCACGGGACAGATTAAGGACGCGGTTTCTTGCGGAACCATGTTCAGGGGTATAGAGCTGATAGTAAGAGACAGAGACCCCAGAGACGTCTGGGCCTTCACCCAGAGGATATGTGGAGTTTGCACCTCTATTCACGCACAGGTCTCACTCAGAGCGGTTGAGGACGCCTTGGGTATAGTGATTCCCAAAAACGCCAATTACATAAGGAACATAATGTACGGCTCGTTGCAGGTTCACGACCACGTGGTTCACTTCTATCACCTGCATGCCCTTGACTGGGTCTCTCCCGTGGAGGCACTTAAGGCCGACCCAGTCAAGACGGCGGCTCTCCAGAATGTTTTGCTGGAGAAGTATGCCGCGCTCAATGAGTTCATGCCGGATTTCTTGGGACGCAGAGCCTATCCCAGGAAGTTCCCCAAGGCCACGCCCGGATACTTTAGGGACTTCCAGAAAAGGGTAAAGAAGCTCGTAGAGAGCGGACAGCTGGGTATATTCGCGGCCCACTGGTGGGACCATCCGGACTACCAGATGCTACCGCCGGAGGTTCACCTGATAGGTGTTGCTCACTACCTTAACATGCTGGACGTTCAGAGGGAGCTGTTCGTACCTCAGGTGGTCTTTGGAGGTAAAAACCCCCACCCCCACTACATAGTGGGAGGCGTCAACTGTTCCATATCCATGGACGACATGAACGCTCCGGTTAACGCCGAAAGGCTTGCGGTGGTTGAAGATGCCATATACACTCAGGTTGAAGCCTGCGACCTCTTTTATCTGCCAGACATACTCGCCATATCCGACATCTACCTGAACAAGCACGGCTGGTTTTACGGAGGAGGACTCTCTAAGAAGAGGGTGATAGGCTACGGGGATTATCCCGACGAGCCTTACACGGGTATAAAGAATGGAGACTATCACAAAAAGATACTCTGGAGGTCAAACGGCGTAGTTGAGAACTTCTACGAGGGACTGGATAAGGCCAAGTTCCACAACCTTGAAGGCAAGGATTTTGCCAACCCGGACATAATTCAGGAGTTCGTTACCCACTCCTGGTATAAGTATCCCGACGAGAGTAAGGGCAGACACCCGTGGGACGGAATCACAGAGCCTAACTACACGGGTCCCAAGGAGGGAACAAAGACCCACTGGAAGTACTTAGACGAAGAGGGTAAGTACTCCTGGATAAAGGCTCCCAGATGGAAAGGCAAGCCCTGCGAAGTGGGACCCTTGGCGAGATACATAATAGTCTATACAAAGGTAAAGCAGGGCCATGTGAAGCCCACATGGCTTGAGGAGCTTATGGTCAAACAGGTGGACGCGGTATCTCAGATTCTAAACCTTCCGCCGGAAAAGTGGATGCCCTCAACCGTTGGAAGAACCATAGCCAGAGCGCTTGAGGCTCAGGCGGCGGCACACGCAAACCTGTACTGGATGAAGAAGCTCTACGCCAACATAAAGGCGGGGGACACCTCTGTGGCGAATATGGAGAAGTGGGAGCCTTCCACGTGGTCTAAGCAGGCAAAGGGCATAGGGCTTACGGAGGCACCCAGGGGCTCCCTCGGACACTGGTGCATAATAGAGAACGGCAAGGTTAAGAATTACCAGTGCGTAGTTCCTACCACTTGGAACGGTGGAGCGAGAGACCCCATGGGCGGACAGGGTGCCTTTGAGGAGTGTATGAAGGACACCGTAGTGAAGATACCCGAAAAGCCGGTAGAGGTTCTTAAAGGGATACGCTCCTTTGATCCCTGTTTGGCATGCTCTACCCACCTCTACGATGCGGAGGGCAAGGAGATAATCAGCGTCAAGGTGCAGGGCAACAAGCCGGTATGTTGAGGAGGGTGATGTTATGAAAGAGTATAAGAGGTTTTACATCTTCAGCCCTTCCCTGAGGATATGGCACTGGATTAACTTCCTGAGCATAATGGTTCTGTTCGCCACGGGAATATACATAGGCAATCCCTTCTTCATAGGTTCCCAAGGTGTGGAGGCGGCTCTGGTTCACGGACAGAGCTTGACGATGGGTCTAATCAGGGAGGTGCACTTCATAGCCGGATACATACTCCTGGCCAGCTTCATATTTAGAATGCTCATAGCTCTCATAGACGGGCGCGACAGGCTATTTATTCCCAAGGTATGGAAGTCCGAGTTCTGGAGCAGACTCGGAGAGACCTTGCAGGAGTATGCTCTTGTGAAAGACTCCTCGGAAGGCTCCCTTCAGATAAGGAATCCCTTGGCGAGAACGGCTTACTTTCTGGTTTATATCGCTATCCTGTTCATGATAATTACGGGGTTTGGCATGTACGGAATGTCGGACCCTTCGGGTTTCTGGGCTTCCATCTTCGGTTGGGTGGTGTGGTCTCTCGGGGGAGAGTTTCCTACGCACATGTGGCATCACTGGGTAGCGTGGCTTATAATCCTATTTGCCATAGTCCACGTCTATCTCGTAATCAGGGAGGACTTTACCAAGAAGACGGGGGAGGTCTCCTCCATGTTCAACGGCTACAAGTTCTTTAAGAAAGAGCCAGCGGACTTAAAGGAGCTTAAATGAGCGAGAGGATAGTGGTTTTGGGCATAGGCAACACCATACTCAGCGACGAGGGTTTGGGAGTGAAAGCCTTGGATGTTCTCAAAGAGAGCTACAGCTTTCGGCCTTCGGTGGAGCTTTTGGACGGGGGAACCATAGGAATAGACCTCCTATACTTCATAGAAGAGGCGGACAGGCTTTTGGTCCTTGATGCGGTATCGGGCGGCAAACCCCCGGGGAGCGTTTATGTGTTTGAGCACGATGAGGTGAAGAAGTATTTCAGAAATAAGGTCTCCATGCACGAGATAGGTTTTCAGGAGGTTATGGCTCTCTTGGATTTGAAGGGTAAAGAGCTAAAAGAGGTGGTCGTCATGGGGATAGAGCCTAAGGTTATAGATATAGGAACTGAGCTGTCCCCCGAGGTTGAGTCGGCGATGCCGAATTTGATAGACAAGGCCTTGAGCCTTTTAGAAGGCTGGGGTGTTGAGGTCTTGATAAAGGAGGAGGTTCAAGATGCTTAGGAAACTCTTTGCGATGTTGGGAGTTTTCAGCGTTGGAGCCTTTGCCCACGTTAAACCCTTTCCCCACGAGCACGTGGGCTTTCTGCACCTTGAGGACGTCCTTGTGGTAGGTTTTGCCGTTGCGGTTGCCGGTGTGGGAGTATTTCTCCTGAGGAAGCTTGTAAGCTCCGATGAAAGGGCTTGAATCCCTGAAAAGGCTAACGGACGAAGAGTTTAGAAGCCTGTTGGAGAGCAAGGAGAGCTTCGTCCTATACGTTCGCTCTCAGAGGGACTACGAGAGGATAAAGGAAATCTTTGATACGGACGTGGTGTTTCCGGAGCTCGCGAAGGCTTTCGGAGACAGACTTGAGTTCCTTTGGTGCGACATAGACGAAGTGAACCTCTCGGAGGTGGGTATTCACTTTGCGCCGGTTGTGGCGTTGTTTAAGGGGGGTAAGCTCCTTAAGAAGCTTGAAGGTATAAGGAGTTGGGCGGAATATAACAGAGCCATCGGGGAGTTCCTATGCTGATGAACGCCGTTCCGATACTGACGGAGGTTCTGGAGGCTCTCAAGGAGTTTTACGAGAGCGGCAGGGAGCACGTTATATACGTGAACAAGCTTCCCATTACGCCCGAAGACAGGGAGCTTATCCTTGACGTTTTGGGCAGGGGAGCGGTTAAGATAACCTACTCCTCAAAGAGCCAGCCTGCAGAGTGGAGGGAAACGGGCATATACGGTGTCTGGATAGGGGTGATATACGACAGAGACAACAAACCCGCACTTGAAACTATAGAGATAACAGATTTCCCGAGGCTTGCAGCTGCTCAGAGGGAGGACATCAAGGACTCCATAACCTTGTTGGAGGAGAAGCTCAAAGAGGTGAGAGAGCATGCCCCTCGTGAGGGTGCTTAACCTGGGCAACGAGAGCTTTGAGGGTAGAGAGAACCAGAGCATAATGGAGATACTTTACAGGTACGGCTACGAGCTGGATAGCGCCTGCGGGGGACACGGACAGTGTTCTTCTTGTAAGGTCATGGTGCTGGAAGGAATGGAGAACCTCTATCCTCCGGGGTTTGAAGAGGAGGAAGCCATAGAGGAGTTCGGACTTGCTCCCAACGAGAGGCTTTCCTGTCAAGCCAAGCTCAACGGCAAAGG
This sequence comes from Aquificaceae bacterium, assembly GCA_027014155.1. Lineage (GTDB taxonomy): Bacteria > Aquificota > Aquificia > Aquificales > Aquificaceae > WFYI01. Next base: position 7,063 of record JALWEG010000006.1, read on the forward strand.
AGACGTAGTTATATACCTGCTTTAGCCTGAATTCTCTTCTTTTTGGAAAGCAGAACCACGAGGAGCACAGACGTTAAACTCAGGCCCGCGAGACCTATGAAAAAGAGATAGGGTCTTAGAACAGCTAAGGGGCTTGTTTCACCTTTTGCCATACCCAAGGCCAACCTCATGTCCAGTGGGTCGTAATTCACCCCGTATATGTACTTGACTATCTTCATGTCTTTGGAGAGGAAGACCAGCACGTTGGGATGCACGAATTCCCTTCCCGGCAAGGTGGCGAACCTGAAATCTATCGCATCAAGGAGTTTGAACAGCTCGGAGCCGTCCCTGGCCTTCACCACAAACCAGCCCGGCTCACCGATTCCTTCCCTTTGGACGAACCTCTTCAGGTCTTCCACCCCGTCCTGCGGGTCAAAGGTCAGGGAAATCACATAAAAGTCCCTGCCGGCTTTACCTATCAGCGGGAGAACTCTCTTCAGCTCCTTGGTCATCAAGGGACACGCGCTCGTGCAATGGGTATATATTGGATTTAGTATTACGGGTTTCCCGGACAGCTCACTCAGGCGCAAGAGCCTACCGGTGTAATCTATCAACTCTACGTCGGGAAGTTTCTTACCTACCGTTCTGCTTTCGTTGGGAGGTATACCGGTGCTTCCGGTATTGGCAAAGGAAAAAAGGAAAAGGGAAAGAAGAAGGAGAAGGAAAGCCCTCAATCTTTGACCTCCTTATCCAATTGCGAAGTTTCCGTAGGCGTTATGGGAACGGGACTTTTGTCGTGGTATGCGGGCGAGTTGTAAAAGATACCTCTCTGGGTGACATCGTAGAGGGCGGGAAGGTAGGATAAGACGGCCAAAAGCACGGAGGCGAGAGTCCACGCCTTCAGGTTGTTCAAAACGGGAGAGGGTGTGTCGTGGTAGGCTTGAGCTATAGGAAACTCAAGCTTAGGTTCTTGTCCATTGGGAGCGAATAGGGTTGCGAGGAAGGAAACCAAGAAAAATACGAAAGCCAGTCCTAAGAGGAAACCTCCCACTACAGAGAGTTGGGCGTATCCTACCCACTCAGGCCTGTAGAGGGGCGAGTCGGGGTTCAGGTAGCTCAGTCCCGTGTTGGTTCTTCTGGGAAAGCCTTCAAGGGCGCCGCCCACCATCATGGCGTAGGAGAACATGAACATTCCTTGAACCCATATATAGGGAGCTACCGCCGCCAGGCCTTTGAACTTCACCTCCACACCTTTTAGCTTGGAAAGCATGTAAAGGGACATGCCCAGGAAGGCCAGGAGGCTCAGTCCACCGACGGTGGTGTGGAAGTGGCCGGGCACGTAGGCCGTGTTGTGAACTGTTAGGTTAACGTTGTAAGAGGCGTTGACTATACCCGTTATACCCCCTACGAAAAAGAGTATCAATCCCGCAAAGAGGTAAGAAAAGAGCCATCTGTCTCCCTCAAGCCTGAGGTAAGGAAGCTTAGTCCACCAGTAGAAGATACCCTCTCCCCCCTCTCTCTTTGCCGAATACTCCATAGAGGCCGCTACGGTAAAGGCGGTAATCATGCTGGGTAGGGCGACCAGAAAGGTGAAGAAGGCGTGTATCAGCTTCCAACTGTTGGATATGCCGGGGTCGGTGAACTGGTGATGCAGTCCCACCGGCAGGGAGAACATTAAAAAGAGTATGAAGGCAAGCCTTGCTGCGGTGTCCGAGTAAAGCTTACCCTTGTCGGATATTAGCTTGGGTAGCATTGTGTAGAGCATCACGTAGGCGGGCAGGAGCCAGAAATAGACTACCGGGTGGCCGAAGAACCAGAAGAGGGTTCTTGCAAGGAGAGGATTTATATCTTTCACTATACCCAAAGACAGGGGAATTAACTGGAATATCAGCTCAATGGCTACGGGTATAACCATTATGAACCAGAGGATATGGTTGACGAACACGCCGAACACGGCGAGGGGCATCTTCTTATCGGTATTTTCCCTCTTCCAGGCTAAGTAGTTGGGAATCCAATCTAAGAAGAAGGGCACAAGAGAGCCTACCACCAGCAGCACAGCTCCTACGTAGAAGCTCCAGTGGGCTATGAGGGGTGGATAGAAGGTGTAAAGGACGTTGGCCTTTCCGGAGAACATCGCCCAGCTGGCCATCAGAGTTCCGCCGAACATAAGTAGCCAAGAAAGCCACTGGACGGCGGGTCTGAGGGGTTTTTTAAGCAGATAGAGAACCACGCCGTTCCCGAAGGCCACTATAAAGATGGTGGTGAACACTATGGCATTTATAACCCCGTGCAGGGTGAGTCCTTGATAGTACTCTATACCTAAGACGGAGTTTGCCTTTATTATCCCGGCTCTGTAGAGGACCTGCAAAACTCCGTGATAGACGCCAAAGCTCAGGAGAAGTATGGGAAAGACTATCTCGCTGAGCAATATGAACCTTATGCTACCGCTGACTCTCATATGAAAACCTCCTATCACTTGACCACTATTTGGGCGGCCATGTCCTGGTGCCCGATTCCGCAGAACTCGTGGCACACAACGTGATACGTGCCCGGCCTGTCAAACTTAACCCTCGCATAGTTTACGGTGCCGGGTACCGCCATCAGGTTCACGTTGGTGTCGTTTATATGAAAGCCGTGCACCACGTCGGCAGAGGTCAGGTATATGTCCACCACGGAACCTCTGGGAACTTCTACCCGTGTCTGTCCCTCATTCATGTCAAAGAACCACATCTTTGCTACCACGTGGAGTTCGTACCTATCGGGTGCATGCCGTATAAGCTTTCCCACCTTGAAGGGCTGAACGTCGGTTATGCAGGTAGGTAGGTCTATCTTCAGGCCTTTGGCCGCATATACCACGAGGCCGAAGAAGAAAGAAAGCATAAACAAAGCCAGCAAGGTTGCGTTCCTTTCCGCCCTGTCCATCTCACTCACCCCCTTTCAACAAAGAGCCAGTAAATCAGAAGCCAAAGTCCTACGTAAGAGCCGACCATCAAAAGAGCGAAGGCTACCGCGCCGGAAGGGAAAAATTCCTTGCCCTCTCCTGCTTCCATGGCACACCTCCTAAGTTAATATTAACTACCTTTAGGTATATTAGTATTAATTAACCTGAGTTTCAACTCAATTTTATCTTTCCGGTCAACGTTGACTTAGATATAGGGTGGTTATACTATTAATCTCAAAAGATGAAAGGGCTTATAACCGTTCTACTGCTTATTGCGCTCGGAACCGGCTTTTCTAAGGAGACGGGATTTACTCAGCAGGACAGGGAAAGGCTAATAAGGCTTGAGACTACGCTGAAGGTGTTTATGGAGCAAACCGATAAGCGTCTTAAGGAACTCAGAGAAGATATGAATAAACGTTTTGGGCAGGTAGATAAAAGGTTTGAACAGGTAAGCAAAGAAATAGACAGACTCGTTCAGATAATGATAGCTATGTTTGCAGGACAGGTGGGACTTGTGGGAGCGGTGATAGCTTTTGCTTGGTGGGACAGAAGGACGATTATCAGGGAGGCGAAAAGGCAGACCTTGGACGAGCTTGAGAGGGAAACCAAACCTGAGAAGCTCAGGAGGCTCTTGAACGTTCTGAGGGAGAAAGCCAAAACGGACGCAGAGCTTAGGGAGATTCTCAAGAGGGAAGGGCTTTTGTAAATTTGTAGAAAAGAAAGGCCGGGAGGGAAGGGCCCGGCCGGGTGGTCAATCTTCCAGTGTGGAGACGTCCCCTACCTCAAGTCCAAGCTCCTGAGCCTTTAAGATTCTCCTCATTATCTTCCCGCTTCTGGTCTTGGGAAGCTTGTCTATGAACTCTATCTCGTCGGGCACGGCAACCGGACCCAGGACCTTCCTAACGTGCAATTTAAGCTCCTCTATCAAGTTCTCAGAAGGCTCGTGTCCCTTCTTCAGTATCACGAAGGCCTTTATGGACTCTCCCTTTACCTCGTGGGGCTTACCTATAACCGCTGCTTCCGCCACTGCAGGGTGGTCAACCAACGCGCTTTCCACCTCCATAGTTCCAATTCTGTGTCCCGCTACGTTTATTACGTCGTCAGCTCTTCCCAGAATCATCACGTAGCCCTCTTCGTCGTAAGAGGCCAGGTCTCCCGCAAAGTAAACCCCCTGTATGGTATTCCAATACTTCTCGTATCTTTCCGGCTCTCCCCAGCAGGTTCTAAGCATAGAGGGCCAAGGGGTCTTTACCACAAGAAAGCCTACGGTATCGGGGGGGAGTCTATTTCCGTCCTTGTCCACCACATCTACCTCAACGGAGAACATGGGCTTGCCCGCCTTGCCCGGTTTGGCGGGGTAAGAGGGAACGGTGGTTATCATGTGGGCTCCCGTCTCCGTCTGCCACCAAGTATCAACTATCACGCATCTCTGGCCTCCTATGTGCTTGTAATACCAGTGCCAGGCTTCTGGATTTATCGGCTCTCCCACCGAACCCAAAATCCTTAAGGAGGACAGGTCGTACTTGGCAGGCCACTCCTCTCCGTATTTCATAAAGAGCCTTATCGCCGTAGGTGCCGTATAGAATACGTTTACCCTGTATTTCTCTATGTAGCTCCACCACCTACCGGGGTTCGGATAGTCGGGAGCACCTTCGGTTATCACCGACGTAACGCCATTGGCCAGTATTCCATAAACTATATAAGAGTGTCCCGTAATCCACCCTATATCCGCGCTGCACCAATATATGTCGTCCTCGTGAAGGTCAAATACTACCTTGGAGGTGAAGTAGGTCTGCACCATGTATCCGCCGGTGGTATGTAAGACTCCCTTGGGCTTTCCGGTCGTTCCCGAGGTGTAAAGGATAAAGAGTGGGTCCTCCGCGTCCATCTCCTCCGGCTCACATTCGGGAGAGCTGGAATTGACCAGCTCGTAGAACTCAACGAACTTAGAGCTATCCCCGCTGAGGGTATCACCGTCCCTATCCCAAACCACAACCTTTTCTACAAACTCAAGGCCGTCTATGGCGTTCTCCACGGTAGGCAGCAGGTCAACCCTCTTTCCCCTTCTTTTGGTGTAGCTGGAGGTTATCACTACCTTGGCCTTGGCGTCCTCTATCCTCGTCCTCAGAGCGCCCTCGGAGAAGCCCGCAAACACTACGCTGTGAATAGCACCTATCCTCGCGCAGGCCAACATGGAGGCGACACCCTCTATGGTGGTGGGCATGTATATGGATACCCTGTCTCCCTTCTTAACACCGAGGGACTTCAGGCCGTTAGCGAGCCTGCTCACCAGCTCAAGCAGCTCCCCGTAAGTTATCTTCCTCTCATTGTTGTCCTCGTCAACGAATATGTAGGCCACCTTGTTTCTCTTGCCAGACTTAACGTGCCGGTCCAAGCAGTTGTAGGTTATATTGGTCTTGGCACCTAAGAACCACTTGGCGTAGGGGTAGTTCCACTCCAAGACCTTGTCCCACTTCTTAAACCACTCCAGCTCCTCGGCCACCTTGGCCCAGAAGCCCTCTCTGTCCTGAACCGATTCCTTGTAAAGGGATTCGTAATCCTTAACCCACGCTCTATCAACCACCTCCTTGGGAGGCTCGTACTTCTCCTTGACCTTCAAGAGAACTTCCAGTTTTTCCTTCTCCGCCATCTTACCGACCTCCAAGCTGTTTGATTTAAATTTTAGCATCTATTAATAGAATAATAAAATTTCGGCGTTAAAATTAAGGGTATGCTTATTTGCTTATATGTATTTATCACAAAAAATTCCTAAATTTAATAAAACGATGTTTTATTTTTTAATTACTCCTTGACTTGAAAAAGTATGTTTGTTAATTTTTTGTTTAAATTTCCCGAAAGGAGGTGGGAAAATGCGCAAATTCCCCATTTCTATCAAAATTTCCACGGGAGGTGAAAGCCATGAATAGGGAGAAGTTGGAGGCCTATCACAGGGAAAACGTCCAAATCATCGCCGTGCTTTTGGTGATATGGGCGCTCGTATCCTACGGTGGCGTTCTTATAGCTAAACCCTTGAGCGGCATATCCTTTCTGGGATTCCCCCTTCACTACTGGGTGTCCGCTCAGCTGTCGGTGATAACCTTCGTGGTGGAGATTTTTGTCTACGCGTCCCTAATGAACAAGCTGGACAAGAAGTACGGAGTGGAGGAGTGAGCCATGGAAAGCATAATGGGATATGTAATAGTTTTCGGAATAGTTATCCTCTTTATGGCTATAGCCCTGTATAACAGGGCCACCGCGGCGGAAGAGTTCTACGTAGCGGGCAGGAGGATACCCGCCTTCTGGAACGGTATGGCCGTGGCCGCGGACTGGATGAGCGCCGCCTCCTTCATATCAATGGCCGGTGCACTGTACGCCTTGGGGTACGACGGCCTCGCCTACATAATGGGTTGGACGGGTGGATACGTCCTGCTGGCACTGCTGATAGCTCCCTACCTGAGGAAGTTCGGAAAGTTCACCGTGCCCGACTTCATAGCCGACAGATACGAGAGCAACTTCGCCCGTTTGGTGGCCCTCATAACGGCCATAATCATCAGCTTCACCTACATGGTAGGTCAGGTGGCCGGCGTTGGGATAATCATGGGCAGGCTCTTCGGGGTTTCCTTTGAGGTAGGTATAGCCATAGGAATGATAATCATAATAGCCACCACGGTCATAGGTGGCATGAAGTCCATAACTTGGACTCAGGTTGCCCAGTACATAGTCCTCATTACCGCCTACCTGCTTCCCGTTTCCATACTTGCCGTCCAGTGGTTCGGCATTCCCCTGCCCCAGTTCCTTTACGGACAGGTCTTACAGAGCATAGTGGAGTTAGAAACCCAGCACGGTGTATCTCCCCATTACGTAGAACCTTTCGCCAAATTTAACATGATTCAGTTCTTATCTCTCATGTTCGTGCTCATGGCGGGAACGGCGGCTCTGCCCCACGTTCTCATGAGGTTCTTCACCACACCCTCGGTTCGCGATGCGAGGGTAAGTGCAGGCTGGGCACTCCTATTTATAGCGATACTGTATCTCACGGCTCCTGCCTATGCGGCCTTCTCAAGATACGTGATACTCAAAGATGTGGTAGGCAAACCCATAGACCAGCTCCCCGCATGGGCACAGAAGTGGGCCGAGACCGGGCTGTTTAAGGTGGTGGACAAAAACGGCGACGGGATAATCCAGTGGGCGGAGCTGAACATACACAGAGACATAGTGGTCTTAGCAACACCCGAGATAGCGGGACTCATAGCCTTGGTGGGATACTTCGTTATGGCCGGTGGTCTGGCGGCGGCTCTCTCAACCGCGGACGGACTTCTCTTGGTCATAGCGGCAGCCGTGTCCAACGACCTATACGCCAAGATGATAGACCCCAAAGCTCCGGAGAAAAAGGTGGTTATGCTCGGAAAGGTGGCGGTTGCCGTCGCGGGGATAATCGGAGGCTTCATAGCCGCTCAGAAGATAGCCTTCATAGTGCAGATAGTTGCGTGGGCCTTCTCCTTAGCTACCGCGTCCTTCTTCCCGGCTCTCATACTGGGAGTGTTCTGGAAGAGAGCCAACAAGACGGGAGCAGTTGCAGGACTCGTGGTCGGACTCGTGATTACCATACTCTACATCTACCTGAACAAATACCAAGGATTTGACATTTTAGGCATACAGCACACCGCCTCCGGAATATTCGGGTTCATAGCCAACCTCATAGTTACGGTGGTGGTCTCTAACATGACGGAGCCGCCCTCGGAGAAGATACAGAAGCTGGTAGAGGACATCAGGTATCCCAAAAAGATTCATGAGGTATGATTCAAGATGTTAACCTCTTTCTAAAGAGGCACTACCCGTTTTCAGAGCTTCCAGAGTCCGCTCTGGAGGCTCTCTCCTTTCACATAAGGATAAGGTTCTTTCCCAAGGGAGAGGTCATCTTCAAGGAAGGGGACAAACCCCTGCAAGACCTGTACATAATCCGTAAAGGTTTGGTCTCCTTAAGAGTTCAGGGACGGGAGGTTGACCTGCTCCACGAGGGAGACTGCTTTGGATACCCATCTCTAATCTCCGATAGTCCACCCTCAACGGACGCTTACGTGCAGGAGGACAGCATACTCTACCTACTGCCCAAGGAGGTCTTCCTCCAGCTGGTAAAGAAGTACGAGAACTTTGAGAGCTTCTTTACCAAAAACATAGCTCAGAGGCTCAGCTCAACCGCCAAGATGCTCAGGTTATCCCAAGGCTGCCCTTCCCTTGATAGATTCTTCACCCTGCGAGTGAAGGACATGAAAGTAAGGGAGGTTCCCTTGTTGTCTCCCTCCGAGAGCGTTCTGGAGGCCTCCAAACTTTTCAGAGACAGCAACGTCTCCTGCGTGCTCGTGAAGGGAAAAGATGCTCCGGGGATAGTGACCGAGAGGGACATAATAAAAAAGGTGGTCGCCCAAGGCAAAGACCCAAAGGCCGTTAAGCTGGAAGACATAGCCACTTACCCGGTGGTATCCATAGACGAGGAGGACTTCCTCTTTGAAGCCATGGTGCAGATGGCCAAAAACAACCTCAGAAGGATAGGAGTAGAGAGGGAGGGAAAGACAGTAGGCATCTTGGAGGACAGGGACATAATAGCATACGAGAGCAAGAACCTGATAGTGATAGTGAAGGAGATAGAGAAGGCCCAAAGCCTTCAAGAGCTAAGGTACATATACTCCATCTACGAGGACACCATACTCCAGCTCTTTCAAAGCGGCGTAAAGGTGAGCTACATAAGCCGCCTCATATCCGAGATAAACGACAAGATAATGGCAAAGGTGGTCTTCCTAACCATACGGGAGCTAAAGCTGGAGCCGCCAGTTAACTTCAGCATAATGGTGCTGGGAAGCGAGGGAAGGAGAGAGCAAACCCTGAAAACAGACCAGGACAACGCCCTAATCTACGAAGACCAACCCAGCCTTGACATAGACCTGAAGGAATACTTTGACAGCTTCGGAAACACCTACACAAAGCTCCTGCTGGAGATAGGCTTTCCCCCCTGTCCCGGCAACGTGATGGTAAACAATCCCCAGTGGAGAGGCAGCCTGTCCCAATGGAAGTCCAAGCTCCAAAGCTGGATATCCTCACCCGAGCCGGAAAACACCCTAAGGATAGGAATGTTCTTTGACTTCAGAAACGTCTTCGGCGATGAGAGCCTTACCAGAGAACTCAGAGAAGAGACCTTCAGGCTCGCCGCCCAGAACGAGCTGTTTGTGGGATACATGATACTGGACGCCCTCAGATTCAAACCGCCCTTGGGATTTTTCAGAAACTTCCTGCTGGAAAAGGAGGGGGAGCACAGGGGGGAGCTTGACATAAAGAAGGGGGGG
>JALWEG010000007.1 GCA_027014155.1 Aquificaceae bacterium
ACTCGTAGTGTCCCTTACCACAACAGGCGGGTTCACTCCGCCTCTACTCCTGCCTACCTACCCGAAGATAGGTAGTGGAGCTACTTTCTGTTTCTTCGTTCTTCTTCTACCCCACCTTAGAGCTTTTGTTCTCCCTCTCGGGAGCAGTGGGGTATTTAACTATTTACTAATTTACTCCACAAATGTTTTCCGGTCAACTTCTATTTTAACGCCCTTACGGGCGACACTCCGTATCTCCTCCCTTACGGAAGGAGTCTTGGAGTGTTTTTTGAGATAAAGCTTCAAAGTTCGGTGAGCGGGAAGCTCTTTCCGCTGGTTTACGAACACCTTACAGAGAAACACTATACGGAGGCTACCCTAAGGCTCTCTTTTAGCCATTTATATAGCTTATATGCCTTATATAGAGTAGAGCTCGGGATAAAAGGTTTATTAGAGTGCTTATAACTAAGTTTACTAAGCTTAGCTTGCTTTGTTATTACTTTTATTGTATAATAATAATCACTATGTCCATTGCGAAGGAAGCGGACAGATTTTTGGACGTAATGTCCTCTTTGATGTTAGAGGACGTCGGTGTGGTTCTTAAGACGCCTTTTGGCAACTACTTCTTCTCTGACTTTTACATGGAGCTTTACGAGAGTATAGAGCTGGAGATAATTGAAGGAAAAGGCCTCTTAACGGCGAGGCTTGCAGGCAAAAAGGTCAAACTTTTCGTATTGACGGAGGAAGAGGTTCAGATGTCAGCATTTCCATCACCGGAAGATGTCCTACGTGATGATCTTGAATTTATAGTGAAGGCAAGATATATGAAAGGTCAGCTCTTTTTTGGAGCGGGAAAGATAGTTATAACGGTAGACATACGCGAGGCGGTTGATAGGTTGGTTTTACCTACGTAGGTTTGCTCAGTTTTACGGAGGTGGTATATGCCGAAAAAAAACGATAAACAGCATGTTCAAGGGGATAACCCCTATGAAGCTCCCAAGGTCAAAAAGTTTCTGATAGAACTGCCCTACGATTTGTGGAAAGAGCTAAAGATGAAAGCTCTTGCAGAGGACAAGACCCTTAAAGACCTGATTCTGGACGCACTCAAGGAAACCGCCAAGAAGTGATGTAGTAAGGAATCTCTTCGGATTACCAAAGACCTTAAAAGAAAGAAACCGAGTGGTGTAAAATATCTTCCCATGGCAGACAGGATAGACATAAACAGGATACAGAAGGATATATTCATAGAGCACAAGGGAGAGCCTTACAGAGTTCTGGACTACGACCACGTTAAACCCGGCAAGGGACAGGCCTTCGTCCGTGTCAAGGCAAAGAACATGCTGACGGGGAACGTTATAGAAATCACCTACAAGGCCTCGGAGATGATAGACCTCGCGGACTTTGAGCAGGTGTTCGCCGAATACTCCTACAGCGACGGAGACGGATACCACTTCATGAACACCCAAACCTACGAGATGATATCCTTGGACAAGGACAAGGTATCCCAGGAGAGCAAGTTCCTGAAAGAAGGCATGCAGGTGGTAATCTTCATATACAGAGGCCAGCCTGTAGGCATAGAGCTACCAAAGCACGTTGAACTCAAGGTGGTGGAAACGGAGCCGGCCTTTAAGGGAGATACCGCAGTCGGAGGAAGCAAGCCCGCCAAGTTGGAAACCGGTGCGGTTATACAGGTTCCCTTCTTCGTAGCCGAAGGGGATACTGTAAAGGTGGACACCAGAAACGGCACCTACGTGGAGAGAGTTAAGTGATGGATATAGAGTTCATAAAAGAACTCATACACCTGATAAAGAACTCCAACATAAAGAGCTTTTCCCTAACCGAAGGGGAGCTGAAGATTCAGATAGAGACCCACGAAGGCCCTCAGGCTCCGCCTCAGGGACGCAAACCCGAGAAAGAGGAGTTCAAGTTCCAAGAGATACTGCCTCCCTCCGAGGACGTCGTTGAAGAGGAAGACAAGTACCACGTGATAAAGAGTCCGCTGGTCGGCACCTTCTACCGCTCACCTTCACCCGGAGCACCGCCCTTCGTTGACGTGGGAGACGTAGTATCTCCGGGACAGGTTCTCTGCATAATAGAGGCTCTTAAAGTTATGAACGAGATAGAGAGCGACGTTAAAGGACGCGTGGAGAAGATACTGGTGGAAAACGGGGAGACGGTAGAGTACGGACAGCCGCTATTTCTGATAGACCCCTTATCTTGAAACCTTGTCCGCTCTTTAAACTTTACTTTTAAGGAGGTAGCCGCTATGAGCGTCAGGCACCAGATGAGAGCTAAGGTTGAGGAGCTATTCAAGCTTATGATAGATTCTCCCGAGTTCCCGAAAGATGAAGAGGTTAAGGTATACGTCGTATTCGTTCCCCAAGAGGGAGAGGTGGACGAGGAGAGCTTAGAGGTGTCCGAGCAAGAGCTTGACTTAGAAGATAAGGAATCAGTTAAGAAGTTTCTGGATAGGACTACGAGAGAGTCCTTAGAAGCCGACGTTAAAGGCCTAAGGCTCTACGGATACGTATTTGAAACCGACGAAGAGCTCAGGCTCGTGCCCGATTCCGAAGACGGCCCAAAAGAGGTTATACTTACAAGGATTGAGCGTATGCGTGAGGAGATATGAAGGCGTGCGTTCTGCTTGCGGCCGGTGAAGGTAAAAGGATTGGCGTAAGGAAGCAGTTCGTTCAGATTTGCGGCAAACCCCTGTATATGTATTCCCTTGAGAAGGCGCTCAAGCTCTTTGATGAGGTAGTCCTGGTTCTGCCCCAAGACTCCTTAGACAGGATTTCCGTTCCCGACAAGGTTAAGAAGGTTGCAGGTGGCAAAGAGAGGCAGGACTCGGTTCTAAACGGCATACTTGAGACGGAAGCCGAAATTGTGGTAATTCACGATACGGCACGGCCTCTGGCCACCGAGGAGATGTTCACAGAGGTCTCAAACCTGGGAGACTTTGAAGGCAAGGTGGTAGCGATGCCCGCCAGAGACACGGTTAAAGAGGTGTCCCACGATACCATCTTAAGGACTATAGACAGAAACAACGTCTGGTTCTCGCAGACTCCCCAGGCCTTTGTCAGGAAAACGCTGCTGGAGTGCCACTTCAGAGCGAGAAACGAAGGCTTCTACGGCACCGACGACGCAAGTCTGCTGGAGAGATACGGACACAAGGTCGGAGTGGTTTTAGGCTCTTACTGGAACGTTAAGATAACCTACAAGGAAGACCTGAACCTCGTAGGCAGGCTTCTGTGCAAGAGTAAAGCCTGATGGAGAGAGCTCTGCCCACCTTCATAGTGATAGTGGGCACCTTTATGGCCATACTGGATACCACCATAGTTGACATAGCGCTACCCAAGATGATAGCTCCCCTAAAAACAGACCTGTACGGAATCCAGTGGGTCGTGACGGCTTACATGATAGCGGCGGCGGTATCCCTGTCCTTTCTTGAGTGGTTTGAGAGGGTGATAGGACTAAAGCTTATGTACGTTATAGGAATATTCCTCTTCGCCCTCTCCAGCTACCTGTGCGGTATCTCAACGGAACTATACCAGATGATAATCTTCAGAAGTCTGCAGGGAGTGGCGGAGGCCCTGATAATGGTCTCGGCCCAGGCCATACTCTTTGCCATATACCCGCCAGAAAAGAGGGGCTTTGCCATGGGGATATTCTCCCTGGGCGTTAGCTTCGCTCCGGCGGTGGGACCCACCTTGGGCGGTTGGCTCACGGAGCACATCAATTGGAACTGGATATTCTTCATCAACGTTCCCATAGGCTTCTTTTTAACCTTAGCCTCTATCTTTTTCTTGCAAGTTCCCCAGAAGAAGGAGAAGATACCACCCTTTAACTTCCTGTCCTTTGGCTTCATAAGCTTAGCTACCATCTTTACTCTGATAGTGCTATCAAAGGGACAACAGTACGGCTGGTTCACCTCTAACTTCATAGCCTTCCTGAGCTTGGGAGCCGTAATCTCCTACGTAGCTTACCTAATAACCGACCTCGGCTCAAAGAATCGCCTTGTGGAGCTGAGCGTGTTCAAGAGTTTAAACTTCACCGTGGCCTTCTTGGTGTTTATGTTCGTTTTGGGCTTCTCCATGTATGCTATCTTCTACGCTCTGCCCCTTTACTTTGAGTTTCTAAAGGGGCTCAGCACCTTCACCACGGGTCTGCTTCTTCTCCCCTTCGCCTTCTCCATAGGTCTCTTCTCCATAGTGGCGGGTGCGCTAAGCGACAGATGGAGTCCGGTGGGCACCCTCTTCATAGCCGTCGTGGTCTACATGGTGTCCATATACGGCTTCTTCGTTCACTTTGACCTCTACACCCCGAAGGCTCAGGCCAGCTTAGAGCTTACGCTCATGGGAGCCGGTATGGGTCTCTTCTTCGCTCCCATAACTCTTATAGCCCTAAGGGGTTTAGAGCACAAAACCATACTGGTGATAAGCCTGCTGGACTACATAAGGTTCATAGGCGGCTCTTTTGGCACCGCGTTGGCCACCAATATCCTCAAGGGCAACGCATCTTTCCATTACGATGAGATTTCTACGCTCCAGGGCAGAAGTTGGAACTTGGTGGAGCAGAAGTTGGAATCCTTAGCTCATCACTTTCTTGCGGGTTCCCATTCCCTTCAGGAAGCTCTCTTGAAGGCCAATTACGCGGTGGCACAGCTCAAAGCCAAGCTCGCTCTATCTTACGCCTTCCAAGACCTCTTCGTGTGGTGCGGCATCTTTTCCATAGTAGGTATAATTCCCATCGCTTTCTTAATTCTTAACGGAAGCTCTGCAGTCCGCCGAGGTATCAAAGCCGGCTCTCAACCTTAAGTCCTTAACTATGAGCAAGGCCACCTTTTCCACTGCAGGTGGGGACTAAATTTTCTCCCATGCTGGGAAGAATCTTCGGAAGGAAGAGGAAAGAAGAAGTTCAAGAGGTGGCTGAAGTTCAGCCTGAGCAAGAGGTTTCCGCGGTAGCACCGCAAGAGGTTGAGGAAAAAGAGGAAGAGAGACCGCTCCTGCCCGCCGAGCTGGAAACCTTCAAGAAGGCGATGGGCATCACGCCCCATAACTACTGGACTTGGGCGGCGAGGACTAACAACTTCAAACTTATGACCGACGGTAGGCACGTTTGGGTTGAGGGATACAAGGAGCACATAGGTAAGCAACTGCCCATGACCCAGCAGAAGGCTTGGAGCTGGGAGTTCTTAAGGGAGAGGCTAACTACCTTTGGTTGAGAAGCTTACCCAAGGGCAGGGGCTTGGACAGGTAAAAGCCCTGAAAGTAATCACAACCCATATCGTTTAGAAGCTCCACCTGCTCCTTCTTTTCCACCCCTTCGGCCACGGTGTAAAATCCCAGCTCCTTGGCTAAGGTGATTACTATCTTCACTATGGATAGGTCTTTTTCGTCCTCAAGTATGTCAATAACGAAGCTCCTGTCTATCTTAAGACCGCTTACGGGAAAGTCCTTCAGGTATTCCAGAGAGGAGTATCCGGTTCCGAAATCGTCTATGTGAATTCTAAATCCCTCTTCGTGAAGTCTGTCTAAGGTTCTTATAGCTTTCCTTCTATTCCTCGCTAAGGTGTTTTCCGTAATCTCAAAGGCTACGTTTCTCTCCAAACCCGAGAAGATTTCCTTCAACATGGTTATCAGATTGGGGTCTTCAAACTGAACGGGTGATAGGTTTATGGATACGAACACCTCCTCCCCGAATCTCTCTTTTAGAACCTCCAAATCTCTCCTTATGAGAGGGAATATCTCCTCTCCGAACCTTATTATCTGTTTGGTACTCTCCAGTATGGGGATAAACTTCATCGGAGATACGTATCCCAGGTCGCTGCTTTCCCACCGGGCTAAGGCTTCAAAGCCTACAGGCTTGTCATTGCCGTACCTGTATATTCCCTGATATACGGTGTAGAACTCCTTATTGTCAAAGGCGTTCTTTATCCTACCGCTCAGTATGACGAACTCTACGGCCTCTTCATCAAGTTCTTTGTGAAAGAACTTAACCTTTACGTTCTCCCTCTTGGCTCTCGTCAGAGCGAGGTCGGCCTTTTCCAGAAGCTCCATGGCCGTATCCGCGTCCGAGGGATACAGAGCTATTCCGGCGGTTAGGGAAACGTCTAAGGATATGTTCAGAACGCTCAAAAGGTCCTTAAAGCCGTCCATAATCCTGTTCACGACGTATATTACGTCCTCCTCCTCACCAACGTCTGCCATGGCTATGGCAAACTCGTCCGCGCCCACCCTTGACACTATGTCTCCCGCTCTTAGAAGCTCCTCTATCCTGTGTCCCACCAGATAGAGAACCTTGTTGCCCACCTCCTCTCCGTAGGTGTCGTTTATTATGGAGAAGTTATCTATATCAACCACCGCAACGGCAACGAAACGCTTCTTGAGCTTGGCAAGGCTGAGGGCCTCTTTGAGCTTTTCTATAAAGAGGTTCCTATTGGGCAGGTTGGTTATGGGGTCGTAGAACATCGCCTTGTTCAATCTCTCTTCCAGCACCCTCTCTTTGGTTATATCCTTTCCTATCCCTATGAAGTTCACCACGTTGCCATCTTCATCTTTTATGGGGGTTATGGTGGTGTATATCATGAAGTACTCACCGCTCTTTTTCCTGTCGGTAAATATGGTAGTGAACTCCTCCCCCCTCAGTATGGTGTCCCAGAGCATCTTGTAAAACTCCTCCGAGTGCATTCCAGATTTGAGGATTGACATCCTTTTACCGTAAGCCTCTTCTCTCGTGTAGCCGGTTATCTCCGTAAAGGCCTCGTTGGCGTAGATTATCCGTCCGTCGGCGTCGGTTATAACTATCATGTCCTTGGATTTGTCCACCGCCTTCTTAAACTTCTGAAGCTCCTCCAAAAGGAGCTTTCTCTCGGTTATATCCCGTGCGAATACCAGACTGAAGATATTGCCCTCTATGCTTACTGGGGTCGCCAGAATCTCCGCATACATTATGCTTCCGTCGGCCTTTATGAGCTTCTCTTCCAGAGGAGGAACCTCCTGTCCGGAGTATACCCTTTTAACCCGCTTCTTTATCTCTTCAACTATATGTTCTTCTTTCACTACAAAGTCCCATATACACCTCCCTATTAGTTCGGTGCCGCTGCGGTATCCCAACATGTGAGCGAAGGCATCGTTGGCGTAAACTACCCTATTGTCCCTGTGGAGTACTATTCCCTCTGGTGCACCTCCCAACAGGGCTTTAAGGAACTCGCCGCTCTCTCTTAGCCTGCTCTCAAGCCTCTTTTGCTGAACGGCAAAGCCTATCTCCTCCGCAAGTATGCGCGCCATTAATATCTCTTCTTCAGAGAAGGTATGGGGCTTATCGTAGTAGAGCATGAACTTGCCTATGGTTCTACCTTTGTAGGTTATTGGTATAAAGGCCATCGCCCTTATGCCCTCTTCAAGGATAACCTTCTTATGCTCTCCCAGCTTTCGGCTTTTTTCTACGTTCTCTATGAAAATCGGTTCGGGGTTCTTCTGACCGAACTTCCAGGGTGTGTGCCCGGCTACATTTTTTCTATATCTGTCGGAAATTCCCTTCCACGCCTTGAATTCCATAAATTTATCCTCGTTAAAGAGCAGTATTGAGGCTCTCTCTATGCCGAAGGCTTCGGTAATTCCCTCTATGGCCCTTTGGTATATCTCCCCAAGGGTGGCCGCTCTGTTTATGGAGTTGGTTATCTTGTAGATTACGGACAGCTTCTCTCCAAGCCCTATGCCACTCTTATTCATATTTTTATCTCCTTTTTAAGTTTTATCAAAGGCCCGAGCTTCTAAAACATGGTGATATATATCATACACTTAAAAATTCTTTCACAGGAAGAATTTAGCGAAGAACTTCATCGCTCTTATGTCAAGATTGGCACTTAAATGACATATATGGCACTCGTGAAGGTGTTCAAGATGTTAAGCGTATGCGGTAAACCCTTAACCTTTTAAGACTGCGGACGAATGGCATGACTTTTGCTAAAAGAGGGGGAAACTCTCGGTTAAGGAGGTGTGTGATGAAGTTAAACAGAAGGGAGCTTTTTAAGCTTTCGGGCTTAGGAGCAGTGGGAACAACTTTAGGTATGGCACCCTCTTTCGGGGCGGCAAGCAAACCCGTCCAGAGCGTTCCCAAGATGCTGCCCGACTCCAAGGGCAATAGGGTGGTAATAATCGGAGGCGGTTGGGCCGGGGTTACCGCCGCGAAGTACATAAGGAAAGAGAACCCCAAAGCGGAGGTCGTGCTGATAGAGAAGAGGAAGGTATTTTTCTCCTGTCCCATAAGCAATACATGGCTGGCGGATATGGTAAACCTTGATTTCCTGCTCCACGACTTTCAGACACCAGCCGCCAAATACGGCTACACCTTCATAAACGCCACGGTGATAGACATAGACAGGGATAAGAAGAGGGTTTACACCAACGAGGGGTACGTAGGGTACGACTACCTAATTCTGGCACCGGGAATCAGATACAACTACTCGGCCTGGTTCGGGAACGACAAGGAGATGGCAAGATACTGCGCCACCCACTACCCTTCCGCCTTTATACCGGGTTCTGAACACATAGCCTTGAAGAGGAAGATAGAGAACTTTGAAGAGGGCGATTTCGTTTTAGTCGTTCCACCTCCACCCCACAGATGTCCACCGGCACCCTACGAGCGTGCGGCGATGATAGCTTACATGATGAAGCAGAACGATGTGAAGGGCAGACTGATAATCTTAGACCCCAAGGATAAGATAAAGCCCAAGGGACCCGGATTTATGGGTGCCTATGAGCAGCTTTACTTGGACATGGTTGACTACGTTCCCAACGCCAAGGTTAAGGAGATAGATCCGGTTAACAAGGTAATAAAGACCACCGCGGGGGACTTTAAGTTTGCGGACGCCAACATAAACCCACCCCACCAGGCCGGCGATTTGGTGTGGAAAGCCGGTCTTATAGGCAAGACCAAGGACGGTAAACCTACCGGTTGGGCTGCCGTTGACCCGCTTACGCTGCAATCAAAGGCAGACCCCAATATCTTCCTCGCCGGAGACGTGGTGGCCGTAAAAGGCTTTCCAAAGAGCGGACACATGGCCAACTCCCACTCTAAGAACATGCTCGTTAAGGCCCTCGTGGCGCTCATGAAGGGCAAGGACCCCAAGGAGGCCGTAAAGGCTCCCGACAACACCTGCTACTCCATGGTGAACGGAGACCCGCAGGAGGCCATAGTGGTAAGCGTCAAGTACGCGATAGACAAGAAAGCCGGTGCTCCCAAAAAGGCCGGAGTGAAGGTTATAAACGAGCGCTCTTCGGCTCTGGCCAAGGCCACCTTTGAGTGGGCCAAGTCCTTCTACAGAGATATGTTCTCTTAAAGACACAAGGGGGCTGCGCCCCCTTGTTGGTATAATTCTCCTTTATGAAAGAGATTCTGAGCAAACTCTGGAACGCTGTCTCCTTTTTGCTGGTTCTGTACGGCTTTTACCTTCTCTTTCTCTTTTTCTACGACACCACCCTGCGGGTAAAGGAGGGCTTGGCTTTGCCTCTGTCCTTAGCTCTGACCTCTATAATTGTAGGGGTGTCTGCCTTTTTCTGGATTAGGAAGCATCTGCAGCGCATAAAGCTTACGCTCGGCAGGGGGTAAGCCATGGCCATAGTGAGCGCTTACAGGGGTATCTATCCCAAGATACACGATACGGTTTACCTCTCCGAGAATGTGGTCGTTATAGGTGATGTGGAGATAGGGGAGGACTCAAGCGTGTGGTTCGGCAGCGTGGTAAGGGGGGACGTCAATTACATCAGGATAGGCAAAAGAACCAACATACAGGACAACTCGGTGGTTCACGTGACCCACGACACCCACCCCACGATAATAGGGGATAACGTCACCGTGGGCCACAGGGTCGTGTTGCACGGCTGTGTGCTGGGGAACAACATTCTCGTGGGCATGGGCGCCATAGTGATGGACGGAGTTCAGATAGAGGACTTCGTTCTCGTAGGAGCCGGAGCCTTGATAACCCCCAACAAGAGGATTCCCTCCGGCGTTCTGGTGGCGGGCGTTCCCGCAAAGGTGATTCGGGATTTAAGGCAGGAAGAGATAGACATGATTAGCGAGTCCGCCGCAAACTACGTAAATTATAAGAACGAGTATCTGGGGAGAAGATAGCCATGCGTAAAATATTCATGCTATTTATCCTTGCGGTAGGTCTGTCCCTGTCCGCACCCATAGAGAACATACCCTTTCTAAAGATGTCCTTTTTGAACCTCAAGGAAGACCTTGAAGAGGCCAATAAAGAAGGTAAGTACCTCTTTTTGATGTTCCACCAAGAAGGCTGTCCCTTTTGCGACAAGATGTACAGGATAACCTTTCAGGAACCTAAGGTCAAAGACTACTTTACCAAGCACTTTTACATGGTGCTCATAGACATAAAGGGTTCCAATCCGCTCATAACGCTGGAAGGCAAAGAGACCACGGAAAAGGAGTTCTCCCACAAGATGCGCGTTAGAGCCACTCCGCTCTTTATCTTCTTAGACAGAGACGGTAAAGAGATACTGAAGATGGTGGGCTACATACCCGCCGAGGACTTCTTGCTCATAGGCAAATACATCGTAGAGGGCCACTACAAGAAGGAAAGCTTCTATAAGTTCTTGAGAAAGCACAGAAAGAGATGATACTCCTCTGCATCTTGGCTCTCGTCGCGCTGTCCTTTGGGGAAACTCTGAGCTTAGACATAAGGAAGGCTTCCCAAATAGCCCTTGAGGGCAACAGGGAGCTAATCAGGCTCAAGAGAGAGATAAACTCCCTTGAAGACCTCTACATGTTCCGCAAGGCCGAACGCTTCATGCCCAAGCTAAATGCTCTTATAGATAAAGAGAGCTTTTCTCTCCTGGGGGAGATACTCCTGCTTGACCTGGGCAACAGGCTTGCACTGATAGAGTCCCAACGGCTCAGGTTGGAGATAAAAAGGGAGCTTCTAAGGGAGCTTGAGAGGCAGGTCAAAATAAGGCTGACACAGCTCTTTATGAAGCTCGCCCTTGCCGAGAAGAAGGCAGAGGTGGCCAGAGAAGATATGGCCGTCACCTACGTCAGGTTTGATAGAGAGAGGGAGAGGTTAAAACAGGGTTTATCCAACAGGGTTGAGGTGGCCAGGTGGGAGTCCAAGTACAGAGAGAACAGGGCACGTCTGCTGGAAGCCCAAAGGGAGTATAACGAGACCTATACGGAGATAAAGAGGTTCTTAGGCTTACCCCTTGATAGGGACATAGAGGTAAACCTGGACTCACTGCTGGACTTTAAGGTTTTGGAAGACAAGACGCTGAGCACGGAGGCGATTCTAAGAGGTTTAAATAACAACTACCTGGTTAAGATAAAAGGCTTGGAGATTAAGTACCTTGAGGCGAGGGCGAAGGGTGAGAAGCGCGTTTTATACCCCGAGCTCTACGCCTACTTTGAGGTGAAAAACAGGTTCGGAAGCAACTCCGACAGCTTCAAGGGTTCCGCAAATCTGGTTCTCAGGACTCCCCTCTTTGACGGGAAGGCTTCCTTCTACAGATTCAGGAGCTTCTTAGAGCTGAGAAGGGCTGTGGAAGTAGAGAGAAAGGACATACTGGAGACCCTCAAGAGGCGAGCTATGGTTGCGCCTTACGACTGGGACGAGTTGGTGGCCAAGTATCAAGATGCCAGAACCTACGATAAGTGGGCGATGGAGAACCTTGACCTCTCCCGTTCCAATTACGAGCTGGAGCTGGCCTTTGACTTGGGATACGCCATGTCCACCAAGACGGAGGCCGAGAGGAGGGTCATGAAGGCGAAGTTTGAGATAATTCTCTACCTTATGAGGCTGTACGATATGCTGGGCTTAGACCCCTTACTCATTTTTGAGGGCAAACCCAACCTATTCAAAGACAGAGTGGAGGAACTTTGATGGCGCTTTGGACGGTAGTTCTTACACTGCTCCTTAGTTTGGCATCTCTTTCCGCAGAGATAAAGGTATACGCCGTGGTTATGGGAAAGGTGCAAAAGGTATTCGTTAAGGAAGGTGATAGGGTGAAGAAGGGGGAGCTTTTAGTAAAGATAGAGGACAGACTCTACGAGGCCAAGAGGAAGCAGTTTCTCGGACGGCTCAAGGCCGCCAAGGGAAGTCTCTATAAGGTAAAACGGGATTACGATAGGCTGAAAGAGCTATTTGATAGAGACCTGCTCTCCCTGACGAGGCTGGAAGACCAAAAGGCCAAGCTTGACGAGGTGGAAGGAAGGATTGACGAGATAAAGGCCAAGATTGAAGAGGTGGAAGTTCTCAAAAGCTACACGGAGATACGCTCACCCGTAAAGGGCAGAGTTAAGGCTCTTCTGGTGGAAGAGGGAAGCTACGTAAACGGCGTTCAGGTTCCCCATGCCGTCGTGATTATTGAGAAATCCCCCTGAGCGTTGCTCTGATAGCTGTGGATTCAGGACGTAGATTTAGTTAAAAGTTTGCAAATATTCTTATAACGTGTAAATTATTAAGTCAAAGTTTCGGAGGGGTTCTTGCTTAAGGAGAATCGCCTCCGCACAGAACTAAACGGAGGTTCAGATGAGTTTTGAGTTCGGAAAAATCAGCCAACCGGTAAAGAGAGCCCTGATGGAGATGGGCTTCATCACACCGACGCCGATACAGAAGGAGGCTATACCCTACGCCTTGGAAGGATACGACATTATGGGGCAGGCCGCCACCGGCACGGGCAAGACGGCAGCCTTCGGTATCCCCATAGTGGAGAAGGTAAAGAGGGGAGAGGGTGTGCAGGCCCTAATCCTGACACCTACCAGGGAGCTGGCTCTTCAGGTCAGAGACCAGCTCAAAGCCATAGGAAGATACAAGGGCGTAAAGGCCTTCGCCTTTTACGGGGGCACACCGGTTCAGAAGAACCTGGAGGTGATAGAGAAGTTCAGGCCCGAGACGGTGATAGGAACCCCGGGCAGAATCAAGGACTTGATAGACAGGGGTGCCTTAGACCTGAGCGGAGTCAAGGTTCTGACCCTTGACGAGGCGGACGTTATGCTTGATATGGGCTTTATAGAGGACATAGAGTACATAATCTCCAAGACGCCCGGCAGCAGGCAGACCTTTCTCTTTTCGGCCACTATACCGGCCAACGTGGTCAAGCTGGCCAAGAAGCACCTGAAGAGGAACTACAAATTTATCAAGGTGTCCTCGGACGAGCTCAAACCCGACATAGAGGAGATAGTCATAGATTTGGAGTCCTCAAGGCACAGATTCAGGGAGCTGCAGAACATACTGAGGCAGCACAAGGAGGATAAGGTCATAGTCTTCGTCAAGACCAAGAGGGACGCAAAGGACATCACCGCAGAGCTAAGAAAGAGGGGCTTCAGAGTCGTCTCTCTGCACGGAGACATGACCCAAAGGCAGAGGGAGACTTCCCTCAAGCTATTCAGGGAGGATAAAGTTAAGGTCATAGTAGCCACGGACGTCGCCTCACGGGGCTTGGACATAAAGGGTGTAAGTCTCGTCATAAACTACCACATACCGGAGGAGCCTGAAAGGTACATACACAGAATAGGCAGAACCGGCAGGATAGGTAAGTCCGGCAAGGCCATGAGCTTCATAGCTCCCGAGGACAGGAGGTTCTTTGCGCGCATAAAGCAGCTCAAGAGAAAGTATCAGGTGGCATGAAGCTTGATGCCGTAAGGGAGTTGATAAGGGAGAAGGGCTTAGATGCCTTTCTCTTCTCTTCCTCTTCCAACGTTTTCTACCTATCGGGTTTTAGCTCTTCCCACGCCTACGTGGTTTTAAGCTATCAGGAAAAGCACCTTCTAACCGACGGCAGATACTACGAGAGGGCCAAAGCCGAGCTGCAGGACTGGGAGGTTCACCTGATAAAGGGCAATCCTGCCAAGAGTATAAAGAAGTTTTTAAGAGAGCGCGGATTCAAAAGAGTAGGGTTTGAGAGCGACAGGGTCAGCTGTGAGCTGCGCAAGGCTCTAAGAAGCACCAAGATAAGGTGGGTTCCCTGCAAGAACTTCATAGGCAGGATACGCATGGTGAAAACTCCCCGAGAGATAGAGCTCATGCGGGAGGGAGTAAAAATAAGCGACGAGATTTACAGAAAGGTTATACGAGAGATTGAGGTGGGGATTACGGAGCTTCAGGTCAGAGGCAAGATAGTGAACGAGATATTCAAGCGGGGAGCCAAAGGCGAGAGCTTCCCCGCCATAGTGGCCTCGGGAAAACACTCGGCCATTCCCCACTGGGAAAGCTCGGAAGAGAAAGTCAAGCACGCAGAACCGCTGCTCATAGACATGGGACTCGTCTGGAAGGGCTACTGCACCGATTTCACCCGCACCCTTCACCTGGGAAACCCCGATGCCGAGTTTAAGAAGGTCTATTCAATAGTCAAGGAGGCTCACCTCTTGGCTCTTGAGAAGGCCAGAGTGGGTGTGAAGCTGGGAGAGCTGGACAGGGTGGCAAGGCGGTATATAAAGAAGAAGGGCTACGGAAAGCTCTTCAACCACACCTTGGGCCATGGAGTGGGTATAGACATACACGAGTCCCCGAGGGTGTATTACAAAGGTGAAGATGCGGACATAACCTTGGAAGAGGGCATGGTGTTCACCGTAGAGCCGGGGATATACATACCCGACAGGTGGGGCGTGAGGCTGGAAAACATAATAGTCATTGAGAGAGGTGTAGGAAGACCTCTATCCGATGTGGACCTGGAGCTGGTGGTTCTGTAGCCATGCAGGAAAAGGAGCTAAAACCCGGAGACGTAGTCCTATCCTACTATCAAGTTCTGAGTGTGATAGGCAGGGGACAGTTCGGAACCGTTTACAAGGTGAAGGGCATAGGGGGAAGGTATAAGGGAAAGATTTTGGCTCTCAAGGTAGCAAACAACCCTTACGGCATAGAGTATCTCTGGAAGGAAACCCAAACCCTGATACTATTCAATCACCCCAACATAATATCTCTGCAGAGCTACCTGTATAAGAAGGAAGAAAAGGAGCTTTACGTGCTCTACGAGCTGATGGACGTGGGAGACCTAAAGGACTACGTGCAGCAGAGGGACATAAGCGAGAGGGAGGCGGTTAAGGTTCTGTGGCACATAACCAACGGTCTTGCCTTCCTGCACACAAGGGGATACATACACAGCGACCTGAAGCCGGAAAACATATTCGGGAAGAGGATACTCAACTCAATAGTGTGGAAGCTGGGCGACTTCGGACTGATAAAGATTAGAGGCAGCGTCTCAATACTTGATGTGAAGGGAACCCTCGGCTACATAGCACCCGAGGTCTTCAGGGGAGAGATACACAGGAGCAGCGACATATACTCCCTGGGCTGTCTCCTCTACTTCGTGCTCAAAAAGAGAGACCCCTTCCATACAGAGGACAGAAAAGAAAAACTCAAGAGAAATAAGGAAGGTCTCGTAGAGCTTCCGCAGGACATATCTCCGAAGCTGAGGGAGACCCTAAGGCTCATGCTGGAGCCGGACTACAAAAAGAGGTTCAGAACGGCCGTAGAGCTTAAAGAACATCTCGTAAGAGAGGGACTAACTTGAGATACACCTACAGGGAGTACTGCAAAGACAGAGACAAGTATGCAGACAGGCTCTTTTGCTCCGAAGACACCTTTGCGGTGGCCGACGGCATGGGAACACTGCAAGGTAGCAAGTGCGCCTCCGAGAAGGCCATAGAACTGGTGGCCAAATACAGACCCTTTGCGGACCTAAGAGACCTGAACGTCTTTTTCCAGAGAACCAACAGGAAGATAATGCAAGAGGTGGCAAAGCTGGGGGACGAGAGCGTGTCCGGAACAACACTCAGTCTGCTGTCACTAAATACGGATACATTCAGAATAGGGCACGTAGGAGACTCGCGCATATACCTGCTCAGAGGTCAAGAGCTGACGCTGCTCACCCAAGACCAGATTAGATTTAAAGGTGGCAAAAAGCAGGTATCGGCTCTGGGATTGGAGTGGAACCCTCCGGTCTTGCTTTACGAGGACAAACTCCTCAAAGGCGACAGGTTCCTCTTAATATCCGACGGAGCCGTAGATGTTATAGAGGACGCAAAGCTCAAAGATATACTTGCCACGGCCGACATAGAAGAGGGAGCAGAGGCTTTGATGGACACCTACTTAAGCTCCTGTGCGGAAGATGACCTCTCTTTAATCGTTGTTGAGGTGTAAAATCCATCATTTGCATACCTTTATTTTAAGATTTATTCTAAGTTTATTACAGTTTAAATGGCGATTAATCACCATTAATTTGCAAAAAAAAAAAAAAAAAAAAAAAAAACATTTTGTCTCTGGGAGTTAATGCT
>JALWEG010000008.1 GCA_027014155.1 Aquificaceae bacterium
TATACGGTTCAAACCTAGCCTTAATGTCCGAAGGTTTGAGTTCTTTACGGGTGTAGGCGTGGCCTTCTTCGGAAAAAAGGCATCATAAAGTATCTTTCCGGCCACCA
This sequence comes from Aquificaceae bacterium, assembly GCA_027014155.1. GTDB lineage: Bacteria > Aquificota > Aquificia > Aquificales > Aquificaceae > WFYI01. The sequence goes on from JALWEG010000008.1 coordinate 108, forward strand.
GCAGGGTGAAGAGACCAAAGAAAGGCTTATAGGCCTTTAGGTCCGGCAGGAACTTATAGGAGAGGGTGGAACCTATCAAGGCGCCGGCTACGCTTCCCAATCCCAAAAGAAACCCCAAGATGAATATGACCCTCTTCTGACGCCAGTAGGTAGGGACGGATATTAGAGTAGAGACAAATATCAGTATTTGGTTCATGAGCTTTACGCTGTTGGCGTTGTGCATTCCAAATATAGATATGTGTCCCACTCCTGACAGTATTCCCCCGGCCGCTCCTACAGTAGAGAATACCAGCCCTACGAAAACGCTCCATCCAAAGGCAAGAAAGGGGTTTATATTTTCCATTTGGAAAAATTCTACTACGGAAATATAATGTGTCTAAGCGTTTAACGAAAAGTCCAGCGTTGATTACAATATTAATCAACCAGCTCTAAGCTTGAGAAGATAAAGGGTATCTCATAGTTTGCCGACTCTTGGGAGTCAGAAGCGTGTATGGCGTTTTTACCTTTATCGGTTCCAAAGAGTGCGCGTATGGAGTTGGGGGCACTCTTTCTGGCCTCCTCGCTGTCGGTGGGACCTATTATCTCCCTTACCCGCTGAATGGCGTTCTCACCTTCAAGGACGGCGGCAACCACGGGACCCGAGGTCATAAACTCCACCAGCTCCCCGTAAAAGGGTCTGTCCTTGTGGACTATGTAAAACTGCTTCGCCTTCTCTTCCGTAAAACGGAAGAGCTTTAGGGCCTTAAGAGAAAAGCCTTCTTCAATGAACCTGTCTATTATCTTGCCGGTAGCTCCCCTCTCAAAGGCGTCGGGTTTGATTATTATCAGCGTTCTCTCCATCACTTGCCTCCTGCGAGAGATAGTGCCTCAAGCTGTCTCTTCACCGATGTGTCTATCACGAAGCCGGAGGTCTTGAAGAGAAAGCCCCCTATCAGAGAGGGGTCTTGCACCACCTCCACCTCAAGCTCACGTTTGAGGAACTCCTCAACCTTCTGGACTATCTTCTTAACCTCCTCATCTTCCATAGGAGAGGCTAAGTACAGGTAGCCCTTGGACATCTTCATTATCTTCTCTACCTCGTGGTTGTAGAGCCTTCTCATCTCCGAAAGCAGGGAAAGGGCGTTTATGCTGATAAGGTAATCAAACACCTCAAGGGCCTGTTCCGGGACGTTGAACTTCTCCATAAGAACCTTCAAGAGGCCTACCTTTTTGTCGTGGGGTACCTCGGGTGCAACGAAGAAGTTCCTCGCCTCCTTGCTCCTTTTATAAAGCTCCGCCAGCAGGGATAGAAAGTCCCCGGTTCCTATTAAACTCTCCTTGTCTTTGGGAAGCTTTCTCAGTAGCAGTCTTACCGCCTTACGGGCAAGCTCTTTCTTTTTAACCATTTGAACCCTCCAGTGCCTTGAGCTGTCTCTCCACGTATCTCTTCTGAACCTCAGGGTTTCCGAAGGCCTCGCTCAGCATCTCTCTGGCTATCTCCTCCGCCTTGACTATACCGAAGGTGGCCAGCTCTCTTTTAGCTCTCTGAAGTTCTACCTCTATCGTTTCTTTGGCTCTCTCCCTTATCCTTACGGCCACCTCTTGGGCGTGGGCCTTGGCGTTCTCTATCTCCGTCTGAGCGGACTCCTTAGCGAGGGCTACGGACTCGTCCGCTCTCACCTTAGCCTTTTCAAGCTCCTCTTTGGCCTTCCTCAGCTCTTCCTTTGCGTTTTCAAGCTCCCTTTCCGATTCGTCCACCTTGGCTATTATTGAACTCCAGAAGTTGTTAAAGGCCTCGGCTATGGGTTTCCTACCGAACCAGTAAACTATCGCCAAGAAGGCCAAGATGTTGAGCCCCTTCCATATAAGCTCTAAGGGGGAGTGTCCTCCGTGTCCCCCTTCACCGGCCAAGTTCACTCCTACGGAAATCAGTACTCCCAAGATAATGTATCTCATGCTGCCTCTCCGACGATTTTCTTGACTATGCTTTGAGCTATCTCTCTGATGGCACTCTCCATCTTTCTCTTCTCCTCTTCCAAGGAAGTTCTTATCTCCTTGACGGAGCTTTCAATCTCCTTTTGCGCCTCAAGCTCCGCCTTCTCAATTATCTCGTTCCTGAGTTTTGCTGCTTCCTTTTTCGCCTCCTCAAGGACGCCGTTGGCCTCTTTGCGCGCCTCTTCAAGGATTCCCTGAGCCTCTTCAATGTACTCCTTGGCTTCCTGTCTCAATTTTTGCGCTTCCTGGAGGTTCTTCTTAACCATCTCGTCCCTCTGGTTATACACCCCCATGTAAGGTTTTACGAACAGCTGATTGATTAGGAACACAAAGCCCAGAAACACGATAGCCTGAATAAACAGGGTAATGTTAGGTATAACTCCCACGTCCATATCTCAGACCTCCAAACGGGATAACATTATAACTTCGTGAACCTCTCCTTCCTTACGGAAGGAGCTTCCGGTAGAGATTACTCCCACCCGGAAGACCCGCATGGGGATTCCTGCTTCAACGAGAGATGGCTAACACCTCCTTCTGAAGGTGCCCCGCCAGAGCTCTCTCCACAGGCGTTAGTTCGGGTCGCTCCGACCCTACCACCCGTCAGGTGGGTGAACCCTAAATCCTTTTGCTTCTAACCAACTACCAAACCTTTTACCACCAAGGTGGAGGCTGGCATCACACCCCTTTAGCTCTCCACCTACGCAAATTATTTTAGCTCTTCACTCCGCTACATGCAATCCCAGAACGCCCTTGCGAGCGACGCACTGCACAACCCTCCCTGACGGAAGGGGACTTAGGGCGTAAATTTAGTTAAAGCTCCCTTCTGTTGCAGAATTCTAAGCTCTCTTCAAGGGATAACTCCAAGGCTCTGAGGAGGCATCTCTTAGCCTTATCCAACACCCTGCTCAGCAGCTCCTGCTCCTCCTTACCAAAGGGCGAAAGGACGTAATCCACCACGTCCCCCTTGCTTTTCGGTCTGCCTATGCCTATGCGGAGTCTGGGGAAGCTCTCGGTTCCTACGGCGGATATTATGGACTCCATACCTCTATGTCCACCCGAGCCACCCTTCAATCTTAGGCGCATACTGCCCAACGGCAGGTCTAAGTCGTCGTATATTACGAGCATCTGGGAAGGCTCAAGGGAAAACTCCTCCAAGAGGTTCTCCACAGCTCTCCCGGAGTTGTTCATGAAGGTTTGGGGCTTGGCCAGTACTATCTCCCTGCCACCCACCTTGACCTTGTATATATGGGACAGGCACCGCTCGTGGTACTTTCTCAGACGGAAGTGCCTTACCAGCTCGTCTATTACCATGAACCCGACGTTGTGTCGGGTTCTTTGATACTTCTGCCCCGGGTTTCCTAAGCCTACGAGAAGGCGAATCATTCAGAGGTGGCCGTGGCCTCTTCCTCTGCTGCGGCCTCTTCCTCGGTGGTGGTTTCAGCTTCGGGCTCAAGGACGAGCGCTACGGTCTCCTCCGGACTGTCCATCACCACGCACCCTTCGGGAACCTCTATGTCCCTGACGTGGAGAACCTCTCCTAGGCCCAGAGAGCTGACGTCAACGGTTATCCTCTCGGGTATGTTCTGGGGACTCGTCTTTATGGTCAAAGTGTGCATCAGAGCCTCAAAGGTCCCGCCCAACTCAACACCGGCCGGCTTGCCCGTGAACTGAATGGGAACCTCTATCTCCAGCTCTTTAACGTGGGACAGGTCGTAGAGGTCCACGTGCACCGGGTCGTCGCCCAGCCAACCGAAGTCTATCTTCTTTAGGATACAGACCCTCTTGTCACCTTCCACTTCCGCCTCTACAAGGAAGGTCTCTCCGTGGGGAAAGCTCAGTATGTCCTTCATGTCTATCCAGGCGTGGACGTTTTCCACCCCCTTGCCGTATATCTCGGCCGGGATTAATCCCTTAGCTCGCATGGCCTTGGTTTCGCTCTTTTTCCCGGGAACCCTACGGGAGAGTTTAACGCTTACCCTCTTCATGATGCCAAAACCTCCTAATACGTGAATAGAGAGCTAACAGACTCCTCTTCGTGTATTCTCCTGATTGCCTCGGCCAGAAGGGGAGCTATGGATACCACCTTCAGCTTGCCGAAGCTCTTGTCTTTTGTGGGAATGGTGTTGGTGACCACCACCTCTTCAATCACGGAATCGGTCAACCTCTCTACGGCGGGTCCCGACAGAACTCCGTGGGTTGCACAGGCGTATATCTTCTGAGCACCCATGTTTATGAGCATGCTCGCCGCGGCTACCATGGTTCCCGCCGTATCTATGAGGTCGTCTATGATTATCACCTCTTTACCTTCTATGTCCCCTACCACGTCCAGAACCTCGGCCTTGTTGGGCTCCGGCCTCCTTTTGTAGATTATGGCTATACCGCAACCCAGCCTGTTGGCCAAGAGCCTTGCCCTCTCAACGCCTCCGGCGTCGGGAGATACCACGACCGGGTTCTTTAAGGGAATGTTTTTCTTTATGTAATCGTAAATTACCGGCAGTGCAGACACGTGGTCTAAGGGAATATCAAAGAAGCCCTGTATCTGGGGTGAATGTAGATCAACGGCCACCACCCTTTGAGCACCTACCCTTGATATTATGTCCGCTACCACCTTGGCGCTTACGGGTGTTCTGGGCCTGTCCTGCCTATCCTGGCGAGCGTAGGCGTAGTAGGGAATTACCGCCGTTATCCTACCGGCTGAAGAGCGCTTGAGCGCATCAAGTATCAGGAGGAGTTCCATTATGTGCTGATTGGCCGGATTGGTGAGCGGTTGGATTACGAAGACGTCTGCGCCCCTGACGGTCTCATTTATCTGAACCCTGATTTCTCCGTCGCTGAACTTGGTCACGAGAGCGTCGGATACGGGCGTGTCCAGTATGCCGGCTATTTCCTGAGCCAGCTCCGGATTGGCCGTTCCCGTGATTATCTTCAGGGGTCTGTTCATCTCTTTCCTCTTTTATTAATTTTGGCTGGGGTGCCAGGGCTCGAACCTGGAACCCCCGGATCCAAAATCCGGTGCTCTGCCAGTTGAGCTACAC
>JALWEG010000009.1 GCA_027014155.1 Aquificaceae bacterium
AGCTAATGCCCGTGGAGGGGACATTCGTTCCCTGTGAAGCGGGAAGCTCCTCAATTCATTGAGGAGAGGAAGTCACATATAAATCTTCTATTTCACTCAAATTTCCAAAAACTTCTGAAAATTTAGAAAAGTTTCCACCATATTCGGAAAGTGCAACGGCTTCAAACAACTTTATAAGTTTATTCACTTCATCAAGAAACATAATATTTGACTCTTTTCCACCAAAAAGGCCATATATAAAGCTTATCTTACCTACACCCTTAAGAAGTCTAAGTATAGGAACGGTGAAAGCTCCTATCAAAGGAAAGTGCCTAAAGGAGTGTGTAATTTCCAAAAATATATCATCTGAACCTTCCGGGACCTCATAATACAAGTGTTCAACTATCTTTTCAAGGTCGTTTTCATCTTTTATCAGCTTAAGAACTATCTCATAACGAAGCTCTTTAGTGAGGTAAGCTTCCCATTGTTTAAGAGTGTCTTCGTTTATGCCTTTGTCCGAAAGTGTTTCTTCAAAGACCTTTTCGTGCAAACCCTCATCTTTTAGGTCTCTTCCTTCAAGCTTCAGAAGTTCATCAAGTGCAGGCCACATACTTTTAGGTGTTCCGACAAAAATTACCTTCTGAGGAGTTAATCTTTTTACCAAAGGAGCAGTTGCAAGAGTTGTTATGTATTTTTCCCCATCAGGGAACACATAAGAAGTTTCTTGATATGTGTCTTGTTCATCTTTTTTCAATCTGCCGGTTCCGAGGAAAGATACAAGAACCTTCATAATCCACACTCCCTTACCCTATCAAATGCGGCCTCATATTTCCGCTTGGAGTGGAGAGCTTTCCGTTTCCCAACAAAGCGGAGGCCGACAACACCTCTTCTTAAGAAATTATTTTAGGATGAGACGCACCCCGAAGGGGGTTGAATTTTCCGAAAGAGCCTTAGTAAAAGCCTTGTAAATTAATTTGTGATCGCCGATAATCAAGGCTATCGGGTTCACCCACCTGACGGGTGGTAGGGTTGGAGCGACCCGAACTAAAGCCTGTGGAGAGGGAATATCTCTTAGACGAAAAAATGCATAACCTGGCGAATAAGGTCCGGAGTGCGCTTTCTATTGCACCTAGACGAGCAGGGGATAATAATAATCCTTTGCCATGGAAAAGAAGTACGGAGAGATAGAGATAGAGAAGGCTCAGCTTGAGCCGTGGGAGAACCCCTCTAAGGAGAGAGACTACGTTATAGAGATAACCTTTCCGGAGTTTTCGTGCCTGTGTCCCCGCTCCGGGTATCCCGATTACGCAACCATAAAAATCAAATACGTGCCCGACGAGTTCATAGTGGAGCTAAAGTCCCTAAAGCTCTGGCTCAACAAGTTCAGGAACAGATACATATCCCACGAGCAGGCCACCAACGAGATTTACTCGGCTCTATACGAGGCTCTTAAGCCCAAGTTCCTTGAAGTGGTAGGGGACTTCAACCCCAGAGGCAACGTCCACACCGTAATAAAGGTAAGGAGCGATGGCAGGTATGAGTAGAAAACCCAAGTGTAGGATATGCCGAAAGAAGGCCATCATATACATGCCCCATCACAGGTTGGCTCTGTGCAAAGAGCATTACCTACCGTGGTTTGAGAGGTATGTGGAGAGGACTATCAAAGAGTTCAAGATGTTCTCTAAGAAGGACAGGGTATTGGTGGCCGTCTCGGGGGGGAAAGACAGCCTCGCTCTGTGGTTCCTATTGAGAAAGCTCGGTTATGAGGCGGACGGACTTTACATAGATTTGGGCATCGGTGATTACTCTCTGCGCTCAAAGCGGAAGGTGGAGAAGCTGGCAAACACCTTGGGAGCCAAGCTCTTTATTGAAAACCTGTCTGAGGACATGGCTCCGCTCCCGGAGCTTAAGGGCATAACCAACAGGGAAGCTTGCTCTCTGTGTGGTATGGTAAAGAGGTATAACTTCAACAAGGTGGCGAAGGATAAGGGCTACCGCGTTCTCGCAACGGGACACAACCTGGACGACGAGGCATCGGCTTTATTTTCCAACGTTATAAACTGGAACATCAAGTATCTGGGGCGGAAATTCCCCGTTCTGAGAGAAGAGGAAGGCTTTGTCAGAAAGGTAAAGCCCCTGTGCAAGCTCACGGAGAAGGAAACGGCTCTATACAGCATATTGCGGGGCATAGATTTCTTAGAGGAGGAGTGTCCTTACTCGGAAGATGCCAATACCATCTTCTACAAGCAGGTGCTAAACCAGATAGAGGAGAAGTTTCCCGGAACCAAGCTCAGATTCTACCTTGAATATCTGAGGAAGGTTTATCCGGTCTTTAAGGAAGAGAAGGAAGGTATGGGAAGCTGTAAGGTGTGCGGTGAACCGAGTCCCACGGAGGTATGTCCCCTTTGCAGACTCAAAGACAAGATGATAAACTTAAACCTTACGGGGCGTAGCTCAACTGGATAGAGCGCGGGACTACGGATCCCGAGGTTGTGGGTTCGACTCCCACCGCCCTGGCTCAATATCTATCTATGATTCCGCCGCCCAGGAGGGTATCTCCTTCGTAAAAGGCCGCCACCTGCCCGGGGGCTATACCCTTAACCTTCTCCTCAAGAATTACCCTATACCTATCCCCCACCCTGTCTATAGACTTGAGCCTGACCGGCTTATGTCTGTATCTTATCTGCAGGCTCGCTTCTCGCCACCTCTCTAAAGGCACGTGAAGGTTTAGTTCCTTTACCCACACTTCATCGTTGTAGAGGTATTCCTCTTCTCCCACCACTACGGTATTATCCTGCGCCCGTATCTCCACGACGTAGAGAGGTCTGCCGTAAGATATGCCCAGTCCCCTCCTTTGACCTACGGTGTAATTGAATATTCCCCTATGTCTGCCTAAAACCTTTCCGCTGACGTGAACTATATCCCCCTCAAGGCTTCCTAACCTCTGACTCAGATACTCTCCCGGAGACATACCCATCAAGAAACATACCTCTTGGGAATCCCTCTTCTGGGCCACCTCCAACCCGAACCTGCGAGCAGTCTCCCTGACCTCCTCCTTGCTCATCTCTCCCAAGGGGAACATCAACAACTCCAAATCCTCCTTCCTTACAAGGGAAAGAAAGTAGGACTGGTCTCTGCGCCTATCTCTCCCCCTGCTTATGAGCTTTCCCTCCTCCGTCTCCTTCAGGTTCGCGTAATGTCCGGTGGCCAGATAGTCTATGTCCGCTACCTTTTTAAGGTACCTTGCAAAGAATCCTGTTTTTACATCTCTATTGCATACGGCACAAGGGTTAGGCGTTCTACCTTTACCGTACTCCCTGATAAAGTAATCTATAACCCTATCCTTGAATATCTTCTCCCAATCAAAGGTAAGGTGAGGTATCCCCAACCTCTTAGAAACCTCTGCGGCATCTTTTACATCTTTGGGAGAGCAGCAAACGTTCAAACTCTCGTTTATAGCGCACTCTTCCTGTGTGTGAAACCTCAGAGTGACGCCTATAACTTCGTACCCCTTTTCTTTGAGGAGCAGAGCGGCCACGCTGCTGTCAACGCCGCCACTCATACCTACAGCTACTCTCATGGCTTTGATAAACCTTCCACTAACTTACTCCTGAGACTTGCCTCAGTCAAGCGTGGACTAAAATGGTACCTCGTCCGATGTATCGTCCCAGTTTTGTGGAGTGTATCCTTGCTTAAGTAGTTTTGCATTATCCCTTATCTTAATAAGGGTTGATATAGCACCACTTATATCAGATCTGTCAAGGATACTTTTAAGAACCGAAAGATTTATATTTTCTTCCTGAATCAAAGAAGAAGCTTTGTTAATCAAATCACAAAGATATTTAATTTGCTTATCGCTTGGCTCTCCTTTCGGAGTATTGTGGGAAACTATGTATCTTTTAAGCTTTTCATAAAGCTTATACAGCGCTATTACATCGTATACATTGTATTCTGCTATAGCTTTGTACCTTCCCTGTTCAAAAAGATTTTTAACGTCCTTACCATCGTATTTGACCTTAGGAGTTTGGAGGCCGAATTGCGTGATTACAAAATCAAATGAGTAATACCAAACTCCCCTCGGGAAAAGAAATTCCATAATGTCTAAATGATTCCTGTCATTATATAGTATCTCGCTTATCGGTATATCGTTCACCATGCTCCTTATTTTAAGGAAATAGGCATCAAATTTTTTTCCGTTGAAGGATACCAATAAGGTTGCATCGGATAAAACATTTAAGAATTTCCCTATAATTTGCTTCTCGCCTTCAAGTAGTGTATCGTGTCTTGCTTCATTAAACGCTATAGGTGTGAACTTGAGCTTATATTCCTCCCCCATATAGGTTATTGTGTCCGTGTACTCATTACCTATAGATTCATCAGCCAAAAAAATTACCTCTATATTGTGAAGGCCATCATTTGTTATTTTCGCATAGGCCACCGATATTATGTGGGATAGGAATGGATTCAAGCTCAGGCTGTCTATAACGTGTTCATCTTCTTCATGTTTGCCTCTCTCTTTGAGATATTTAAAGTCCTTATAGCTTAGTGTTTTGTCGCTACCGTAGGTTTCTATGTCAAATACCACTGTGTACATTTGCTACAACCTCCCTCTATTGATGCATTTTTATTTTAATCCAAACGTTTGAAAATGTATAAAAGGATATCAAGCCTGTCAACTTCCAAGCCCACAACGGCACATTAGAACACGTGAGCAAATTGCTCAGCGAACTGCACAGCTATCCTTTCAACTCCACAACGGCGCATTAGAACTTAAAATCAGAAAGCATTAAAGAATACGAAATAATACAAAACTTTCAACTCCACAACGGCGCATTAGAACGCTAATGAAAAACGGTATAAAAGCTAAAGTTTATACAACTTTCAACTCCACAACGGCGCATTAGAACTCAAATAAGACAGTATATCATATCGGGACATATGTTACCTTTCAACTCCACAACGGCGCATTAGAACGCGTTCTTGCTGTCCCCTTTAGAGTGTCAGCGATTCTTTCAACTCCACAACGGCGCATTAGAACATG
>JALWEG010000010.1 GCA_027014155.1 Aquificaceae bacterium
CGCCGTACTTCCTCATCATGTCCAAGTGTCCGAAGGCGTGTCCCGTCTCACCCTCGGCGGTCTCCCTGAAGATGTTGGCTATGTCGGGATAGCCCTGTATGTCCGCCTCTCTGGCAAAGTAGAGATACCTCCTGTTAGCCTGAGACTCTCCGGCAAAAGCGCCCTTGAGGTTCTCCAAAGTCTTGGTTCCGCTTAGGCTCTTGCTCATGGTGCCTACCTCCTCTATGGAATTTTAATAATTTATTATATGAAAATTTTTTGCAATTGCAAGCTCAATCAGCTCGCACGCACTCCCTCTTTTACCTCCCTGTCCGGCACCACCAAAGAGAGATTTTCCCCGTCCGACAGAGCTAAAATCATTCCTTGAGACTCAACTCCGAAAATCTTTCTGGGTTTGAGGTTCGCTACCATCAGTATCTTCTTGCCTTCCAGTTCCTCGGGTTGGTAAAACTGAGCTATACCGGCCATAACGGTCCTCTCCTCGTCCCCCAAAGAGAGTCTGAGCTTTAAGAGCTTCTGTGAACCCTCTACTCTCTCGGCCGACAGAACCTTGGCCAGACGCAACTCCACCTTCAGAAAGTCCTCTATGGTTATCTCCCTGCTTTCCTCCATATCAAGAAATATTATAAACCCTTAAGCAAGGCAACGACCCCGCTGTTTCCCTGTATTATCGCTACGTTCAGAGGTGTGGAGCCGGCGGGTATATTCTTCCAGTCCTTGGTGGTCTTTATGTCCCTTTTGGCTCCGTTCTCTATGAGAATCTTGGCCGCATCTGCGTTCCCCACGTAGGCCGCCACGTGCAGAGGTGTCCAACCCCACCCGTTCTTTATGTCCACGTAGGCTCCTTCCTCTATTAGCAGCTTCAGTATGGAAATCTTTCCCTTCATAACGGCCATGTGCAGGGGTGTCCAGCCCTCAAAATCCTTAACGTTTATGTCCGCTCCGCTATCCAGCAGGAGCTTGACTATGTCCCCGTAGCCGTTGACCGCGGCCACGTGCAGAGGGGTCGTTCCCTTGTTGCTCACGGAGTTGGGGTCTGCTCCCGCCTCTATGAGGAGCTTGGCTACCTCTCTCTTGCCCTCAAATAGCGCCAAGTGCAGGGGTGTCCAGCCCGTTGATATGGTCTTGGCGTTCAGGTCTGCCCCGGCGTCTATTAGCATCTTTACCACTTCCAAATGGCCCCAGTAAGAGGCAACGTGCAGGGGAGTGTCCCCGTTTTTGCTCTTGGCATTGACGTCCGCCCCCCACTTTATCAGAGTCTTCACCGCCTCCGGATTTCCACCGGCGCAGGCTAAGTGCAGAGGCGTAAGACCGCTCTCGCTTTTGGCGTTGACCTCGGCACCGGCTTCCAAGAGCAACTTAAGTATCCTGAGGTTCCCCTTATAGGCGGCCGTATGCAGAGGGGTGGCTCCGTTCTCGGCTCTGATGTTGGGGTTCGCCCCTTTGTCTAAGAAGGTCTTGACGAGAGCAGAGCTATCGTTCTTCACGGCCTCAAACAGCAGAGCGTCAACATTTCTGTGCTCTTTGGCCGCAGATAACCCTACCAAGATTAAAGTAAGGATTAGAAGTCTTCCAATCATAGCTCTTTGGTCATCCTCACCCAGTAATTGTATCTTCCCTCCTCCTTAAAGCCAAGCCTCTCGTAGAACCTTCTGGCCACGAGGTTCTCGTCCCCCACCCACAGCTCTGCCTTCTTCAATCCCTTGCCCCTGAAGTATTCAAGTATCCTTTCCATTAGGGCGCTCCCTATACCCCTGTTTCTGTAGTCTTTATGAACCACAAGCTCGTGCACCGCACCTACCCTGTCTCTCTCCCTCTTACTGAACCAGTTGGCATCTCCGGCTATGAAGCCCACGAGCTTGTCCCCCTCAAAGGCGAGCAGTATTCCCTCCCTATCCCTATTTTTCAACCAATTTATGTAAGATTTGGTGTCCTCCTCACCCTTATAGGCGTAAACCTCCAAACCTTCATAGGCCTCAAGGTAGAGCTTAACCATATCCTCTATGTATCTGTCCTCAAAGCTCCTGAAGCTGATGGTGCCGGCTTGCATCACTCTATCTCCGCCATCAGGGGGAAAGGAACACCCGTGCCGCTCAGAAGACATACGCCCGTCCGAAGCGAAGGTAGCAGGCCGAGAGTCTCATCTTCGGAGAACTCCACGTAAGAGGATATCGCGTCAAGGTCTGCCCTGTTCATGGTCTTGAACATGGCTTGGGTATTCATCTGGGATAGAACGTACTTGCTTACCTGAGCTGGCCTCTGGGTTATGGTAATCAGTCCCAAGTTGAACTTTCTACCCTCGGCAGCTATCTTCCTGGCCATAACCAGCGCCAGGTTGTCCCTGCCCGCGGATACGTCCCCATAGCTGACCTCCGGTGCGAAGTTGTGGGCCTCCTCAAGGAGCAAAGCCCGTCTCAGTCCGTCTGACTTGCTTCTATTGAATACCTCCTGCATTATCAAGCCCGCCAAGTTAACGCGGGAGGCAGCATCGTTGAGCGCTTTGAAGTCAAAAATTACCACCTTCTCTTCGCCTTCAAGGGCATCTCTTAGGGATTTCATCACCGAGGGCTGGTTGGTCAGAGGCTCGGAACCGAATACCTCCTCTAAGGTCTCCGTTAGCTCTTGTATGTCCACTCCTCTCAGTTGGCTCAATACCTCAAGGAGGTTGAATTCCCCAAAGGCGGACAGGTTCAAGGAAGGTTTTATAAGCTTACTCAGGAGGCTTACGTTCTGCTTAGCATCGCTTGAGTTGCCGCTGACCGCGGTGGAAAAGCCGTTGGCCTTGATTAGCTCCGCAAGCTCTGAGCCCCTTACAGGAAACAGGGTATCGGGCAGAGCGACGTGCCTTATGGCGTCCGGGCTCACACCCTTGGAAATCAAGTCTTTAAGGTACTCCCCGTGGGGGTCAAGGATTATAATCGTGAGATTTTCCAAACCCGTTAGCTTTTCCACCAGCCTACCCGCAAAGTAGCTCTTACCGGAACCGGTGGCTCCCAAAATAAGCATGTGCTTCTTCAGCACTTGGGTCGCGTCTATGAAGGCTCCTGCACCCGAACCCCTAACCGTGCCGACCCTTAAAGGTTCCCCCATACCTCCTCCGGAAGATGTTTTCTTAAGCAGAGCTCCGAGGGACTCTTCGGATACCCTATAGACCATAGAGCCTACGGGGAAAGGGGATTCTGGAATATCAAGCCTGTCCTCCCTGAGCAGGCCTACCACCTTGGCCGTGGCAAGCTTTACACCACCCCTGCTCTTGTTGGTGTAGGCAAAAAGGGCGGACTTTATCCACTCGGCACTCCTATCACCGCCGGAGAATATCTTCCTGAAGTCCTCCACCGGAGCAAAGATCCCGGATTCCGGAGCGGTAAAGGGGTTTGCAAAGAAGCCCATGTCGTAGAAGTAGATGCTGGTAATCTTGGCCAGAACCTTATCACCCCCTCTCAGCCTGACCTCAACGTAGGACTGTTCGGGCACATCTTCCAGAAGCAGGAACTCAAAGCTCAGGGTCTTTACCGGATTTACCACAAAGCCCAGTATCTCGGGATCAAGCTTCTGGGAAAGTTCCTTGATTTTCTCAAAGTAGGCCTCCAGCTCCCTTATCTGGCCCTCGTCGTCGGTAAGGTCGTAGAACACGCCCGCCTCAATGTTGCCCTTGGAGAGGTCAGAGAGGCCCGGTTCTGTGAAATTTGCGGAACCTACCACCGCCTTTGAAGAGTCGGCCACTATGAACTTGGCATGGAGCCTGTCGCTCAGATATACGCTTCCGCCCACCTCCTTTATCTTTCTAAACACTCTGTCGTCGGTTATGATGAGGTCTTGAAGCTCGGAAGCCCTCAGAATCACCTCAAGCTTGACCTCCCGTCCTTTCAGCTCAAGCAGCTCCTCTATAGTCCGTCCTTTGAGCCATGCTGAGGCCAGCTTTATCTCCCTCTCGGCACCCTTTACGATTTCCTCTATCTTTGCGTATATCTCGTCGCTGGTTAAAGCCTTCATCTTCCTTACCTCACGAGCACCCTATACTCCCTCCCGTCGGTTATGGATTTTAACCCTTCGGGTAGGTCTTCCAACTCCCGCCGCAGGGTTTCCCTTATCCGCTCCAGCGAGGGCAGGCTCTTGAGCCGCTTCCCCTTCTCAACCACAAGCTCTATAAGTCCCTCCCGTACCTCTCCATAGGGAACCACCTCATCGTAATCCATCTTTGCGTCCTTGTAATGTCTGATTATCTGCCTCTTATAGGGAAAGGTTTCCTTGCCGGGACTCTTCTTTACCTTGGGTTTACCCTCATACTCCACCAGCTTGTAAGCCATGTCCAAATAGGGAGCGTCGGAGGAGGTTATGAACTTGGTCCCTACGCCGAAGGCGTCAATGGGTGCACCTCTGCCGAGCCAGTCCCGAATCCTCTCCTCCTCTACACCTCCGCTGACGAAGATTTTCGTTTCCTTAAGCCCTCCTTCGTCCAAGATTTCCCTCACCCTCTTGGAGAGTTCCACCATGTCTCCGCTATCAAGCCTCACACCTACGGCTTTTATTCCCTTCTTAGCTAACTCCACCACCTTTCGGGCGGCCTCTATGGTGTCGTAGGTATCCAGCAGGAACACCGTTCTGTCCGGAAAGCTCTCGGCAAAGGCTTCAAAGGCTTCCTCTTCGCTACCGAAGACCATTATGAAGGAGTGGGCCATGGTTCCCAAAACGGGCAGTCCGAACCGGCGTCCCGCCTCAAGGTTTGAGGTTCCCCCAAAGCCGGCCACGTAAGAGGCTCTCGCCGCATAGAGTCCCGCCTCAAGTCCGTGAGCGCGTCTAAACCCAAAGTCTATTAAGACTCTATCCCCTGCGGCTATGACACTTCTGACCGCCTTGGAAGCGACGACCACCTGAAGGTGCATCGTGTTTATAACTAAGGTCTCTAAAAGCTGCACCTGAGGGAGTTCCCCCTCTATCTGAATCAGAGGTTCGTTCTGGAAGAAGACCCTGCCCTCGGGCAGAGCGTATATGTTGCCGCTGAACTTGTAGCTCCTCAAATAATCCAAAAAATCCTCCGAAAAGAGCCTCAGTCCCCTGAGATACTCTATCTCCTCCTCAGAAAACCTGAAGCGCTCTATCCTCTCTAAGAGGGTTTCCAGTCCGCAGGATACGAGAAAGTTCCTGTTGGGTGGCAGCTTTCTAACGAACAGGCTGAAGACGGCCCTGCCCCTCTTGCCGTGCTCCAAGTAGCTCTGAGCCATCGTCAGCTCGTAGAGGTCTGTATTCAGGCCGAGGGACTTTTCCATAGAAGGAAATTTTAACTAAACCGTTCCATCTATCCATATCCACAATCGTGAAAATCTGTCCAAGTGAGCAATCTCTATCAGTCTCATAGCAGATACTTCTACCACGTTGCTGTATGCCTTTAGCTTGCTAAAACGAATGACAGAAAGCAGGCTCCTCCAATTGGCAAGCCACTGACGGAACGGAACTCTGGCAGGATTATCCCTTGAGCCTTGCTCATTCGCACCTGAAGCTCAACCTATCCCTTTCTTTCCAGGGATAACTTCAACAGTATATGCTCTCTTTTGGGTACCATGAAATATCCCAGTCGCAATCCCTTTCTTTGCAGGGATAACTGTAACAATTTGGCAGGTCGAAAGACCTGCCGAGGATATTTTAGTTGTAGTGTCGCAATCCCTTTCTTTCCAAGGATAACTGCAACTTTGTCTATATATGCAGAATCAAGCCCTTGCTCTTTGACAAAAACGTCGCAATCCCTTTCTTTGCAGGGATAACTGCAAACTACGGTGGTGGTTGAGGGAAAACTCAGCCAGATTCCGCCCCGTCGCAATCCCTTTCTTTGCAGGGATAACTGCAACTAAACTCTCAAAACGTATATGGCTTACGAAGAAATTGTCGCAATCCCTTTCTTTGCAGGGATAACTGCAACTCGACATAATAAGTTTACCTGCGGACTGGCTGGAAAAAACCGAGTCGCAATCCCTTTCTTTGCAGGGATAACTGCAACCCTTCTTCTGAGCATATTGAGGCACAAGGGTTTTAGAAGGCGGGAAGGCGATTTTTTACCATAAAGTTCAGATTTTAACGCTTTATGAGCGAGTTCCTTCCCGAGTGCATGGCTCTAAGCTCAGAGCCGTTTTTAGCCTTATTCAGTTGCCAAGGTAGCTGGGCACTCCTGCGTCGCCCCTTACTGGCTCTTATTATACACACATTTCCCGAAATTCAAATTATGATATTCCTCAGGGTAAAATTTGAGAAACCTACAGGCTTACTGTAAAGTTTTAAGGAAAGAGCGAGGTAGGGAAATATACCGGTGTCTGTAAGGGTTTTCTTCTTTGCTTTTCTTGCGGTGGGTCTGGCGTTGATGACCGCGGACGAGCTTTATAAAAGGCTGAACAAGGATAAATTCCTGCGCATGGATATAACTATAAGCCTGAACGGCTACACAACGGGAAGTGTGAAGGACGAGGAAGAGATAAACCGGATAAGGGAGCTATTCCGTTCCTTTGCCACTCCTTCAAACGCCGTGTGGTTCGGGGTTCCGGATACCTCCTCCTGTCCGGTAAGCGTATGGGACAACTGGGAGGAGAGCTTTTATTGGCTGTGCAGGGGTAGGAGGGGGGAGTGGTATGTAGGTATTCCGGGAAGCTATAGAGGTGGAGACACTACGAACTACTATCGGCTGGAGGAAAAACAAGCCGTAGAGATAATTGAACGACTAAAAGGGTTGATAAACCAGGGGCTTGATTTGAACGGGAGCCTGGAGTAAATTGCTCAGATATGAAGAAGTGCGTACTGATAACGGCGATTTTACTTATAATTGCTCTCGTGGTAGCCTCAAGTCTGATTGCCAACATTCCGGTAGGAGACAGGGTAGCCATAGTCCGCGTATCGGGAGTTATAGTTAACCCGCTCCCCTTCGTAAACAAGTTGGAGAGGGTTGCTTCGGATAAAAGCGTTAAGGCGGTGGTCATCAGGGTGGACAGTCCCGGAGGCTCCGTAGGTGCCTCTCAAGAGATGTATAGAGCCATAGAGAGGCTGAAGGAGAAGGGAAAACCCGTGGTGGTTTCTATGGGAAACGTGGCCGCCTCAGGAGGATACTACATCTCCGCTCCCGCAGACTACATCTACGCCAACCCGGGAACCATAACGGGGAGCATAGGCGTGATAATACAGCACGTAGCCTATAAGGAGCTTATGGCCAAGATAGGTATAAAGGCCAAGTCCATAAAGACGGGCAAGTTCAAGGATACCTTGACACCCTTCAGAGAACTCACCCCGGAAGAGGAGAGATACCTGCAAGACACGATAAACGAGGCCTACGAGCAGTTTCTTAAGGCCATTCTCAAGTACAGGGGTAAGAAGATATCCGAAGAGGAGCTAAGGAAGGTGGCCGACGGCCGCGTGATTACCGGTCAGAGGGCAAAGGAGCTGGGGTTGGTGGACGAGCTGGGAGGCCTAAAGGACGCCGTTGAGAAGGCCAAGGAGCTGTCCGGGTATCCCAAAGCGAGGGAGTTCTTTGTTCCCGAGGAAAAGAGCCTGCTGAAGAGAATCCTCGGTGGCGAGATAGAGGAACTGAAGATACTCAACTCCTACAGCCCCCTGTTTTATCTGATGAGCTTCTGAAAAAGATTTTCCCTTATGAAGGCGTTATAAAAAAAACAGCATCTACAATGACTTAGGTTATATAAAAACACCTCGTAAAACCCTTAAAATGCTTCTCTAAGGAGGGCAAGGTCATGGAAGTTATAAAGAGAGGCGGCAAAAGGGAGAAGTTAGACATAAACAAGATAAGGATAGCTCTCAACTTCGCCTGTGAAGGTTTGAGGGTTGACCCCCTTGAGCTTGAGGTTGACGCTCAGATACAGTTCAAGGACGGCATAACCACCGAGGAGATTCAGAGCATTCTCATAAGGACGGCGGCGGACAAGGTATCCCCTGAGGCTCCCGACTGGCAGTACGTAGCCGCACGGCTCCTGCTGTACGACCTCTACAAAAAGGTGGGACATATAAGGGGATACACGGTAAACGACAAGCTCAACGGCAGATACAGGCCTTACAACCCCAAGAACTTCTATCCCTTCGTAAAGGACTTGGTAGATAGAGGAATTTACGGAGAGTATCTGTTGAACAACTACTCGGAGGAGGAGTTCCAGGAGCTAGCCAAATACATAAAGCCCAAGAGAGACCTGCTCTTTAACTACACAGGCATAAAGATTCTATCCGACAGATACCTGATAAGGGACGAGGAAGGGAGGATAGTTGAGCTGCCCCAAGAGATGTACATGCTCATAGCCATGACCTTGGCCGTTCCGGAAAGCCAAGAGGATAGGGTTAAGTGGGCTAAGAAGTTCTACGACCTTCTCTCGGAACACCTCATCACCGTGGCCACCCCCACCCTCATGAACGCAAGGAGACCTCACACCCAGCTCAGCAGCTGTTTTATCCTAACCGTTGACGACGACCTTTACGACATATTTGACAACGTTCAAAAGGCGGCGCAGATATCCAAGTTCGCCGGCGGACTGGGAATATATCTGGGCAAGATAAGGGCCACCGGCGCACCCATAAGGAAGTTCAAGGGCGCATCTTCGGGAGTGATTCCGGTGGTGAAGGTGATAAACGACGTGATGACCTACGTAGACCAGCTGGGAATGAGGAAGGGTTCCGCCTCAATAACGCTGGATATCTGGCACAAGGACATACTTGACTTCCTTGAGGTGAAGACCAACGCCGGAGATGAGAGGAAGAAGGCCCACGACATACACCCCGCCGTCTCCATACCCGACATATTCATGAGAAGGGTTCAGGAAGGGGGCAAGTGGACACTCTTTGACCCGTACTATACCAAGAACGTCAAAGATGGGAAAAACTTGGAAGACCTGTGGGGTGAGGAGTTTGAAGAGGCCTACCTAAGGTTAGAGAACGACGCGAGCCTACCAGCGGACGCCAAGAAGGAGGTATCCGCCTTTGAGCTTTGGAAGAGGCTCATAACGGTTGCCTTTGAGACGGGCGAGCCTTACGTATTCTTCAGGGACCACGCCAACAGGGTGAATCCAAATAAGCACTGCGGAATGATATACTCAAGCAACCTATGCTTTGAGATAACCCAAAACATGTCCCCGACGAAACATTTAGGCAGAACTATAGATTTGGAGACCGGGGAGATAACCTACAAAAAGCAGGCGGGGGACACGGTGGTGTGCAACTTGGGCTCCATAAACTTAGGCAAGGTGCATACGGAGGACACCATAAAGAGGGTGGTGCCCACCCTGGTCAGGATGCTGGACAACGTGATAGAGATGAACTTCTACGCCATACCCGAGGCCGAATACACCAATAAGAAATACAGAGCCATAGGTGTAGGTGTTTCCAATTACCACTACTGCCTGGTGAAGAACGGAATAAAGTGGGAGAGCGAGGAACACCTTAAGTTCGCGGACAAGCTCTTTGAGCAGATAGCCTTCTACACCATCAAGGGTTCGGTCTCCCTCGCCAAGGAGAGGGGAAAGTACAGAATGTTTGAAGGTTCCGAGTGGAGCAGGGGATTCTTCTTCGGAAGGCCTTTACAGGAAATCCTTGAGGACAGCAAACAGAACCAGAACAATCTACCTTGGGACAAGCTTTACTCGGAGATGAAACAGTACGGAATGAGAAACGCATACCTGCTAGCCTTCATGCCCACAGGTTCCACGTCCCTTATACTGGGAGCCACACCTTCAACGGACCCCATATTCGCCAAGTTTTACAAAGAAGAGAACATGAGCGGGATACTGCCTCAGGTTCCCCCGGAGATAGATAAGTACTTCTGGCACTACAAGACGGCCTACACCATAAACCAGGAATGGGTCATAAGGGCTGCGGCCGTTCGCCAGAAGTGGATAGACCAATCCCAGAGCTTGAACCTCTTCGTTGACCCCGAGAACGTGGACGGACCTCGGCTCTCAAGGATATACCAGTTGGCGTGGGAGCTGGGTATAAAGACCATATACTATCTGCGCTCCCGTTCGGTGGTTGACATAGAGGAGTGCGAGAGCTGCGCCGCCTAAGCCGGCGGGATTTTTCCATATACGAACTATTTAAGGAGCAACCGTCCAAGCCCTTGCACTTCCTTGTTCTAAATCTCTTTCCGCGACCGTGCTTCGGGTGTAAACTAAGTATTCCTACCCTCTTTTTTTGAGTCTGGAGGTAAAGATGAAAAGGAAGCTGATATTTAATCCTCAAGGGGAAAGAGAGGCGCACAAGAGAAGGGCGGTGTTCGGAAACCCTACCAACATAATAGAGCTGAATGAAATCAAGTACGGGTGGGGGCTGGAGCTTTACAAGACCATGGGTTTTTCCAACTTCTGGATTCCCGAAGAGATACCCATGTTAGAGGACAAAAAGCAGTACGAGAGCGTGCTTTCCGAATACGAGAGGAAGGCTTACGAGCTGGTGCTGTCCTTTTTGATAGCTCTGGACTCCTTTCAGGTGGACATGCTCAAGGAGTTTGCCAGATACCTGACCGCTCCGGAGCTGGAGATGGCGATAACCGCTCAAGAGTTCCAGGAGAGCGTTCACGCATACTCTTACCAATACATACTTGAGTCGGTGGTTGACCCCATAAAGGCGGACGAGGTCTATAACTATTGGAGAGAGGACGAAAAGTTGAGGGAGAGAAACCAGGTGGTAGCCGAGGTATACAACGACTTTATCAACAACCCCACCGAGGAGAACTTTCTCAAGGCGGTTATAGGCAATTACATACTTGAGTCCCTATACTTTTACTCCGGTTTTGCCTTCTTCTACACCCTCGGAAGGCAGGGCAAGATGACCAACACGGTTCAGCAGATAAAGTACATAAACAGGGACGAGCTGACCCACGTCACCCTATTTAGGAACCTGATTCAAACCCTGCAAAAGGAGTCTCCCGAGCTCTTCACCCCCGAGATGGAAAGATGGATAAGGGAATACTTTAAGTTTGCGATTGATAAGGAGATAGAGTGGGGCAAGTACGTGACCCAGAACCAGATTTTGGGAATAACCGACCAGCTGATTGACAGATACATCAAGTATCTGGGCAACCTGAGAATGTCCCAGATAGGGTTTGAGCCCCTTTATCCGGAAATTACCTCCAACCCTATGAAGTGGATAGACGAGTTCAGGAAGATTAACAACACCAAGACCGACTTCTTCCAGAGAAAGCCCCAGACGTATGCGAAAGCAAACGAACTCAAATGGTAATTTTACCTCTTCCTCTCTTTAATCAAAGCCGCCGGATGCTTTATGCCCGGTGTCTCGGCCAGCTTTCTCAACGCCGGGTTGTTCATAGCTAAGAAGGTATAGGTCAAAGAGAGCGCGAATATGCTTATCAGAAATATTATCAGCGCCCTTTCCTTCCCCGAGAGGGTCTTTACCGTTATCAGAGCCACAATCAGGGCAACTATGAATACCACCGGAGCGTAAAGAACCGTCGCCAAGATAGCGGCCGATACAAAAACCACCGCAAAGGTGAGCGTCCCCAAGAGAACCTCTTTAGTTTTACCGCTCATATCAGAACCCGAACACCAAAACCTCTTCCTCCTTAAACTTGTCTCCTTCAAGCTCCCAGCTTCTGTAGGAGACCGCCTTGCCCTTCTGAACGGACACTATAATGTAGGACATGTCGGGGAAGGCTCTCTCCTCATCAAACCGAGAGGGTCTGTCCGGGTGGTCGGGGTGGGAGTGATACACGCCCACTATCTCAAGACCGAACTCCCTCGCCTTATCCTCCGCCCTCATGTAGTCCTTGGGGTCTATCTCGTACCTGTCGTTCTTCCTATCGGGGTTGACGTTTGGGGTCTCGTAGATTCCGAAGGCGGTTCTGACGTCTCCCTGGGACTTTCCCAAAAGCAGGCCGCAGGTCTCGTAAGGGTAATCCCTCTCCGCCTGAGCCAGAAGCTTGTCCAGAGCGCTCTTCTTTATCCTGAGCATGGCAAATAGTATATCAGCTTAGGGAAGCCCTTATCCTCTCCCCCCATCTCTTGGCTATGTAGAGCACCTCCTCCTCGTCAAGGGTCCTTAGCTCCCTCTTCTCCATAACAACCCTACCCTTGCATATTACCGTGTCTATGTCGCTTGACCTTGCCGAGTAAACCACCTGAGCTATCGGGTCGTAGAGGGGCTGAAGGTGAGGTACCTCCGTGTCTAAGAGAATTAGGTCAGCCTCGTATCCCTCCTCTATCCGGCCGGCCCTTACTCCCGCTATGGCGAACCCGTTCTCCGTTGCTATTTTAAACGCCGTCCGGGCGTCTATAGCCTTGGCGCTGAGGTTCGCTCCCTTGTGCAGCTTGGCCATGGTTGAGAGTTCCTCCAGCATATCAAGGTTGTCGTTGGAAGCGGCTCCGTCGGTTCCCAAACCCACGAGGATACCTTTACTGATGTAGGTGGGCACGGGCGCAACCCCGGAAGCCAGCTTCAGGTTGCTCTCCGGACAGTGGGCTACCTTCACACCCTTTTCCTTAACTATCTCAATCTCCTCCTCGTCAAGCCAAACCATGTGGGCGCACAGAACGTTGGAATCCAAAAATCCTACCCTCTCAAGGTGCCTGACCGGCGTGTTCCCGTATTGGGACCTTACCTGCTCAACCTCGCTCTGGGTCTCGGCCACGTGTATGTGCAAAAGCAAGCCTTCACCGTCCGCCAGCTCTTTGGCCATAGCAAGGGTTTTGGGGGAACAGGTGTAGGCGGCGTGGGGACATATTACCGGGAACACCGTATCCTCTCCCTTAAACTCCTCCACGAAGCGCTTTGCTCTCTCTATATACTCCCGGGGGGTGCCGGCCACCTTTGTCGGGAAGTCAAGGATTCCAAAACCCAGTCCCGCTCTGATTCCGGCCTCTTTAACCACCTTTGCTACCGATTCCTCAAAGAAGTACATGTCCATGAAGAGGGTGGTGCCCGACCTTATCATCTCCGCTACGCTCAGAAGGGCCCCGTCCCTTACGAACTCCGGAGATACAAACTTCCCCTCCAAAGGCCATATAACCTTCTGGAGCCAGTCCATAAGGGGAAGGTCTGCACCTATGCCCCGGAGAAGGGTCATGGAAGCATGGGTGTGGACGTTGGCAAAGGAAGGGAGAGCCAGCTTTCCCCCTCCCTGTAAAACCTGGGAAGAGGGAGATTCTATACCGGCCTCTATCCTGGCTATCTTTCCTTCCTTTACGGCTATGTCCAGACCTTCACCCCTGCCGGGGATAACTACATTCTTTATGAGCAGGTCAAACCCTTCCATGGGTAGATTATTCTACCCGACTCTTCTTACCTTCACGTTTCGGGGAATGGGTTCGGTAAAGAGCTCCGGGGACGGGGTGAAGTTCTGCATCACATCTATGAACTCTATAACGGTCTCGGTCTCGTCCTTGTCGTAAATCCTTAGCCTCTGTATGTCCAAATCGGGCGACAGCTCCACATAGACCTCCTTTATGTTTTCGTCCCTGTAAAGGGGCCTGAGCACTATCGTTTTCTTCAGTCCCCTGTCTATCTCACCCACCGGCCTGAAGACCTCCGAAAGGGGCCTTGAGAAGAAGAAGAGGGACTCTATCACCGCGGAGCGGTTGTTTCCTAAATTATCTATAATGACCTCTCCTTGGTCCTTGTTGTATATCACCACCTCTTCGCCCCTTGAGAATATAACCACCCTGTCTGGATAGGTGTACTCTATCTTGAAGCGTCCGTCTCTGGCAGCGTAGAAGTACCCCTTGGACACGTCCGCCTTGGGATACCAAGAGTATTTAACCTTCTGAACGAAGCTTACCTTGACAGTTCTAACCTGGGCCAGCTTCTTTTGCAGAAGCTCAAAGTAGGAAGCCCAAAGGCTCTGGCTAAGTAAAAGCAGAAGAAGGATAAGAACCCGCACATAAGCTATCATAGCCTATAGAGAATCTTCACAAAGGTTGAAATTACCTCGTACCACATCTGAACTATGTCCCAGTTCACGGACTCGTAGTTGTCCAGCGGCGTGTGTCTGATGGTAAAGGGGTTTGAGCTGAGGAATAGGGTTTCCTTCCCAACCTCCTTAAAGGGTATGTGGTCGCTCCTTCCCGTTCTGCTGGCCTTAAAGGGTATATCCACGTTCAGCTCCTTTAGGTGCTCCTCAAACTTGGCCATTATCTTCTTCCCGTTCATGCCAGCGGCATCTCTGTATATGATTGCAGGATTGAACCAGCCTACGGAATCTACATTTATGACGTTTTCCACATACTTGAGGTCGTTGTTCTTTACGTGGAACCTGGAACCCTCAAGTCCCAATTCCTCGCAGTCGGTTATTAGGAACCTGACCCTGTTTCTAAGGTGGGCATGCTTTAGCTCCTTGGCCAGCATCAGCAAGAGGGCTACCCCTACAGCGTTGTCTATCGCCCCCTCAACGAAGGGCTTGGAGTCTATATGGGCTATCAGGTATATATACGCGCCCTTGCCTATATCAAAGTATATGTTTGAGCCCTTTATCCTCTGCCTGCGGGTTCTGCACTCTACGCGAACCACCTCTCCGTTGAGTCTTAGAGCGTCCGACCTCCTTACGTTCACCGCCAAGAAGCTCTCTTCGTTCAGCGTTCCGGAGAAGGTGGTATCTATCTCCTCAAGGTAGGTTATCATTCCCGCAGCTCCAAGCTCCTTCAATCTCTTCGCCTTCACCTCCTCCCTAACTCCGCCGATTTTGGTTATGGCCAGCTTCCCTTTAATATCCTCACCGCACTCAAACACGTCCTCTACCAGAATCGCCTCCGTTTCCACGCTTCCCCAAGCGCTCCCAATCAAGGGCAAAGCCTTTATTTCCTTCTTTTCCTCCTCAAGGTAAACCTTGGCTCTTACGGGCATAACCTTTTCGGTGAAGAAGAACTCCTCCGCATAGCCCAGGCCGTTGTGTCTGAGGAAGGTCTTTACGAGCCTTTTGGCTTTGCCCAATTCCCTTGAGCCGGATACCCTCTCGTAGGAAGTCAACCCCTCCACAAGCCCTTGAAGTTCTATTAGGTCTTCACTTTTCATAAACCGGGGTAAGCCAACTCTTGTATCTATCTATGTAGCCTCTTACGGCTTTGAAGTATATGTCCTGAAGCTTTGAGGTTATATCTCCCGCACTTCCGTCCCCTATCTTTCTGTTATCAACCTCCACCACGGGCGTTATCTCCGCCGCCGTCCCTGTCATGAATATCTCGTCGGCCAAGTAAAGCTCGCTTCTGGCCACGCTCCTTTCCTCAACCTCAAGTATGAGTTCCTTGTTTATGAGGTTTATGACCGCCTTCCTCGTGATGCCCTCAAGTATGTGCTGAGACATGGAAGGCGTTATCACTTTACCGTTTCTGACGAGGAAGATGTTCTCCCCAGAGCCCTCAGATACGAAGCCGTCGCCGTTCAGCAGAACCGCCTCGTCGTATCCGGCCATTATGGCCTCCGTCTTGGCCAGGGCGCTGTTGATGTAAGCTCCCGCCACCTTCCACCGGGAAGGTATGGAGTTATCGTCGTTCCTCCTCCAAGAGGATACCTTTACCCTAATACCCTTTGATGTGTTCAGGTACCTGCCGAACTTGTAGGTGTATATGGCTATCTCGGGAGTGTAGTCTATCAGCTTGGGCGTGAGCTTTAGGTCTTTGAAGTAAGCTATTGGTCTTATGTACACGTCTTCTTTTATTTCGCAGGTTCTCAGAAGCTCAAGGGTTATGTCCACAAGCTCCTGCACGGAGTATTTAAGCTCCATGAACAGAGCTTTTGCGTTCTGAAGGAGCCTCTCGTAGTGCTGCCGAGCGAAGAGAAGGTATAGCTGCCCGTGCTCCTCGTTCCAGTAGGCCCTTATTCCCTCAAATATGGCGGTGCCGTAATGGAAGGAGTTGGTCATTATGCTTATCTTTGCCTCTTCTATGGGAACTATCTTCCCCTCAAAGAACGCGTATTCCATAGGTTCAGAATTTTATCATAAAGTTAGCTTTAACTACTTCCTTAAGCTTTCCGTGCCTTCGCAGTAATCCGTCTCTCCCATGGGGTCTCTCTTGCATTGCTCAAGGGGGATTACCTTCCAGAAGAGCTTGAGGTACCTATCAAAGTTATCCAGAATCTCCTTAGCTCTGGGGCTGGAGGTCTCCCTGTAGTGCTCCTCTACGAGGGCCCTGAGATGGGAAGCCTCTTCCTCCTTCAGCCTTCTTGCCATGACGTAGGAGTAATTCAGCTTGTGCTCAAGGGAAGAGTCCTCGTCCAGCACGTAGGCAACACCTCCCGTCATGCCCGCACCCACGTTGTAGCCTATATCACCGAGAACCACCACCACTCCGCCGGTCATATACTCACAGCAGTGGTGCCCCGCACCTTCTACCACGGCCACAGCTCCGCTGTTTCTTATGGCGAACCTTTCCCCCGCTCTACCTGCGGCGAAGAATCTGCCCCCTATGGCTCCGTAAAGGCACGTGTTGCCCATTATCACGTTTTCGTGGGTAGCCTCCACATCGCCCGGTACGAGCACTATCTTGCCCCCGAACATACCCTTACCTACGTAGTCGTTGGCATCACCTATCAATCTCAGGGAAAGGCCGTTGTGGTTGAAGGCTCCGAAGCTCTGCCCGGCCGTCCCCCTGAAGGTGAGCTTTATGGTATTTTCGGGAAGACCGGTGTCCTTATACTTGAGAGCTATGTAGTAGTTGAGCTTGGTGGGTATAGTCCTGTGGACGTTCCTTATTTCGTATTCCCTCTCAACCGGTTGGGCCTTCTCTATATAGGGAAGCAGGTCTTTGAGTATGTCATCGTTGAAGTTGTAAGCGGGGTTATCGTTCCTGTCCACCAAACACCTGCGAGGCTTGCCCTTGGGATACTCGGAAATCAGGTCTTCTACCTTTATCCTGTAGGAACCGGGAAACTCGTCGTACCTAACCACCTTCAGCAGGTCAATCCTGCCTACTATCTCATCAAGGCTCTTGTAGCCCATGCTCGCCAGTATCTCCCTCACCTCCTGAGCCACCGCCCTGAAGTAGGCCATCACCTTCTCCACCTTACCCTTGAACTTGGCTCTGTATTTGGGGTCTTGGGTGGCAACGCCCGTGGGACAGGTGTTCAGGTGGCAAGCTCTGGCCATCACGCAGCCCTCGGCAATCATCGCGGCGGTGCCAAAGCCGAACTCCTCCGCTCCCATGAGGGCGGCTATAACCACGTCCTTGCCAGTCCTCATACCTCCGTCAACCCTGACCCTTATCTTGTCTCTGAGGCCGTTCTCCATGAGAACCCTCTGGGTCTCTATAAGTCCTATCTCCCAGTAATTACCCGCATTCTTTATGGAAGAGTAGGGAGATGCTCCGGTTCCTCCCTCCGCGCCGCTGACCTGAACCACATCGGCGTAAGCTTTGGCCACTCCGGCGGCCACCGTTCCCACTCCGGTCTCCGAAACCAGCTTCACGCACACCCTCGCCTCCGGGTTGGCCTGCTTGAGGTCGTGAATCAGCTGTGCCAAGTCCTCTATGGAGTATATGTCGTGATGGGGCGGCGGAGATATCAGGGTGACCCCGGGCTGGGAGTGTCTGAGCTTGGCTATATACTCGTTTACCTTATGGCCGGGAAGCTGTCCACCTTCGCCCGGCTTAGCTCCCTGAGCTATCTTTATCTCTATATCCTTGGCGGTAGCTAAGTATGTAGGAGTAACGCCGAACCTTCCGCTGGCCACCTGCTTTATGGCGGAATTTTTTATGGTCCAATACCTCTTCGGGTCCTCTCCCCCTTCACCGGAATTGGAACGCATGCCCAGACGGTTGCAGGCTTCGGCAATAACCTCGTGGGCTTCAGGCGACAGCGCTCCCAAAGACATACCCCCCGTAACGAACCTGCGGAGTATGCTTTCCACCGGCTCCACCTGCTCAAGGGGAATAGGTTCGTCGGCTTCCTTGTAAGAGAGAAGATGCCTTATAAAAGTAGGGTGTTGGGAGTTGGCCAACCGGGAGAACTCTCTGTAGTCCTCATAGTCGTTAGTGTCCAGGAACTTGTGGAAGGCCCTGACCACATGGGGGCTCCAGGCGTGGAACTCTCCGCCCTTGCGGAACTTCATATCTCCACCAAACTCCAGCTTAGGTTCCTCCTCCACCTCGTAGGCGGCGTCGTGGCGCGCTAAGGTAGCCCACTCTATCTCCTTGATTCCGTCGGCCTCTAAGGTGACCGGGGTTCCCGTAAAGAACTCCTCTACGAAATCCTTATTGAGGCATACCGTATCAAATATCTGGGCACCGTGGTAGGAGTTGAGGGTGGATATGCCCATCTTGGACATTATCTTGAGCAGCCCCTGTTCAAGGGCGTGCTTGTAGTTCAGAATCGCCTCCTCGTAGCTCTTGTCTATGCCACCTTTCTCACAAAGCTCCTTTATGGTTTCGTAGGCGAGATAGGGATATACAGCGCTGGCTCCGTAGCCTATTAGACAGGCCATCTGATGGGTGTCGCGTGCCTCGCCCGTCTCAACCACTATGGATACCTTCTGCGATAGTCCCTTTCTGGCGAGGTGCTTTACCACGGCGGAAACGGCCAAGAGGCTGGGCAAAGCCACCCTGTGCTTGGACATGTGCCTGTCGGTGAGAATGAGAATCTCTGCGCCGTTCCTAACCGCCTCCTCGGCCCTGCGCTGAATGGTCTCTATGCCGATTCTGAAGTCCACTATCTCTATATCCTCATAGAGGGCGTCCATTATCATCTCGGAGATTCTCCTCTCCCCGGCCATATCTTGAAGCTCAACTATGTTGTAGCTTCTCTCTTTGGGAAAGGTGAAGGGAACGAGCGCTACCTTAAACTCCTTTTGCCTGAGTATGGCCTCAAACTGGTGGTGAAGTAGCACCGGAGAGTCTATCTGCAACCTCTTGGCGTGCTGAGGGGTTTCCTTTAGGAAGTTTCTCTTGTGGCCCAAGTTCATCTTCAGGGACATCACCAACCTCTCCCTTATGGGGTCTATGGGTGGGTTGGTCACCTGGGCGAACCTCTGCTTGAAGTACCTAAAGAGAAGCTTGGGTTTCTCGGAAAGGGGCGGAAGGGGGGTATCGTCCCCCATGGAGAAGGTAGGCTCCTTACCGGTATCCGCCATATACCCGATTACGTTCTTGACCTCCTCCTGGGTGTATCCGAAGGCCACCTGCCTCCTGACCCTGTCGGTGCACTCCTTGGGCGTGCAACCTACGTGCTCCTTCTCTATGTCCTCAAGTCTGAGCAGGTGTTTATCTATCCACTCCTTGTAAGGCTTTGCCGATGCAAGCTCTTCAAGTATCTCCTTAGTCTTCTTAACCTTCCCGCTTCCGAGCTTCACGCTTATGGTATCTCCGGGTCCGAGCCTGCCCTTCTCCACCACCTTTCTGCCCTCTAAGTCCACCATTCCCACCTCGGAACCCAAAACGAGTATTCCGTCCTCCGTGAGGATATACCTCGCCGGCCTCAGGCCGTTTCTGTCCAGATGGGCACCTATGGTTATCCCGTCCGTGAAGGCTATGGCGGCCGGACCGTCCCAGGGCTTCATTAAGAGGGACTCGTACTCAAAGAAGGCCTTAACCTCGTCCGACAGCTCAGGAACGTGCTCCCATGCGGGCGGTATTAGCATGTTTATGGCGTGCTCGGGTGAGAAACCCGAAAGACAAAGAAGCTCAAACACCCTGTCCAAGGAGGCGGAATCGCTCTCCTCGTGGGATACCAGAGGTTGAACCTTCTCTATCTCCTCTCCGAACGCCTCGTGTTCAAGCTCCCTCTGTATTACCAGCATCCAGTTTCTATTTCCCTGAATGGTGTTTATCTCTCCGTTGTGGGCGGACATTCTGAGGGGTTGAGCGAGCATCCAGTTGGGGAAGGTGTTGGTTGAGTATCTCTGGTGGAACAGGGCAAAGGAAGACTCGTAATCGGGGTCCTTCAGGTCAGGGTAGAAGGTATCCAACTGGGGTGCCACCAGCATCCCCTTATACACAATCGTCCTTGAAGAAAGAGAGGGTACGTAAACCTTGTTTCCGAACTTACCCTCTATCTCTTTGCGAATCAGAAAGAGCACCAGCTCCCTTCTCTCTTCCTCAACATCTCCGGCGTCCAGAAGAAGGTGCTTTATGGCCGGCATCACCTTCAGTGCCGACTCTCCGGCGGCGTCTCGGTTTACGGGAACCTCTCTCCAGCCCACGGGCTTTATGCCCCTCTTTGAGAACAGGGACTCTATGGAGTCCTCAAGGCCCTCTTCGTACAGGAAGAAGACACCTACGGCCAGGTTATCTATGTCCGAAAGGGAGAAACCCAACCTGTCTATCTCTTTGGAAAAGAATTTCTTGGGCACCGCGGTTAAAACTCCCGCTCCGTCCCCCGTCTTACCATCTCCGCCGATGGCTCCCCTGTGGGTGAGGTTCTTAACCGCGTCTATACCCCACTCCACTATCCTGTGGCTTTCTCTGCCCTTTATATCGCATACGAAGCCTACTCCGCAGGAGTCCTGTTCTTTATACATACTCGTGCACCTCTTCCGGGAAAAGTTCAAAAGTATATATAATATACTGCCTTTGAAGATGTGAATTTCTCATAACTTTTTACCAATTGAAGCTATATTTAATCTTTGCAATGGAAAGGGAAATTCTTGAAGCATTAAAAGAGGTCAGAGACCCAGAAATACCCCTTGATATAGTAAACCTGGGATTGATATACGGAGTCTATGTTAAGGACGACGTAGCCTATATAGACATGACTCTGACCGTTCAAGGCTGTCCCGCGAAGGGCTTTTTCGCCCAAAAGATAAGGGAGCACGTACTGGAGAAGTTTCCCCAGCTCAAGGACGTTATAGTTGAGTTCGTTTTTGAGCCGCCATGGAGTAAAGATAAAATATCAGAAGAGGGCAAAGAAATTCTGAGGAAACAGGGATGGCAAATATAAAGGACAACATAAAGGCGATAGCCGAAGCCATAACCCGCGAGTCGGTTCTGATACACAGGGACGCCCTCATAGAGGGCTACAGGGACGTTCACAGGCTCTCCAAGTTCGGGGTGGATAGGGTTCTCAAAAAGGCCGCCGAATACGGAGGTAAGAAGGGTGCCATCACCCTGACCGACAGGTACGGAGTCTCCACCGATAGACTTGACGAAGCTCTGGAGCTTCTGACGATAATAGCCGAGTCTTCCCGAATCATTCAGCTCTTTGATTTCAATATAGAGAAGGGGGAGATATACGTTGAAGGCTCTATACTCGTTGAGGCTATAGGTAGCAGCACAAAGCCCGTGTGCGGTCCCATGGAGGGCTTCTTCAGGGGCTTCTTGAGCCAGATGCTTGATAGAGAGTTCTCCGTCAAAGAGGTGATGTGTCAGGCTCAAGGTTATAACAGGTGCGTCTTTAGAGTCAAGAAGAAGTGATGCATCTGTTTATAACGGGCACGGATACGGGCGTAGGTAAGACTTTCATAACCTACAACTTGGCTATCGCTCTAAGGGAAAGGGGCGTAAGTGTGGCCTGCTACAAACCGGTGGAGACGGGAGTCCAAGATCTCCCTTCCGACGGCAGCCTACTGGCCAAGGCTACGGCTCAACCCTTAGAGGAGGTGGTTCCCATAACCTTTCGGCTCCCCCTGGCTCCCTACGCCGCCAGTATTGAGAAAGGTGTGCCGCTGGATATAAGCTCCATAAAGGAGTTCTTTTTTAGATTGAAAAGAAAGTATGAGCTAATCCTCGTAGAGGGTGCGGGAGGTATAGCCGTTCCCATACTCAAGGACTACGATTACTCGGACTTAGCTAAGGACCTGGACCTGAAGGTGGTGATAGTGGCCAGAGCGGGTCTGGGCACCATAAATCACACCTACCTGACCTATAGGTACGCAAAATCCAAGGGTTTGCAGGTGGCAGGGATAGTTCTAAACGGCTTTAGGGGAGAAGATGTCTCCGAAAGGACAAATCCCAGAATCGTGGAAGAGCTTACGGGCATAAGGCCCGTTGAGATACCTTTCTCCCAAGGGGAAACGCTCGCGCAAGAATACCTTGATAGATTACTTTCTCTTGTCGGGCTTTAGACCGGTGTAGAAGGCCGTTCTCTCCACCAGCTCTTTAAAGTAGGGTGCTGCCACGGTTCCCCCGTAAGCTCCCCTGCCTTGGGGTTCGTCCACAACTATGCCGGCCACGAATCTCGGTTCCGTTGCAGGGAAGAATCCTACGAAGTAGGCAACCACCTTCTCCCTGGAGTACTTGCCCAGCTTGAAATCAAACTTCTGGGAGGTTCCCGTCTTGCCCGCTATGGTGAAGAACTTGGACTTGGCCCTTATCCCCGTTCCCCTCTCTACCACCTGGGTGAGGGTTCTTCTTATCCACCTGAGGGTGTCCTCCGATAGAACCCTCTTTCTGAGAACCTCTGTGTAGGTGCTCTCCTCCTTGTTCTCTTCAACGGAGATTATCCTCTTGAGAATCCTCGGCTTTACCACATAGCCGGTCGCGAGGGCACCGAAGGCCACGGTTATGTGAAGGGTGTTAAAGGCTATCCCCTGTCCTATGGAAGAGTAAAGTATGTTCGCGGGATAGCCCATGTCGGGTATCTGGGGCTTAGCCTCTCCGGGCAGGACTCCGAAGGTCTCCTTTAGATGGAACCTATCCATCAGGTCTTCCACATCCCTCTTGCTTAGCCTCTTGGCCACCTCTATGGTTCCTATGTTGGAAGACTTCACCAGCACATCTCTGAGGGACAGCTTACCCAGAGGCTTGTAGTCTCTGACCCACCTACCGTAGAGCTTCATGCGTCCCTTGCCCGTATCCACCCAGGTTCTCGGAGATACCCTCCCCCTGTCAAGGGCGTAGGCTATAAAGAAGGGCTTCATCACCGAGCCTGGCTCAAAGAGGTCCGTGGCCACGTAGTTTCTCCTCCTGCTGGCGGGATACATACTAAACCTGTTGGGGTCGTAATAGGGATAGGTGGTCAGTCCCAGTATGTCCCCCCTCCTGAGGTCTATCAGGACTATGGAGACCTTTTTGGGTTTCCACTTCCTAACTATCTTGTCCCTTATGTCCTCCAGTATGCTCTGAACTCCTATGTCTAAGGTAATCTCCACATCCTTTGGAGAGTTTTCCTTCTTCTTCTGAAAGGGACGCAGGGATATTATTCCCAGATTCTTGCTCTTATAGACGAGAACCTTGGACACACCGCCTCCCAGGAGGCGGTCAAAGCTGTACTCAAGTCCCTCAAGACCCCTTCCATCGTCTCCTACAAAACCCAGCAGGTTGGAAGCGAGGGTACCGTAGGTGTAAAGTCTGCTGTATCCCTCCTGTAGCCCTACAAACTCGCTGTTTTGGGTCTCCTTAATCAGGTCTATAAGCTCCCCCTTGAGGGATTTGTCCACCCTCTTGAGTATTACCGTATATCCCTTGCCCGACAGGCGCCTGAGTATCTTAGATTCTCTCTTTCCCGTGAGCCGAGCAAGTCCCCGAGCCAGCCTTCGTTTATTCCTGACCTTCTCCGCCGGTTTCGCGAATACGGAGACCGAGGGCACACTGAGGGACAGCTCCCTACCCTCTCTGTCCCTTATGCTACCTCTATACTCAAATACGTATATCTCATCAACGCGGGGAAACTTTGCCTTTAAAGCCTTGAGGAGGCCTTCTTCGGGAAACGTCTGGTACCTGAGAATCGTAAGTATGGGAAATAAAAACAGAAAGGAGAAGGAGAGGAGTATAAATAGGCTCCTACTCCTGAACTTTCTCTCTTTTCCCGACTCCAAGCTTACTGGTATCTGCTGGTGCTGGGATTAAGTATGTCCGGGTATCTGTAATCCATCTCGTAATCAAACATCTGTTTCCTTATCCTCTTGAGGTCGTTTCTGTTGGGCTGGAAGGGATAGCTCTTTATGTCGGATACGGAGCTGTCTCCGAAGGGACGGTTGCAGGCCACCTCCGTCGTCTTACCCCTGCAGCCTGCCGTCATGAACGGCTTTCCGGTGGCGAATACCTCCTCAAAGACCTCTTTGGACACACCCCAATCTATAACCTGTCCCTTTTCGTTGAACTTCATATCCTCATACCTGGCAAGTCCGTTGTCTATGAGGTATCTGGCCATCTGAACCCTCCTGTACTGGGGTGCGGGACAGGGCTCCTCCTTCTCCATAAGGGAACCTTCCTCGGGCCAGAAGGAGAACAGGTGCGTCCTTGCACCCAGGTCTCTTACCCTCTGAATCGTCTCTATCATCTCCTGTTCCGTCTCCCCGAGTCCCACTATCAGGTGGCAACCGGCGTAGCCATCTCCCATAACCTCGGCGCACCACTCTAAAACCTTCCAGTAGGTCTCCCACCTGTGGGGGCTGTTCATGGGCTTGCCCCTGGTCTTATCAAAAATCTCGGGCGTGGCCGCGTCAAGGGCCACCGTCAGGGTGTCCGCCCCTAACCTCTTGTAGTCCTCTATGTCCTCGTAAGTCTGTCCGGTGGCGTTCATGAGTATGGATACAAAAAGCTGGTCGCCCAGCTCGGATATTATCCTCTCCATAACGTACTTCGTATCCCGTATGGAACGGGGGTGGGTTATCTGGGATATGCACAGACGCTCCGCGTGTCCCACCTGCTTCGTTCTCTGGATTATGTCCTCCAGCTTAACCGTGGGCCACTCCACCCTTATGAAATTCTTCTTGGAGTAATCCATCTCCCTCGCCTTCTGTAGACCGCAGTAGGCACAGGTGGCATGGCAACCGGAGGGATACGTCAACAAGGTGTTTATGCAGCTGAGCTTGGTATCCCTGTAGAACTGACCGGGTATCAATCCCAGGGTCATGGCGGCAGCCCAGCTTATCTGAAGGTACTCGGGGCTTTCCTTCTGCTCCGTCAATTTATCAAGAACCAGCTTGTCCATAAACGAACCCTCCTTGAGGTTTTAAGAGAAATTATAAGCCAAAGAGTGTGGTTGACAAACTCCATACATGCGCACCCACTTTAGTATTAAATTGTTAATGAACGGCAAGCAAGGAGATGATGCCATGAGGAAGGAGAGCGTTCCCATAGTTGACTTTCTTAAAGATGTCAAGGGTTCCATTCTCATCGCCACCCACGAGAATCCAGACGGAGATGCCCTCGGTAGCGGTATGGCACTTTACCTGTTTCTGAAAAAGAAGGGAAAGGAGGTTTACATAGGTTCCAAGGACGGAGTTCCCCACTTCTTGGACTTTCTTCCCCACGCGGAGGAAGTGCTCAAACTCCCCGATGACAGATTCTACGACGTGGGTATAGTGGTGGACTCTGCCGGCTTTTTCCGTGTGGGTGCGGATATAAAGGTGGGTGAGAAGGTCAGGATAGACCACCACGTCGGAGGAGACTTTTACGGCAGACACGATTTCATAGACCCCCACGCTCCGGCCACGGCGGCTCTGATATACGAGATCGTGAAGGCTTGGGACGAGAGCGCCATGGACGAAGAGATAGCCACCTGCATATACGTGGGATTGGCCACCGACACCGGCTTTTTCAAATACTCCAATACCGACGAATACACCTTTGATTTGGCCAAGAGGCTGGTATCCTTCGGTGCAAACCCCAACTACGTTTACAGAATGTTCTCCGAACGCGAAAGCTTAGGGAAGATGAAGCTGGTGTCCAAAGCGCTCAATACCATAAGACTCTACGAGGAGGGTAAAGTGGCAGGCATAACCGTCTTTGACAGATTCTTCAAGGAGACGGGAACCACCTACGAGGACAGCGAAGGTTTGGTTAACTATCCGAGGGCAATAGAGGGAGTAGAGGTGGCCTTTTCCATAATAGAGAAACCCCAAGAGGGACTCTGGAAGGTGTCCCTGCGTAGCAAAGAGGGCGTGGACGTATCAAAGATAGCCGAGAGGCTGGGTGGAGGAGGCCACAGGTACGCCTCCGGTTGCAAGATAAAGACCTCCTCCTACGAAGAGGCTCTGGATAGGCTCCTGTCCGCCATAAGAGAGCAGCTCAAAGTCCAAGAGCGGGTCGCCGTCTAATGCCCTTGCTGGGAACCCACGTATCCTCGGCCGGCTCCATACTCAAGACCTTCGGCAGAGCCAAGGAGGTGGGAGCCGAGGTATTCCAGTTCTTCCTGAGAAGTCCGAGGGTGTGGAGGTGGAAGGGTGTCAGCGACGAGGTGGCAGAGAGCTTCAGCAGGTCCGCAAGGGAGCTTGGCACGCCCATAATGGTTCACTCCCCCTACCTCATAAACTTAGCTTCCAAAGACGAAGAGCTTAGGAAACGCTCCATAGAGGTGTTCGTGGAGGAGTTGAAGTTCTGCGACGAGGTGGGAGTGGCCTTCTACAACTTCCACCCCGGAACCGCCAAGGGTATATCCGAGGAGGAAGCCATTCAAAGGATAATCCTCTCCCTTGAGGAGATTTTTAGCAGATATACACCCAAGAACACCTGGGTTTTATTAGAGAACACGGCGGGTGAGAGGGGAGACATAGGCAAGAACTTCCGGGAGCTGGAACGCGTAATCTCTCACTTCCGAGGAGCCAACATGGGGGTGTGTCTGGATACCTGCCACGCTTTCGCTTACGGCTACGAGATAAACAGCCGCAGGGGCTTTCTCAAGTTCAAGGAGGAGATAAGCTCAAGTGTGGGTCTCCACAGGATAAAGGCTATCCACTGCAACGACTCAAAGACACCTTTGGGTTCCAGAAGGGACAGACACCAACACATAGGGCTGGGCTACATAGGGCTTGAGGGCTTTAGAAACCTTCTCAGAGACGAACACTTCGGAAAGCTTCCCTATTACCTTGAGACTCCCAAGGTGGAGGACTGGGACAGGGTAAATCTCAAGGTTCTCAGATGTTTGGTAGAAAATGGTTAGATTGAATCCCTCTCAAGGAATACTCCTATCCTACTTTCTGCTGATAGCCGTCGGAACCCTGCTTCTGTATCTGCCGGTATCCAACACCGCGGAGCTGAGCCTGGTGGACGCATTCTTTACCTCCACCTCCGCGGTGACGGTGACGGGACTGATAGTGGCCGACACGGGCAGGGACTTCACCCTCTTCGGTCAGGCGGTAATACTTCTGCTCATACAGGTGGGCGGGCTGGGATACATGACCTTAGCCACCTTTTTCCTGATAACCATAGGCAGGAGGATAGGGGTTAAGGAACGAATGATTCTATCCGAATCCCTGAACTATCCGGGACTTTACGGGCTGGTCAGGTTCCTAAGAAGGGTCATAGCCTTCGTGTTAGTCATAGAGTTTACGGGCTTTCTTCTTCTCTTTGCCAGATGGTATCACAGCTTTGATATAGGGAGTGCCCTGTGGCTGTCGGTATTTCATTCCGTCTCCGCCTTCAACAACGCAGGCTTTTCCCTCTTTTCGGACAATCTCGTAGGCTTCAGGGCGGACATATACATCAACGTGGTCGTATCCCTCCTGATATTCGTAGGGGGCCTGGGCTTCTTCGTTATGAACGAGCTTTTCCTCTTCCTACGGGGTGAGGTTAACCGCCTGTCCACCCACTCCAAGCTGGTTCTCTCCGTATCTACGCTCCTGATTGTCTCCGGGACGGCGGGCATACTCCTGACGGAGGCCTTTCACTACGAGGGACTTTGGTCTCTGGACTGGGGAGAGAGGTTGCTTTCTGCCTTCTTCTTGAGCGTTTCAAGCAGAACCGCGGGCTTTAACACCTTAGACATCTCCCTGCTTTCGGAATCAACCCTCTTTCTTTTAACCCTCCTGATGTTCGTAGGAGCATCGCCGGGCGGGACGGGAGGTGGTATAAAGACCACCACCTTTGCGGTAATATCTACCGCGGTTCTGTCCTTCGTAAGAGGTAAGCCGGAAGTGGTCATATTCAAGAGGAGGGTGTCCGACAACCAGATACGCAAGGCTATGGTTATACTCTCCTTGGCCGCCCTTTATATAGCCTCCGTAAATCTCTTGATAGACAGGTTGGAAGAGAAGGACTTCTTGGCCACCTTTTTTGAGGTTATATCTGCCTTCTCCACGGTGGGACTCTCGGTGGGAAGCCCTCAGGGATTGAGCTTCTCGGCGGAGTTTTCCGACCTGAGCAAGGTTCTCATAGCCTTGAGTATGATAGTGGGAAGGGTGGGCGTGCTCAGCTTTACCATAGCTCTGGTAGGAAGACAAGAGGGCAGCTCCTTAAGGCACGTTGAGGGTAAGATACTCCTATGAGAGCGAGGGTTTTCGGTGTTATAGGCTTGGGAAGGTTCGGCTTTTACGTGGCCAAAACTCTGGCCGAGGCGGGAGCCGAAGTCATAGCCATAGACAACAGGGAGGAGAGGGTCAGAGAACTGAGCGACACGGTGACCCAAGCCTACGTGGTTGATGCCCTTGACGAGAGGGGCCTTGAGGAGGCCGGCATATTCAACGCCGATTGCGTCATAGTCAGCATAGGCTCTAACGTGGAGGCCAGCATCCTCGCCGTGGTAATGCTCATGAACAAGGGAGTCAGGGAGGTGGTGGCCAAGGCCATAAACCCGCTTCACGGCAAGGTTCTGGAACGCTTGGGGGTCAAGAGGATAGTCTATCCGGAGATGGAAATGGGTATAAAGCTGGCCCGTTCTATGGTCATAAGCGGTCTCGTGGAGGAGATACCCTTCGCCGAGGGCTACAGCATAGTTGAGCTGGAGGTGCCCGGCCACCTGGTAGGCAAGAACCTCAGGGAGTCCGACCTGAGAAACCGCTTCGGAATCACCGTCTTGGCCGTGAAGAGAGGTGGAGAGGTCATAGTCAACCCCAAGGCGGGCGAGATGCTCAAGGAGGGAGATACGATACTCATACTCGGCAGGGAGGAGAGGATAATGCAACTGAGCGGTGGGTGAGAAAGTGGAGAGGTTGATTGAGGAGATAATACGAGTAGGTGAACTTCTATTCAGGGAAGGCTTGGTGGACGCCGTGGCCGGCAACCTAAGCGTTAGGTTCAGAAACAGCATCTTCATAACCCGCAGGGGTAGGATAACCGGGAATTTGAAAAGGGCCGACGTGCTAAGGCTTAACCTTCTTAAAGACTTCTTAGACCCACGAGCCTCTTCCGAGCTGATAGCCCACAGGAGTATATACCTAAATACGGAGGCGAGGGCGGTGGTTCACGCTCACCCCACATACGCGGTTATACTTTCTTACAGGAACGGCCTCATAGAACCCATAGACTCCGAAGGGAGAGAAATCCTGGGTAGGGTTAAGGTGCTGTCCCTGCGCAAGCCCTCCGCGTCTAAAGAGTTGGCGCAGGCTTTGAGCTCGGAGCTGAAAAAAGAGCGGATAGTCCTCGTGAAGGGACACGGAGCCTTTGCGGTGGGCAACTCTCTAAAAGAGGCTTACAGATACGTATCTTGCCTTGAGCGTTCCTGTAAAATATTATCCTTTCAGGGAAGGAGGTGAGTAAATTGAGAGTAGCGGTCTGTCCCCACGATTCTTCAAAAAATAAGGCGGCTTGGCTTTACTTTATCACTTACCTGTCCAAGAAGACCGGCCTGGAGCTTACCATGGAGCAGTGCTTTGATTTCGGCTGTTATTACAAAATCCTCGCTCAGGCAGACCTGACCTACTCAAGTCCGTTGGACGCTCTAAGGGTTCACGAGGAGGGAGGCTTTATCCCGGTTGCCGGAAACGACAACTACGATGAGGTGGTGATAGTAGCTCACAAGGACGCCCAAGAGGACCTGGAGGCTTTGAAGGGAAAAGACGTTCTGGGTGTAGAGAACCAGTTCGCCACCTACTTGGGAGTAAAGGTGCTAAAAGACAGAGGTATAGAGTTCAACCTCATCACCAGAGACTCTTGGCAGGTGGTGGTGAGAGACGTAGCTAAGGGAAATTCTCCCTACGGATTCGTATATAAAGATTACTGGGAGCAGCTCTCGTCCTTGTCAAAGACCGGCCTGAAGGTTCTTTACGAAAGCCAAGAACGGCTCAGCTCTCATCTGGTTATGCTATCTCCCAAGCTTGAGGACAAAAGGGAAGATATACTTTCGGCACTGCTTAAGATGAAGGAGGACGAGGAGGGAGTTCAGGTTCTTGAGAAAATCAACGTGGGAGAGTGGTATCCCGTTGAGTCCTTAGATTATCTTAAGGAGATTCTCAGGAGGTAAACTTGCGATGGCTGAAGAGTTTGTATATAGAGGGTGCGTAATACCCAAGGAGCTTTACTACGACATGGACAACCAAGTCTGGTTTCGGGTAAACGAGGACGGAACCGTCACGGTGGGAGCCACCGACGTAGGTCAGGCGAGGGCCGGAAAGATAATAAACATAAGGATAAAGAAGGTGGGTAAAAAGGTGCCCAAGGGCAAACCCGTGGCCTCTCTTGAAAGCGGCAAGTGGACGGGTCCCATACCGGCGGACATAGAGGGCGAAGTGGTGGAGAGGAACGAGGAGCTGTTTGACAACCCGGAACTCATCAACGACGACCCCTACGGCAGGGGCTGGATAGCCAAGATAAAGCCTACGAACCTTGAGAGGGACCTGAAAGAGCTTCTTACGGGGGAAGATGCTGTGGAGGCTATGCGCCAATACATAGAGCGCGAGGACGTCAACTGCGGAGAGGAAAGGGCCCAGATAAGCAAGAAGTTCTACAAGTGAGATAGCAGGAAGTCCTCAAGTCCATTCACTTCCACACTCAGCTCAAGGGCATAAAGGTTGTCCGCCTTGGGCAGCTTCACCATGTCCTTGAGGGTGGTTATGTAGAGGCTATCTCCGTCCAGCTTGAAGTTCCTGTAATCGTGGTGGTCTCTGAAGGATATCTCTTTATCCACCCTTATACCCGCCATCTTCAGGCTTTTGAAGAACTGCCGGTTGTCTCCCAGACCCGCAAAGGCTATCACCCTCCTGCCCGAGAGAACCCGAGGACTTACCTTTTCAAGGTTTGCGTTCACCAAACCTACAAACCTGCGAAACATCTTAAAAATAGGCTTATCTCTGAAGGAGAAATCAAAGGGCTCTACCTCTTGATAGCTAAGGACTATACAGCTCGCTCTCTTTAGAGAGTCCAAAGGTTCCCTGAGCCTGCCCAAGGGAAAAACCCTATCTTTTAAGTCCCTCTTCTTTAATAGGACCACATCCAGGTCCCTATAGAGCCTTCTGTGCTGGAAGCCGTCATCAAGGAGAATCAGTTGGGCACCCAGCTCTCCGCAGGCTACGAGTCCACCCTCGTACCTATCTTCGGAAACGACTACGCTCACTCCCTTGGAGCGTAGCAGCCGGGAAAGCATGTAAGCCTCGTCCCCCGCCTCGTCAACACCCAAGAGCAGCTCTCCAGCGTGGGAAACGACGCGCAGTCCCCTGCTGCGCCTCTTGTATCCCCTCATCACTATGGCCACGCGAAACCTCTCGGAAAGCCTGTCGGCCAGGTGCCTGACGAGACTCGTTTTGCCCGAGCCTCCCAAACTGAGGTTGCCCACGCATATTACGGGAACAGGGAGCCTTTTGGACTTCAGTATGCCCCTGTCGTATAAGAGGTTTCTTAGCCTTATAACCACCTGCTCTTTATCTTCTCAAACACCGCCTCGGGTGTGAAACCGAAGTGCTCAAAGAGTCTCTTACCGGGTGCAGATTTCCCAAAGCTCTCCATAGAGACCACAAGACCATCTTTGCCCACGTACTTGAACCAAAGGTCTCCCTTGGAGGCCTCTATGGCCACCACCTTGTCCACGTTCGGTGGAAGGACCTGCCTCCTGTAATCCTCCCCCTGTCTATCAAAGAGGAAGGCCGATGGAAAGCTTACCACCCGGCTCCTTACACCCTCCCTCTCCTCCAGCAGTCGGGAGACGCCCAAGGCCACTTGAACCTCCGAACCGGACGCCAAGATTACGATTTGGGGTTCGCCCTCGCAATCCTTGAGCACGTAAGCACCCTTTTCTAAGCCCTCCGCAGGGGAGAGGTTCTTCCTGTCCAACGTGGGAACGCTCTGCCTGGTAAGAACTATGGCGGTGGGGCCTTCCTTCCTCTCAAGGGCCACCTTCCACGCCACCTTTACCTCGTTGGCGTCGCAGGGCCTTATCACGCACAGGTTGGGTATGAGCCTGAGGGAGGGTAGCTGTTCCACCGGTTGGTGGGTGGGTCCGTCCTCTCCGAGCCCTATGGAGTCGTGGGTAAAGACGTATATCACCTGCAGACCGGCCATGGCGGCTATGCGTACCGCCGGCCTCATGTAGTCGGAAAATATTAGAAAGGTTCCTCCGTAGGGAAGGACGCCCCCGTGATAGGCCATGCCGTTCATTATGGCGCCCATTGAGTGTTCCCTGACACCGTAGTGGATATTCCTACCCTGGGGAGTCTCCTTTTCCATAGGCGGGTAGTCCCAGAGCACCGTGTTGTTAGACTCCGACAGATCTGCGGAACCGCCCAAGAGGGTGGGTATGTGCTTGGCCATTACGTTTAGAACCTTCCCCGAAGCCTTACGGGTCGCCATGTCCTCCTTGAACTGGGGAAGCTCCTCGTACCATTCGGTAGGCCATTCCTTCGCAAAGGCTCTCTCAAGCCTTTCGGCCAGCTCCGGATACTCTTTCCTATACTCCTCAAAGAGGGCGAGCCATTCCTTTTCCCTCTGCAAGCCCAGCTTCACGTGCCTACGGGTGTATTCCAAAGCCTCCTGCGGGACGTAGAACTCTTCCTCACTCCAGCCTGCCCTTCGCTTTGTCTCCTTAGCCTTTTCCTCACCCATGGGAGCACCGTGAACCTTGGCCGAGTCCTGCAGAGGACTCCCGTATCCTATGTGAGTCCTAACCGATACGAAGGCAGGCCTGTCGCTCTCCTTTGCCTTCCTGAGCGTATCTTCCAAGAGACGCAAATCGTACCCGTTCTCCACTTCAAAGACGTCCCAGCCGGCCGCTCTAAACCTTCCCAGAACGTCCTCGCTCCACGCTAAGGAGGTGTCCCCGTCTATGGATATACGGTTGTTGTCCCACACTACCACGAGCTTGTTCAACCCCTGATGCCCCGCAAAGGCCGCAGCCTCGTAGGATATACCCTCCATCAGGTCTCCGTCGGAACACAGAACGTAGGTATAGTGGTCTATTACGGGAAAGCCCTCCCTGTTGAAGAGGGAAGCCAAATACCTCTCGGCCAAAGCCATTCCTACGCCGTTGGTTATGCCCTGTCCCAAGGGGCCCGTGGTGGCCTCCACACCGGGAGTGAGCCAGCTCTCGGGGTGGCCGGGAGTATTGCTTCCCAGCTGGCGGAAGTCTTTGAGGTCCTCCAGAGACAGGTCGTATCCGAACATGTAAAGGGTGGAGTAGAGCATGGCCGAGGCGTGGCCCGCGGAGAGGATAAACCTGTCTCTATCTATCCACTTGGGGTTCTTCGGGTTAAACTTCAAAAACCTGTCGTACAGGAGATAAAGTATATGGGAGGCTCCCAAGGGCATGCCCGGATGTCCGGACCTGGCCCTCTCAACCTGGTCTAAACTGAGGAACCTTATAGTGTTTATAACGAGGGTGTCTATATCCCTTTCCGATAAAAACTCTACGTTCATGGACATCTATTTTACCCTAAGCTTTATACTCCGCCTTAGAGGTTGCCGTTTCCCAGAGAACCACCTTCACCACCTTCACCTCTCCCAAGAGACCCTTCTCCCTTAACTTGTCCTCCAAAAAGTCGTAAAAGAACTTGGCAAGCGCTTCCGCAGTAGGGCAGAAATCCACGGCGAACACCTTAAGGGCTCCGAACCTGTGAGCAACCTCTTTTAGACTTTCAAACATGGGGTCCTTCTTGTCTATTATGAAGCTGTGGTCTATCTCGTCTATCAGGTCTTTTAGGGCATTCTTCACGTGGTAGAAGTCCATCACCATGTCTTGCTCGCTCAGGGTGTCTGAGCCTACCACCACCTCTAAAACGTAGCTGTGGCCGTGGAGATTGACGCATTTGTTCTGGGGAACTCCCGCTCCCTTAGTAAACTCAGCACCCCGTCCGTAGGTAAGGTTCTGCTTCCAAACCCTGTGTCCCGCTTCAAACCTGAAGGTCTTGGATATCTCCCACTTCATACCACTGCCGCCTTTACCAAACTATCACCCGGTTTGCCAACTTCACCAGCTCAACTATCTGGGGATAGCTCTTCTTTATCTCCTCCGGAACGTTTACTCCCCTGGCCTCCGCATCCTCCTTGCAGACGTACCACCCCTTACGGGTAGGCCAGCGCAGAACCCCGTCCTGTATCAAAACCACCACGTCGTCGTCGGACAGAAGCTCAGAGGAGAAGTCTCCCAGCTTCCTTACCAGCCAGAGAGTATTGACTACCATACGAACACCGCCTCCGATGAGTTGATTATACCCTCAATGTCCTCCGCGGAAGCGAGACGCACCTGGGTTATGAAGTCCTTCTCTTTTAACCCCCTCTCCTGGAGAGAGGCGTCTTCCACGATAACCTCAACGTTCACCATCTCAAAGGTCTCCACAAACTTCTCAAAGCTATTTATACCCAACTCTTCCTGATTCCAATCGGTTAGAGTGTAAACGCCGTCCCTGAGGAGTATAAGACTAAGTTCGTGGTTCATACCTACAGCTATCGCCTGCCTAAGAGCCTCGTGGGCCTTCCAAGAGAAGGGGTCTCCCTTTATCAAGAAGGCAACCTTCATAT
Organism: Aquificaceae bacterium; assembly: GCA_027014155.1. Lineage (GTDB taxonomy): Bacteria > Aquificota > Aquificia > Aquificales > Aquificaceae > WFYI01. The sequence continues at coordinate 34,443 of JALWEG010000010.1, forward strand.
CTTTCCCTCCTCCGAATCCTTCATGAGCTTATAAATTATGCTGTCCACGAGAGCTATCCATGAGGCCTCTATCACGTTTTCAGACACGCCTACCGTTCCCCACTTCCTCTTGCCGTCGCCGGACTCTATCAGAACCCTTACTTTGGCCGAAGTCCCCTCCTGCTCGTTTATAATCCTAACCTTGTAGTCTATGAGCTGAACCTCTTTCAGAGAGGGATAGAAGTCCTCCAGCGCCTTCCTCAGAGCCCTGTCTATGGCGCTTACGGGGCCGTTGCCGGAAGCGGCCGTATGCTCTCTGACATCGTTGACGGAGAGCCTAACCGTTGCCTCGGATACGGGCACTTCATCGTCCCTGCGCTTGGCTATCAAAACCCTGTAGGCATCAAACTCAAAGAAGTCCCTGGCAATACCAAAGTGCCTCTTGCACAGCAGCTCCAAGGAAGCCTCCGCCGCCTCAAAGTGATATCCCTCCCCTTCCATAGCCTTCACCTTCCTTATCAAGCTCTCCAGCTCCGGGGAGTCCGCATCAACCTCTATTCCGAACTCTCTCAGTTTGTATATGAGGTTGCTTTTGCCGGCCATATCGGAGACGGTAATCTTTCTCCTGTTGCCCACCGCCTCCGGCGGTATGTGTTCGTAAGTCCTTCTATTTCTTAACATCGCAGAGGCATGGACACCCGCCTTGTGAGCAAAGGCGCTGTCTCCTACATAGGGCATGTTTCTGGGAAGGGGCATGTTGGACAGCTCCGCCACAAAGAGGGCGAGTTCTCTGAGCTTCTTCAGGTTATCTTTGGGAATGGTCCTGTAGCCCAACTTAAGCTGCAGGTTTGGGATTATGGAACAGAGGTTGGCGTTGCCCGTCCTCTCACCTATACCGTTCACCGTGCCGTGCACCTGCCTCGCACCCGCAAGGACCGCCATAAGGGAGTTGGCCACCGCGGTGTCCGAATCGTTGTGGGCGTGTATGCCCAAGGGAACTCCCGGAAGCTCCTTTGCTACCTCCTTGGTTATCTCATATACCTCGTGGGGAAGCGTTCCTCCGTTGGTGTCGCACAGAATCAGCCAGTCCACGCCCGCCTCGTGGGCCGCTCTTAGCACCTGCAGGGCGTAATCGGGGTTGTCCTTGTATCCGTCAAAGAAGTGCTCGGCGTCAAATATGACCTCATCAACGCTATCTTTTAGAAACTTGATGCTCTCATAGACCATGTTCAGGTTCTCTTCCAGAGAGGTCCTCAGCGCTTCACGCACGTGCAAATCCCAGGACTTGCCGAATATGGTTATGGCGTCGGCGCCCGACTTTATCAAAGCCTCTACCTGAGGGTCCTCCTTAACCTTTTTGCCGGCCCTCCTCGTAGAGCCGAAGGCTACCAGCTTGGCGTTGCTCAATCCCTCCTGTTTTATCTTCTGAAAGAAGAGAGAATCCTTGGGGTTCGCGTAAGGCCACCCCCCCTCTATGTAATGTATCCCGAACTCGTCCAGTTTAAGAGCAATCCTGACCTTGTCCTCAAGGGAGAAGTTCACACCCTCCGCCTGAGCGCCGTCTCTGAGGGTGGTGTCGTATATGTAAACCCTGTCTTCCATAACTGATAATAATAATCATAACCAAGTTTTAATCAAGCTCAGGACGGTGTAAGGGGTTAATTTATAATGTCAAACCATGTTTGGTCTAAAGTGGATAGGGACAAATCTTTTAGCTCTCTCACCCGAAGGAGATACGAGCGAGCTTTTTCCCGTATTCGCTGAGGAACTTACTACCTTAGGATTAGATAAATTCCTTAGGTTCCATAAAGATGCCAAAGCGCCCCTTCTGTGGGGAAGGGATATAAATCAGTTTGTTGAATACTACCAAGACGGCGAACTCATAGCTAAAATAAGAAAAGGTGCTCTTTATAAAAACCACGAGATAGAGTATATCCGTGAAGGGATAGAGCTTACTCCTATAGATATCAACAAGCTATGTGAAGTGAACTACAAATATATGAATGACCTTATCAATGAGGCTCTTGATTATATACACCTTGAGAGAAAGAGACTTGGCAAGGAAGGATACGCTCTCACGGTCTCCTATAGTGGGGGTAAAGACTCTCAAGTGGTGCTTGATTTAGTCCTTCAGGTGATTCCTAACGAAGAGCTTTATGTTGTTTTCACGGATACGAAGATGGAGCTTCCTGAGACCTATTACATGGTGGATTGGACGGAAGAGTATTACAAACAATTTTATCCTTCCTTCAAAATACACAGGGTTGGTTCGGTATTTGATACCGCTGAACTTTGGAAACTTTTCGGACCTCCCAGCAGGATAAAGCGCTGGTGCTGCAGCGTTTATAAGATAGCTCCTCAAGTCAAATTCTTTGAGCGGATAGGCTCTAATAACTTTTATAAAACAATACTCGTTTTTGAAGGGACAAGAGCGGATGAAAGCACACGGCGAAGCTGTTATGAAAGAACCTCACCCAGAGAAAAGACCTTTAGGGAAATAAATCTGAAACCCATCTTCAGGTGGAATACTTTTGAAGTATTCCTGTATCACTTTTATAAAGGTCTTAAGATAAATCCGCTCTATAGGAAAGGTTTAAGAAGAGTTGGTTGTAGCGTATGTCCCTTTGCAAGCACATGGTCCGAATACATAATCCAGAAAGAGTATCCTGAGCACGCTAAGGAGTTCATTTCTGTCCTTAAAAATTACGCCAAGAGAATGGGAATATCCACAGAGAGCGAAATGAAGGACTACATATCCTCCGGAGCGTGGAAGGCAAGAGCAGGTGGGCTTGGACTTGAGAATGATGTGTGGGTTGAAGTAGTAAAGAATGGCTCCAAGATGAAGGCTGTTATAGACAACTGCAGGGAAAACATCACAGAGTGGATGAAAACTGTAGGTAACGTTCATATATTGAAAAATACAAACAATCATACCTCTGGTGAGCTAAGAGTAGGCTCTGCTGTTATTCACTTTGATATAAAAAAGGAAAACAACAGACATATTGTACATTTTGGAAATGTTGACCCCCATCCTGCGATATACAAAAAACTGGAGAATGTCCTTTACAAAAGTGCATACTGCCTACACTGTACCGGATGCGAGGTTGAGTGTCCATACCACGCGGTAATGACTTATCCCAAGGTAGTTGTCAATCCTGCAAGGTGCACCCATTGCGGTAATTGCCTTGAGTTTATAGAGAGGGGGTGCTATGTGGCGGAGTCGTATAATATGTATTTACAACCTAAATTAAAGAAGGCAGAGAAAGTGAGGATGGATAGATACAATACTTTTGGGCTCCGCAAGCCTTGGCTTGAAAGTTTCTTAGAAAGAGGCTCAGAGTGGTTTACAAACAATATACTTGGTCCAAAGCAAAAGGAGGCCATGAATAGATATCTGTTTGATATAGAACTTATAGATAGAAAGAAAAACTTAACTGAACTTTTTGAAATATTATCCAAGCTACTTTACAAGGATCTAAACACCGTTTGGCAGGTAGTGTGGGTAAACCTATGTATAAACTCAGACCTCTTCAGATGGTATGTTCAAGAAATTCCTTGGAACAAGAGCTGGTCCAAGAGTGAGCTTGTATCTTTACTTGAGCAAAAAGGAATTGCGCATAGGACAGCACAGAACTCTATAAACGCCCTCGCAAACACCTTTCAAACATCTCCCCTCGGAAGTTGGTTCGGTAGAAAAGAAAATAAGAAGGTCTTTTACAAAGGGGGGACAAATGAGATTAGCCTTTGGGCTATTGGATATGCCCTTTACAAACTCAAAGAATTAAAAGGTTGGAAAGGAACGAGTATAAGGGAAATTTATAGTTTGGAAGACACGGGACCGTATGCTTGGTTCGGCATATCAAAGGATAGCTTTGTAAAGAAGCTCATATCTCTGAAAGACCGCAAACTCATATCCGCTGACATAGTAGCAGACCTTGATAACATTCACTTTTACGATATTGAATCACTTGATATACTGAAAGTTGCACTTAATGAGTTTTAGCAGATACTTAACCTTCGGTCTACGCGACGTCTGGCTGGAAAGTTTCTTATATAGACCAGATGTCTGGCTTGAGGAAAACACACTTGGTCCTGAACAGATAAAGGCTTTTAAAAAGTATATGAAGGACGCGGAGCTAATTGATAGGAGAGGGAATTTAACTCCGTTGGCTTGGAAAATGTCGGAGCTATATGCAGAAGACAAGGATGCGGTTTGGCAGATAGTTTGGCTTAACCTATCCCTGAATTCACCTCTTTTTAACTTTTACTGTTCTGAGGTTCCTTGGAAAAGTACATGGACTAAGGATAAACTCGTATCCCTGATAAAAGGGAAAGGCTATGCGGAGCGCACCGCAAGGAATGCTGTAAATGCCCTCGTTAATACTTTTGAAAACTCCCCCCTTGGAGAGTGGTTCGGCAAAAAGGTGGAAAAGAGTAAGTACTCTAAAGAGGCTCTTAGCAACCTGAGCCTATATGCTCTAAAGTATGCCCTTAACAAACTGGGAGAAAGAGCAGAAGCTTTTGAAAGGATATTCGGAATGGACAACCAGGACTTCCATTACAACCTGATGAAGCTTAAAATATAATCTTAAATGAAGCATAAGGATTTAATAGAGATAAGGAGGGATTACAGACCGGTTTTCACTCTTGGGCAAGAGGAGAGTGAGCTTCACTGGAAGTCTTTCATACCCCATACTAACTTCCTTGAGCTCCTGCAAAAGGTGATTAATATTGTAGATGGAAAAGACAAAAGAACCGCTCTATGGCTCCAGGGTTCTTACGGTGTCGGAAAAAGCCATGCCTGTAGCGTGGTTGCTCACCTACTTTTTGACCCATTTGAAGAAATAAAAGACTACGTAGAAAAAGACATACAGAACCCCCAGGTAGTAGGACTTATTAAAAATCTGAGGAATAGAAAGAGGTTTATTCCCGTGTATCTGATAGGAACTGGAGATGTCCCGGATTTGGGGTATATGGGTTTCTATGTAAGGAACCATATAAAAAATAAACTCAGGCAATTGGGATTAGATACCCCCGTGCTACAAACGGAAGTAGAGCTACTGATAGAGCATGTTAAAAAAGAAGACGAGGACCAAATTCTTGAAAGAATTCCCAAATATAATTCAAAATCGGCTCTACTGGAAGACCTGAAAAGGAATCCACCCGATAGAGATGCTTTAAAAGGAGTTTACGATTACTTTGCGAGAAAAGGCATACATATATTCAAAGATATCAAAGAATGGCTGAAGGAAGTTAATGACACAATTAAAGAAGCAGGTTATGACGGGATATTGCTTATATGGGACGAATTTACACAGGTCTTGGATACAGGGCTAAATCACTTAGAGAAACTTCAAAATCTACTTGCTGAAAACCCTAACCTTTACTTAATCGTAGTCAGCCATAGGATGGCTGATTTCTACAAAGAACAGTTTGGAGAACAAACTTATAGGAAGGTTGCCGACCGCTTTGTCCACCATAAGCTTGAGCTTGCAGAAACTACAGTTTTCCAGATATTAAAGAGGGCTTTGGACAGAAAAGATAGATGGGCAGAGGTTTGCAGCTCAAGGTTTTCAAGTTTATCCTACTTGGTTAACCACATAACTAAGCTTTTTGAGGTTCAAAGACCAAAGGCGGAAGACATACGAAACCTTTACCCGTTGCATCCATACACCATACTCCTTGCCACCCAAGTCGCTGAGAAGTTCCTTTCTGCAGGGAGAAGTATATTTGGTTACCTTTTTGAAGAAAATGGAGCATTGAACAAGCTCATGGAAAAGGATGTGGAGGAAGAACCTTTTCTCACAGTGGATACCCTGTGGGATTACTTCCTTGAGCAGATAGGAGAAAGAGATTATGGAGATTTTGCACGGGATATTGTAAACCATTACAGCAATCATAAAGATAGAGTTAGAGAGTTTGGGAAGGATTACGTTAAAGTGTTTAAAACCTTGATGATACTCAATCTACTTTACAAGTTTACAGACTATCCACAAAGTTATCTACATCCCACCCGGGAAAACGTTAAACTTGCCTACACAGGGACTCCTTTGGAAAGTAAGATAAACAGCATATTAGAAATTATACATAGGGAAGGTATTTTACAGAAAAACCCGGACGGTAAATATATGGTTCTTTCTTCTTACTTACCTGAAGAAGAACTAAAAGAGGAAGAATCAAGATTAAAAAGTGGATTTAAAGATGCTTATAAGGTCATCAATACTTATGTTAGAGAACAAGTGGAAGAGTCTTTGCTGAAGGATTTCTACAGAAAAGTAGAGGTTTTTATACTTCCCCCAGATGAATCATACAGATACAAAGTAAGATCTACTTATAGACTTCCGCTGGTGGTCGGTTTTCCTAAAACACCCGCAGAGAAAGAAGCGTATAAAGAAAAGTTCCAAAACGCTTCACAACAATTTCCCAACGCCATATTTATAATTTGGGGTGATGAGATTGGGGAAAGCAGATTATCTGAGTGGATAAAGTGGAAAGCAAGAGAAAAGGTGGCAGATAGCCATAGATTATATGAAGAGAAAAATTATGCCGCGAAGATGGCAAACAAAATCTTAGAAGATTACCTAAATAGAGATGCTTATCTGACCTTATATTTTAGAGGAGTTGGAAATACAATATCAAAGAGAGACATACCTCGTTATCTAAAACAATATTCTGCAGAAATATTCAATAAAGGTCCTGAAGCATTAGGTATTGAAAACAGAAATCTTTGGGACAAATCAGGAAAGGGTTTATTATCTAAGCTAATAAAAAGTCAGAGACTTGATGAGTTAAAAGGTCATATATCACGAGGACCAGAGAAAGATTTACAAGAAGCGCTTTACGATATAGATAGGAAAGAAATCTTTCTTGAAGATTTATCCTTAAACCCCAAAGCCGATCCAAGTCATCCGATAGTAAGCTTGTCAGGGGAAATTGAAGAAAAGTTTAAAAACAAACAGAGATTAAGAGTGGAAGACCTGAAATTCTTACGGGAGCCACCTTACGGACTCTACAACAATAAAATAAGCGCCTTTATATTAGCAACAGCTTTAAAGCCTTTTCAAAATAGGTTATATAGAGTAGGAGTTGGTAGAGCTTCACTTACGGATTTAGAGAATTTCTCCCGGAGTATTTTGGAAGAAAAAAGAAGCGATATAGAACTCCGCTACGGAAGCGAAAGTGAGGATAAGCTTGAAGGTTTTCTAAAAGATATATTTGGGAACCTTGTACCCTTTAAGGAAGAAGACAATGACCTAATAAGGGTTAGAAACACAATACGAGATAAGATAAGGAGTTTAGGTTTTCCTATATGGTCATTGGCTCATCTTGAAGATAAAGAATTAGAAAATCTTCACCAAGATGTGGAATTTTTAAGGGGAACCATCAGGGAACTATCAAAATTTATAGCAAGTTCCGATGCCGAATTTAAGGATAATTATATTCTACAGTTAAGTAATAAAATTGAAAAACTCAAAAATACTTTAAAGCGCTTATTAGACGAAGAGAACCTTACACAGGGTATGAGGTCTTTCATAGAAAGAAAGATAGGGAAAAGGCAAATAGACAAAAAAGGGTTAGGTAAAAAGCTTAAAGAAGAAATGTCTCAAAATGCAATCTTTTGGGATGAAAGTGAGGTTTCCAGTAAAGTGGATAAAATAATAGAAGATATGGAAAGAACAATTTCAGAACAGCCAAAATCCGTTATCGAAAAACCTTATACTAAAGCAGAATTGCCAAGAGTAGAACCTATTATGGTCTCGCCCGCAGAATACAAAGAGCCGGACTTAAAGGAACATTTGCAAAGCCTGAACCATTCACAATTGGTAAATTTAATACTTAATATCTTAGATGAGTATCCTGAGATAAAGAATTCAATTAAAAAATGGCTAAAGTTAATGGATCATGCATAAAACTATAGATAATCTAAACGATTTTCAAGCTAAATTTTGGAGCGAATTAAGCAATCCATATAGTAGAACCTTAGGAGTTAGAATAATATTAGTTGACAGCTTTGAAGTTCTTAGAAGTATAGAGAAAGAGCTTTTACATCTACGTAGAAAAACGAAGTATTTGGAAGACTATATTCCAGAGGGGAAAAATTGGCTATCCATAAACGACATAAAGAATTTAATAGAGGATTTTATAAAAAAGAACGACATAGTTTATCTATTTTCATTGGACAATTTACTCCGATTTTACAGCACTGATGAGCTAAACAGCCTGCTCCCAAACATTTTGAGAATAAGAACAAACAAAGGTTATGCGATTTTACCTTTGGCAGGCTTAAAAGAAAGGATAAAGGATATAAAGGGTATAAGAGAATTTTATAAAGACTTGATTTACGAAGTGACAGCTACGGGGAAAAAGGTTAAGATGTTCGTATTAAATCCGAAGATAAACATTAAACTTAAATGTGTAGAAGATTTCAGAGAGTTCTTAGGTTGTTGGAGATTGCAAAATACCGAAATCTATGTAAAGAACAGAGTAATTTACTCAAGCTACAAAAACGCTTACCCTGATACAGCGGTTGATGTTGTTGGGATTGAAAACTATAAGGACGTTTTGAGAAAAGTTGTAGGTTTTAAAGACAAAATATATTTCACCGATAAGAACTATGAAAAAGGATTGGCAGAAGAAGTTTTAGAAAAAAACTTGCATTCCTTCAAGGATATGTTCCCTTCCATTAAAGATTTTGCAGATTTTGTAAAACATTTTTTGAAGGAAAGGAATGAACTTAAGCGTAAGTCTCTATTAAATTTGGCTTACAACTATATGTCAGGCTATAAGAGCATTCTTAAAGAGGATAAAGTAGCTTTCTTAAAAAATATATATAGAGGAAATTTGGATCAAGGCGATAAATATAGATTTTTATCTATAGCTATAAAAGCAGACTCTTCATTTGAACGTTTACTTTGCGAAGAGCTGGATGAAAGTATAAAAAAAGAAAACATAATTGGAATTCTGGAATGTGAGAAAAAGAAAGCTTTGGAGCTTATTACGCAAGGGAAAATATCTTTAGAGGAATTACAGGCTCAGTTTGAAGACTTTGCGGCGTATCTTGATACTCCAAAACCGCCAAACCTTGAGGAAAACCAAAAATGGGTATTGGATTATATGAATTTATACAAGGAAAGTAAATTACGGAATAAGGCATTAGCAGAGCTTGAAAGTTTACTTAATAACATTAATAGAAGTGGAAATTTTTATAACTGGTATTACTCATTTAAATGGATATTGGATATAGCTACAGAGTGGAAGGACGAAGCTGAAAGAATTGTCTGGATAGACGCTCTCGGATTTGAATGGGCAGGCTTTGTTTTGAATTACTTAAAAAGTAAAGGGATTCCTGTTCACGCTTTCCACATATGCAGAGCTAACCTTCCTTCAATCACCGAGACAAACAAACCAAATTTTGAAGTTTTGGAAATGCGTGAATTTGATAATTTAATTCACCAAAGGTATAAGTTTCCAGATTCAATTATTAAGGAAATGAACAAGCTTAAAGAAATCTTAGACAAAGAGATAAATGTGGAAAAGAGAACACTTATATTTTCAGACCATGGAAGTTCTGCTCTCGTAAGACTGCATCAACCCATTAAGCTTTCTACAGGCATTAAGTTTGAACATGGTGGCAGGTTTTTTAGAGGGCCTCTCGGGTATGAACCTAAAGAGGTTATAAAGCACACAGAAGGTGTTGAATATTTCTATGTTGCTACAACTCACAAGTCTATTGGGACTAAACCTCAAGGTGAAGCACATGGAGGAGCTACACCAGAAGAAATACTTACATTTGCTCTTATAGTAGGCGGACAGGAGGAGATTTCCTACAGTGTGGACCTTCCTGAGCGAGAAATTAGCAGAAGGAATAATAAGTTAGTGGTTTACATAAGACCTGTGCCAAAGGTTAATGTGGAGCTTGTTATAGATAAGAAACCTGTAGAGTATGCATTAGACAAAGAGCGTAGGTATGTAATAGATTTAGCCGGTATAAGGTCAGGCGATCATACTCTTGAAATAAAAATAGGGTCCAATATCTATAGGGAACCATTCCGTATAATCGGCGGCTTAGAGGAAGAGGAGTTCCTAATATGACACAACTGGACGAAAAGATAAAAGATATCTTTGTTGAGGAAAGTGTTTATAAAGATGATAGGGTGCGAGCCATCTTCTCCGGTTGGAATATTCCTTCCTTTATAAAGGACTGGCTAATCAACAGATACACAGACAAAATGAGTGGGAAAATTGACAAAGAAGGAATACTGGAATTCTTAGAAAGATATATGCCATGGAGAGGTTTAAAAGGAGAACTTGTTAATCACCCATATCGTTCTTATAAGGTATTAGCTCGTATAATTACCGAACCTGATGTGAAGAAAGGTATCATAAGGTTTCATATTCCTGACTTGGGTATTAAACCTGAAGAGGGAATAGTATCTTCTAAACTTCTATCCAATCGAGAGGGTAAGCACCTTTCTATGGGAGAATTCTGGGGCGTTTGTGAACTTACTTATGTAAAAGAAGTTGATAAACCGGGTTATATAGAGCTTTCTAATTTTAAACCTTTTAAACCTTATAAAGTTAACCTGGATTACTATGTAGAAGCCAGAAAGGAATTTACCACACAAGAATGGATAGACGTGCTAATTAAGTCAATGGAATTTAATCCTAATGCGCTAAGCTTTGATGAAAAACTATTGCTGTTATGTAGATTAACAGTATTTGTGGAACCGAATTTGAACCTTATAGAGTTGGCTCCTAAAGGGACAGGTAAATCTTACGTGTTTTCAAACCTATCAAAGTATGGTTGGATTATGAGCGGAGGTTTCGTTTCAAGAGCCAAGTTGTTCTATGATCTTCAGAAAAAAGCTGAAGGAATCATATCAAGGTATGATTTCGTAGTTATAGATGAAGTTCAAACTGTTAAGTTTAATGATGAAAATGAAATACGAGGCATATTGAAGAGTTATCTTGAAAACGGAACATACAATGTAGGCGACTTCAAGGGTGTTTCAGCAGCAGGATTTGTAATTTTGGGCAATATACAATTAACCGAGGAAAGGAAACCTAAGCAAAGGTGGTACTTTGAAGAGCTTCCTAATGTTTTTCAAGAATCTGCACTAATAGACAGGTTCCATGGTTTTATAGAGGGTTGGAAACTGCCCAGGTTTAATGAGAGCTTGAAGGTTAAAGGGTATGCCCTTAACGTAGAGTTTTTCTCGGACATACTTCACATGCTTAGAGGGAAAGGGGAATATTCCACCTTTGTAGGAGATATCTTAGAAATCCCTGTCAAGGCAGATACACGAGATAAAAAAGCAATAGTTAAGCTAACCACAGCCTTACTTAAGCTTATATTTCCCAATATCCCTTTGCGAGATCATGAAATAAAAGAGTTCAAAAACTTCTGCCTCGGCTTAGCGAAGGATTTAAGGAAGGTAGTAAAAGAGCAACTATATATCATGGATGCTGAATACAATAAGGAAATACCAGATATAAGAGTCGTAGCTTAAGACTTACACAATCCCCAATATCAGAGGGACCGTCAGAAAGCTGACGAATATACCCAGAGTGACCGCCGAGACGGCGAGCTTGGCGTCAAGGCCGTACTTTATCGCCAGCACCGCGGACATCACCATGGCGGGCATAGAGCTTTCAAGGAGCACTACCTTGTGATGCAACTGGGAAAGACCTAAAACCTTCAACAGCAACGCAAGTACGAGGGGAACCGCCACCATCTTAAGACCTATAGACACGGTGCTCAGTCCTATGGACTCCTTTATACCTCTGAGGTTCAGCTTCAGGCCCAGAGAAAAGAGAATCACCGGTATCAGGGAATCGGAAGCTACCTGAAGGAGCCTCTCGGCGTAAGGGGGCAGCTCCTTGCTCATGAGGACAAAGCCCAACACCAGCCCCCAGAAAGGCGGGAAGGAGAGAATCTCCCTCAGACTGAACCTGCCGGTGGCAACCAATAGCCCTAAGGTTATAACGGCCAGAAAGGAACCCAGCTGGTCGTAGAGTATCGCATACTTGAGTCCCTCCTCCCCGAACAGAGCGTAGGCGTAAGGGTATCCCAGAAAGGCGGTGTTTCCCAAGGTGGAAACCAGTATGAAGCTTCTGAAGGTTCTACCCTTAAGTCCGAGGAGCTTTCCCACCAAAAGGGCAAGGGCCGAAGAAAACAGCATCGTGCTCCACGCAAATCCGGCCACCTCAAGGGCCACCCTGCCGCTATCTAAACCCTTTATGCTGTCTACCACGGTAAGAGGTAAGGAAAAGTAGATAACGAAGTCTATAAATACTTTTGCATCTTCTTCCTTAAACACCTTGGCCCTCTTTAGGGCGTAAGAGAAGAGAATTATCGCTACCAGAAAGAAGAGTCTCTCGTAAGTAGAAGCCATAGATGAATTTCCTATAATATCAAGGAACGATATGAAGAGAAAGGTTCTCATTCTCGGAAGCGGGCCAAACAGGATAGGGCAGGGAATAGAGTTTGATTACGCCTGCGTTCACGCCGTTTTTGCTCTTCAGGAGGAAGGCTACGAGGCCATAATGGTCAACTGCAACCCGGAAACGGTATCCACCGACTACGATACCGCCGATAAGCTCTACTTTGAGCCCATAGTATTTGAAAACGTTATGGCCATAGTGGAGAGGGAAAAACCCGAGGGGGTTCTGCTCCAGTTCGGCGGTCAAACTCCGCTTAAGCTGGCTCTGCCCTTGGAAGCCGCAGGCGTGAGAATCTTGGGAACTCAACCCGAGAGTATAGACAGGGCGGAAGACAGGGAACTCTTCAGAGAGGTGGTTATGGAGCTTAAGCTCCTCCAGCCCCCCAGCGGAACGGCCAAGAGTGTGTCGGAAGCTCTGAAGGTGGCGCAGAGCATAGGTTATCCGGTTCTCGTTAGGCCCTCCTACGTGCTGGGCGGTAGAGCCATGAGAATCGTTTACGACGAAAAGGAGCTGATGGACTACCTGCAAGAGGCGGTGGAGGTCAGCAACGAGAGGCCCGTGCTGGTGGACAAGTTCCTACAGGATAGCGTAGAGCTTGATGTGGACGCGGTTTGCGATGGGAAAGAGGTTCTCATAGGTGCCGTCATGGAACACATAGAGGAGGCGGGGGTTCACTCGGGCGACAGCGCCGCCTCCATTCCCCCCTACTCCCTTGACGAAGAGACGGTGGAAGCGGTAAAGGAGATATCAAAAAGGATAGCCCTGCACCTCAAGGTCAAAGGCCTGATAAACTTCCAGTACGCGATTCACGAAGGTAAGATATACGTCCTTGAGGTAAACCCACGGGCCTCACGCACGGTGCCCTTCGTCAGCAAGACGATAGGCTACCCCCTCGCCAAGATAGCCACAAAGGTGGCCTTGGGCAGAACCTTAAGGGAGCTTCTTCCGGAGGTGTTTGATAGGTTAGAAAGGGGAGAGTCTCACCCGGCATCGGACTTCATGTCCTCCGGTCAGAAGATTTACGCCGTAAAGGAGGTGGTATTTCCCTTCAACCGCTTCCCCGAGGTTGACCCGCTGCTGGGCCCTGAGATGAAATCCACCGGCGAGGTGATGGGTGTAGATAAGGACTTCGGTATGGCCTACTACAAAGCTCAGCTGGGTGCGGGCAACGACCTGCCCAAGGGGGGTAAGGTCTTCATCAGTGTGGCCGACAGGGATAAGGAGAAGGTGGTTCCCTTAGCCCGAGGCTTCTTAAAGCTGGGCTTTAAGGTGGTAGCCACCACGGGAACCCACAGGTTCCTGAGGGAGAGGGGTCTTGAGGTTGAGCACGTGCTTAAAATCTCCGAAGGTAGGCCCCACGTGGTTGACCTAATAATGAACCGACAGATACACCTGATAATAAACACCCCCTCCGGTAAAAGGGAAAGGAGCGACGCCTACTTCATAAGACGGGCGGCGGTTCAGTTTAAGGTGCCTTACACCACCACCCTCAGAGGCGGATACGCCATACTGACCGCCATAGAGTCTCTGAGGAGTTCAAAGGACATAGAAATCTTTGCCCTTCAGGATATAAACTCCCAAGCCCTGTAGGAACTTCTCACGTTGCTACCGCAGGCGACCTTTTTAAAACCCAGGCTTTTAGCCATCTCTTCCAGCTCGTAGAACTCCTCCCGTGAGTAATACCTGACCACGGGAAAGTGCCTTTTGGAAGGCTGGTAGTACTGACCCACCGTCAGATAGTCGCACCCGACCTCCCTCAGGTCTTCCATCACACGGATTATCTCCTCCTTCCTCTCTCCGAGTCCCAGTATGAGGGCGGACTTTGTAGGTATATGGGGCGCTATCTCCTTGCTCATCTTCAAAACCATCAGACTTCTACCGTACTTTGAACCTACCCTGACCTTAGGATATAACCTGGGCACCGTCTCTACATTGTGGTTCAGAACGACCGGCCCTTGCTTGAGAACCCTCTCCAAGGACGACCTATCTCCCCTGAAGTCCGGTATGAGAACCTCCACCTTTATTCCGGGGAGGTTATCCTTGAGAGTCTTTATGCACTTAGCAAAGTGAGAGGCTCCTCCGTCGGGTAGGTCGTCCCTCGCCACAGAGGTGATTACCACGTATCTCAGTCCGAGAGACTTAACTGCGCGGAGGAGTTTTTTATCTTCATTTATATCCACCGCCTTCGGCGGTTCTTTCATTACATTACAGAACCCGCACCTTCTCGTGCATCTGTCGCCCAGTATCATAAAGGTGGCCGTACCGGCTCCGAAGCACTCGGATATGTTGGGGCATCTTGCCTCCTCGCACACGGTAGTCAGTCCGCCCCTCCTGAGGATAGCCTTTACCCTGTGGGTCTGAGAGAAAACCAAAAGGGGTTTGTTCATCACTCAACCCAGTAGTTGGGTGCCTCCCTGGTTATGGAAACGTCGTGCACGTGGGACTCCTTGTAGCCCGCCCACGTAATCCTTACGAACTTGGCCTTCTTTTGGAGCGTGGGTATATCGGGGGCGCCCACGTACCCCATTCCAGACCTCAGGCCACCTACCAGCTGGTATATTATCTCCGAAAGTCTACCCTTGTAAGGCACCCTTCCCTCTATGCCTTCGGGGACGAACTTCTCCACCTTGTCCTGTCCGTATCTGTCGGAGGAGAGCCTTGACATCATGGCTCCCAAGGAGCCCATTCCCCTGTAAACCTTGTAAGCTCTGCCCTGGTAGTATATGGTCTCTCCGGGGGCCTCTTCCGTTCCCGCCAGCAGGTTCCCCAACATAACGGCGCTGGCGCCCGCCGCTATAGCCTTAGCTATGTCTCCCGAATACCTTATACCTCCATCGGCGATTATGGGCACGCCGCTGCGCATTCCCACCTGAGCCGCCTCCATTATGGCGGTTATCTGGGGAACCCCCACACCTGCCACGACGCGGGTGGTGCATATGGAACCGGGTCCAACTCCCACCTTTACGGCGTCGGCACCCGCATCTATGAGCGCCTGAGCTCCCTCCCCGGTAGCAACGTTGCCCGCTATCACCTGAAGCTGTGGGTACAGGGACTTTACCTTTTCCACAACCTTTATAACCCTCTTAGAGTGTCCGTGTGCCGTGTCCACCACCACCAGGTCTACCCCAGCCTCCACCAGCGCACCGACCCTATCAAAGGTGTCGTCTCCCGTCCCCACGGCCGCTCCGACCCTGAGCCTACCCAACTCATCTTTGCAGGCGTTGGGATACTGCTTCCTCTTCATTATGTCCTTTATAGTTATGAGGCCTATGATTTTTCCATCGGAGTCCACTATGGGCAGCTTCTCTATCCGATGTCTCTGGAGAACCTCGGTAGCCTCCTCCAAGGATATCCCCTCTTCTGCGGTTATCAGGTTCTCGCTGGTCATGAATTGGGACACCCTCTTTTCCTTATCCTCGGGCTTCATAAACCTCAGGTCTCTGTTGGTTAATATCCCCACCAGTTTGCCTGATTCATCAACCACCGGAACGCCCGAAATCTTATACCTCTCCATGAGGGATAGAGCTTCCTTTACCTTGGCCTGGGGGCGGACCGTCACCGGATTTATAATCATGCCGCTCTCGGACTTCTTTACCTTTTCCACCTCCGTTGCCTGATTCTTTATGGGCATGTTCCTGTGAATTATCCCTATACCACCCTCTCGGGCTAAGGCTATGGCGAGCCTGGCCTCGGTAACGGTATCCATGGCGGCCGATACTATGGGAATGTTGAGCTTTATCTCTTTGGTTATGTAAGTTGATACGTCAACCTCGTGGGGTAGAACCTCCGAGTAATCGGGCACCAGCAAAACGTCGTCAAAGGTAAGTCCTTCCTTGATAAACTTCTCCATAGGTATATTTTAACGGCCTGACCGGCTTGCGACATGAGCTTTGAGAAACTTTCCTTTTCCAACTAATTGACAATCTCCCAGCTCGGCAGGGAACAGACTTACAAGGAAATAGGCAAGCACTTTCTAACGATGGCTGTAATGTCTATGTTTGTTAGCTTCACATTTTAGGGTATCCTTTTCGTAGCAGGCGTATATTTGATAAATAGATGAGTGAATATACCGTTGGAATGCTCTTGGTGGGGAGTTGTAGCGGTAGCCCTGTTTTTCGTTTGGGTAGCTTACAAGGACAAACCTACAAAAACACCTACATGAGAGGTGAACAGAGGTGCTAAACAGCTACATAACCGGTATTGACGCTTTACGCTATCACGGATACGACTGGCACCTTGCAAAGGTTAGAGAGGATAGATATCCCCAAAACGTTAAAGAGTGGTCTGACTTCGGGATAGAGGGAAATATAGCCTCTCCCGTAAGAGCTTTCCTTGACATCTTGTATCACTACATAGTTAATTTGAGCATTCTTCCGCCTGTAAGGCTTGAGGAATACACCTTTACGGAAAAAGAGGAGCAAGAGGTTATAGAAAAGGCAAATAGCCTGCTCAGGGAAGCTCTTACCGACAACGAAAAGTTAAAACTACTTGAGGAGTGGTT